>QHXU01000326.1:9093-10378 GCA_003223065.1 Acidobacteriota bacterium | reverse complement strand
CAAAGTTTATACACCCCATATCGTTCAAGAAGCGCTTTCGGCAGGTTGGGGCCCCATCACCTATAGGAACAACAGCGAGCTTCGTATCGCCGCCTGGCATTGGAACGGCAACGGGACGTGGAGCGACGCGGCGAGTAAGAGCGGCTACTTTACCGGCAGCACAGAGCTGAAGGAACCGCTGCGCTACATCCTGTCGTATTCGCTGCCGCACCGTGGCTTCACACGCAGCGGTGGCGGCGCATCCGCCACGCTGCAGGGCAGCGGACTTTCCTATTGGAAGAGTAACCCCTTTCTCACCCGCCGGTTCACCGGAGAGCCTGACGAGTTACATCCGCAATGGGCAGTGATGGACCTCGGCGCCGCGAAGCCGGTAAACGCGGTACGGATCGCATGGGCCAACCCTTACGCCAGGACTTACCAGGTCGATTACTGGGTTGGACAAAACCCCATCGGCCGCGACCCCAAGGGCGAATGGAAAACGTTTCCTTCGGGCAACGTAAAGAACGGGCAAGGCGGTGATGTCACGCTGAAGCTCGCGGAAGCGCCCCTGCCGGTCCGTCACCTGCGCGTCTGGATGACGGACTCGTCGAACACCTGTGACCTGCATGGCTCCGGAGATATCCGCAATTGCGTCGGCTACGCCATTCAGGAGATCACTGCCGGAACGCTCGACGCAGGTGGCGGCTTTGTCGAAACCGCGAAGGATCCCCAGGCGCGCACAAGTTTCGTCACATCTTCCATAGACCCGTGGCATTCCGAAGCCGATGTGAATGCCACCGGAAGCGGCCAGCATAGCGGTTTCGATGTCTTCTTCACCAGCGGCCTGACCAATAACCTGCCGGCCATGATTCCGGTTACCATGCTGTACGGCACGCCGGATGACGCCGCCGCGCAGATCGCCTACATCAAGAAGCGCGGCTACCGCATCGGCTGGATCGAGATGGGCGAAGAGCCCGACGGCAAGCACATCTTGCCGGAGGATTACGCCGCCCTCTATGTCCAGTGGGCCACTGCCATCCACAAGGTGGACCCCACGCTGAAACTGGGCGGGCCGGTTTTTGAGGGTGTCAACGAGGATATCAAGGTGTGGCCGGATGCCGAGGGCCGAACGTCCTGGATGGGCCGCTTCCTGGCTTACCTGAGATCGCATGGACGCATTTCAGACTTGGCCTTCGTCTCGTTCGAGCATTACCCGTTTGAGCCCTGCACCATCACCTGGAAATCGCTTTATGAGGAGCCGCAATTGATGAAGCACATTCTCCAGGTGTGGAGAGAAGTCGGGGTC
>QHXU01000326.1:8205-9044 GCA_003223065.1 Acidobacteriota bacterium | reverse complement strand
CTGGCGGCTCACCGGACCCATGAGTACGATCTTCGCGGCCCTGTGGCTGGCGGACAATATCGGATCTTTCTTCGAAGGCGGAGGCGCTGCCTTCTACCATTCACCCATCCAGCCCCAGGCCGTTCAGAACACCTGCCTCGGCCCCGCTACGTGGTCGAACTTTGTGGCAGACCGGGAATACAACATCACCGGATACACTTCGCCATACTGGGCCGCCCACATGATCAACCTGGAGTGGGTACAGCACCGCTCCGGCATTCATCAGATGTACCCTTCATCGACCGGAATCCGCGATCCGGATGGTAATGTGCTGGTCACTTCTTACGCTGTGCGCCGGCCGGATGGAAACTGGTCGTTGATGCTGGTCAACCGCGACGAGTTCAGGCCGCATACCGTGCGGGTTGAGTTTGAGGATTCGAAGAGCGGGCGCAAAGCCGCCTTTTCCGGGCCGGTCACGCTGGTGACCTTCGGTAGCGAGCAGTATGTGTGGAAGCACGAAGGCACAAACAGCCACGCGGATCCCGATGGGCCGCCTGTGGCCACGACCATCGTGGGAGCGCCCCAGGCCATCTTTACCCTTCCCAAAGCTTCCGTGACGGTCTTGCGAGGTCAAGTATCGGGGATCGCACAGTGAAAAAGACCGTATCCAGCTCAATGGAAGGTATGACCCGCATGTTTACTCTGCTGCGAATGAGCTGTTGCTGTCTCGCGCTGATGGCGGCAGGTTGGGCACAGCAGACATCAACTGCCCGAAAGAACCCGTTTGACACGCCGGAGGGCGCCGAACAGGGTGGCGCGCTGTTTCAAACCCACTGCTCGTATTGCCATGGGGCCCACGG
>QHXU01000326.1:6110-8180 GCA_003223065.1 Acidobacteriota bacterium | reverse complement strand
AGCCGACCTCACCACCGGCCAGTACAGTCATGGCGGCTCGGACCCGGAGTTGTACGATTCAATCCGCAACGGCATACCCGGAACCGAGATGCCGGCGGTCCGCGTAACCGATGACGAGGTTTGGAGGATGGTCGCCTTCGTTAAGAAGCTCGGCTCTCCTGGGCTTTTTGAGAGAGCTCCCGGAGACCCGCTAGCGGGCAAGGAGGTATTCAAAGGCAAAGGCCGGTGCATGACCTGTCATTCGCTCGGCCGCGAAGGCGGAAGCCTCGGACCGGATTTGAGCGACGTCGGGCGGCGGCGCGGCCTAAAGTATCTCGAAGAGTCGCTCTTGAAGCCGGAAGCCGATGTGCCGGCGCGCTATCGAGCCATCCAGGTGGTCACCAAAACCGGCCAGACAGTCGCCGGCATCCGGCTGAATGAAGATGATATATCTGTTCAGTTAAGAGACACCAGCGATAAGCTGCGGTCGTTCTTTAAAGAGAATATCGCGAGCATCCGGCGCGACAAGCCGTCGATCATGCCGCCATACGGGTCGATCCTGAGCAGGAAAGAGATCGAAGATGTTGTGGCTTACTTGAATTCGTTGCGAGGTTTTGAATGACAACTGATCGAGGATGGACCTTGATGCTTGCGGCCGCATCAGCCATCTCGCTGTTCGCACAGAGCCTGCCTGTCACCTACGAAAGGCTGCTGAAGGCCGATCAGGAACCGGGCAACTGGCTGATGTACTCCAACACGTACAACGGTTGGCGCTATAGCCGCCTGGATCAGATCAACACTCAAAACGTGAAGAACCTTCACGTCAAGTGGCTCTTTCAGGGACGCCACCAGCAAAAATTTGAGACCACTCCTCTGGTCGTCGATGGAATCATGTACCTCACCCGTCCGGAAAACGACGTCTTCGCCGTCGATGCCGAGACCGGACGTGTACTGTGGGTCTACAACCACAAGAATCCCGAGCGGACTTACAACTGCTGCGGCAGGGTGAACCGGGGACTCGCCATCCTGGGCAATACCCTGTTTATGAACACGCTGGACATGCACCTCATCGCCCTCGACGCCAGGTCGGGCCGGGAGCTATGGAAGACCACGATGTATGACTACACCGCGGCCGGAGGCTATGCCGCAACCGGTGCGCCGCTTGCCCTGAAGGACAAAGTCATCGTCGGCATGGCCGGCGGCGAGCATCCCACATCGGGGTTCCTCGACGCCTATGATGCCGCAACGGGAAAACGTCTTTGGCGGTTCAATACCATTCCCCAACCGGGTGAACCGAACTTTGGCACTTGGGCCGGCGATTCGTGGAAGATCGGCGGCGTCTCCACCTGGAACACCGGTTCCTACGATCCGGAAACGAACACGTTGTACTGGGGCACGAGCAACCCCTGGCCGGACTACAACCGGGATTCGCGTCAAGGCGATAACCTGTACTCGTGCTCCGTCCTCGCTTTGGATCCAGACACCGGTAAGCTCAAGTGGCATTTCCAGTTCACTCCCAATGACACGCATGACTGGGACGCCACGCAGATTCCCATCCTGATCGATGCGCCCTTCCACGAACAGCAGAGACACCTGATGGCTTGGCCCGCCCGGAACGGTTTCTATTACCTGTTGGATCGAAACAACGGGGCGTTTTTGCTGGCCAAGAGCTTCGTCAGACAGACCTGGGCAAAAGGATTCGACGATAAAGGCCGCCCGGAAGTCATCCCGGGCACCGATCCGACGCCCGAGGGAATCGATACCGTCTTTCCCGGCGTCGACGGCGGGGCGAACTGGATGTCCCACAGCTACAGCCCGCTCACCAGGCTGCTCTACGTTTTTGCGCGCGACGAGCGCCGCGTGTTCAGCAAGAATTCCGTCCGGCACGGGGCTGAGGAGCTGAACACCGCCCCCACCGATCCTCCCGTGGGCCCGGATAGCTCGCCTGCGGCCGCCCCCGCCGAGGCTGGCGGCGGCCGTGCCGGTCGTGGCGGCAACGCGCCCGCCCGCAACGGCATTTTCGGCGCCGGCGGGAACCTTCCGGATGTGACTGCCGGCGGCGGAAGGCGCGGGCCTCGTTTCGCTCCTGAA
>QHXU01000326.1:4664-6079 GCA_003223065.1 Acidobacteriota bacterium | reverse complement strand
AATGGGAGCACAAGGTGATCAGCCCGCCGTGGGGCGGCGTTATGTCCACCGCCGGTAACCTGGTCTTCGGCGGGACGATAGAGGGTGTCGTATTTGCGCTGGATGCGCGCACGGGCGAGCGCCTCTGGTATTTCGCCGGCAATGATCGGGTCTATGCCTCGCCCATCAGTTATTTCGTCAATGGAAAACAGTACATCTCCCTGCCGGTCGGCGACGTGATCATTACCTTCGGGCTCTGAAATAGATCTTGCGGTTGTTCATCAAGGGCGCGTTTGCGTTGGCATTCCTGTCGGCTCTCGCTGCGCAAGGCATCACTCGCGTGCCGGCAGGTAAGGCCATCTTTGAGGGCAAGGGTGGCTGCCGCAATTGCCACTCCATCGCGAGCCGCGGCGGCAGCCTTGGCCCCGACTTGACTGAGATCGGCGTCAAGCGTACTGCGGAATCGATTCGCCTCTCCATCACCGATCCGAATGCCGAAATCGACCGCGAGTACTTCACGGTATTGGTCACTACCAAACAAGGCCAGCGGATCGAAGGCATCGGACTTAACGAGGACGATATATCCATCCAGCTCCGCGATACCACGGGCAATCCCCGCTCTTTCCTGAAAGAGAATCTCATGGACCTGCGGCGCGAAGCACGCTCCCTGATGCCTTCGTACGCATCGAAGCTCTCCCCTTCGGAAATCGACGATCTGGTCGCATATCTGAGAAGCTTGCGCGGGAACATCGACGTGCCTCCAGGGCGAAAACGCACGTCGGCCCCCCTCACCCGGAACATCTCCTGGCTTACCAGGGCGAATCGCGATGGTCAGGAACGCCCGGACATGCTGCTCGACAGCCTCCAGCTTCGCCTCGGAGCAACGGTTGTGGATCTGGGCGCCGGCGCCGGTTACTTTACCTGGCGTCTGGCTCAAAGGGTGGGATCCAAGGGCAAAGTGATCGCAGTCGATATTCAACAAGAAATGCTGGATCGGATCGCGCAAGACGTCAGAAAACGCAACCTCGGAAATGTCGGCCTCGTCCTGGGTCGCGAGCGTGATCCTGGACTGCCCGAAGGGGCAGTGGACTTGGTTTTCATCGCCAATGCTTATCACGAGTTTTCACAACCTGAGGCGATGCTGGCCGCGGTCCGACGGTGCCTCAAGCCGCGGGGCCGCCTTGTCGTCGTTGAATACGCTCAAGAGAATGATGACGACCCTACCGCCGGAGTCTACACCATGAGCCTCCAGGAACTCCGCTCGGAAATTGAACCGATTGGATTTCAGCTTGACCGGATCCTCGACTTTTTGCCGTTTCAGCACGGTCTGGTCTTCATTAAACGGCCTTAGCGGCGGTAATACCATCGGACCATGCTTTTTGACACTTGCAAGCTGCGGCTGGGAGTGGTTCACTATCAATCGAATGCCTGATTTC
>QHXU01000326.1:797-4630 GCA_003223065.1 Acidobacteriota bacterium | reverse complement strand
GAAACGAAGCGGGTTCCATCGTACTGGCTGCGCGCTGGTATCGCCGCTGCCGCGATTGCCATTCCGGCAGTCGCCCAACGGGCGCCACTTTTCAAGAGCGAAATCCTCCCGGTTCTGGAAAAGAATTGCGTCCAGTGCCACGGTCAGCAGCAGAAAATGGCTGGCCTCGACCTGAGCAGTTTTACCGGGATGATGCAGGGCAGCACACGCGGTCCGGTGATCGCCCCCGGCAAGCCCGAGCGCAGTCTCCTTTGGAAAATGATCGAAAACGATCAAATGCCGCAAGGCGGGAAGTTGAGCGCCGCTGACAAACAGCTCATCCGCGCCTACATCGAACAGGGGCGGTTTCCGACGCAGCCGGGTGAATCAGACGCGGAGGTCCAAAAGCGCGAAGCCGCTAAGATCACACAGGAGGACCGCAACTGGTGGTCGTTCAAAAGGCCCGTCAAGCCTCCGGTACCGGCTGTGAAGAACAAGGATCAGGTGCGCACCCCGATTGATGCCTTTGTTCTCGCCCAATTGGAGCAGCGTGGCTGGATCATGCGGCCGGAAGCGGACCGTCCCACGCTCATTCGCCGCGCCTATTTGGACCTGGTTGGCCTCCCGCCCAACCGTGCCGAGGTGGAAGCCTTTGTCGCGGACAAATCCGCCAACGCTTGGGAACGCGTGATCGACCATTTGCTGGCCTCCCCGCACTACGGTGAGCAATGGGGCCGGCACTGGCTGGATGTGGCGGGTTACTCCGATTCCCGCGGCGACGCCGGTGACAGTGATCGCGAAGTCTCATGGAAATACCGTGACTACGTGATCCATGCATTCAATAGGAACAAACCGATCAACCTGTTCATCCTGGAACAGATGGCCGGCGACCAGTTGGTCAACTACAAACCAGGCACGCCGCCAACTCCCGATCAAATCGAGCCGCTGACAGCAACCGGCTTCCTCCGTACCACAGCGGACATCACCGATAACCAGACGATTTACGAAGTCGACAAGTACTTCGACGCACAACAAAAGGCCATGGAGACGAGTCTTTCGGCGGTGATGGGATTGACCGTGCAATGCGCCCGCTGTCACGACCACAAGTTCGACCCAATCCTCCAAAGGGACTATTACAAGCTGATGGCCGTTTACCAGGCTGTCTGGGATCCGGAGAATTGGCTCCCGGCGGACCTGAACCACGGTCCGTGGCCAAGCCGGATGGTCCTGGATATGAACGATTCCGACCGGTCAGCGTGGATCAAGGATGTCACCAGCAACGACGCCAAAGCAATTCGCCGCATGGATGATCTCCTTGAAGCGACCTACCAGAGATATCGGGGAGAGTTGAAGTCAGGAAGGGATATCTCCGACGCAGCCAAGCGCGCTC
This sequence comes from Acidobacteriota bacterium, assembly GCA_003223065.1. GTDB lineage: Bacteria > Acidobacteriota > Terriglobia > Bryobacterales > Bryobacteraceae > Palsa-187. Next base: position 3,261 of record QHXU01000326.1, on the reverse strand, counting down.
AAATCCGTAAGGACATCGAAAACGATCCGGACCTCGAAGTGGACCGGAACGCTCCCAAGGACTTTATCACCGATCAGGAGCTCGAAAAGCGTTTTCCGGAACTGGCGAAATGGAAAGACGAGATCCAGGCGAAGCGGTACGGGCGCCGCAACCAGTCAAAGATTCCCCCGATTTATATCGAGGCCGCGTGGGACGTTTCTAAAACGCCCTCGCCAACATACATTTTGGCGCGCGGCAACTATCTTGCCCCGGGCGTTGAGGTACAGCCCGGACTCCCGCTGGTCCTTGACAACCCCCAACATCCGCTCGAATTCCCCGACCCGCAAAAGCATCCCGGGTGGAATAGCACGAATCGCCGTCTGATTTTGGCCAAATGGATGATCTCGCCCGAGAACCCGCTGGTTTCACGCGTGTTCGTGAACCGCGTGTGGCAATGGCACTTTGGCGAGGGAATCGTCCGCTCTGTCGACGATTTCGGCAGCCAGGGAACCAGGCCGACGCATCCCGAACTGTTGGACTATTTAGCAACGACTTTTCAGGAGCATAACTGGGACCTCAAGTGGCTGACCAAGCAAATCATGATGTCTCAGGTCTACCGGCAAGGCTCGGCGGAACTGCCCGAGTACGTCGCCGCGGATCCCTCCGATAAGCTGCTGTGGCGAAAAGCGCCGTTGCGCCTGGAAGCGGAAACCATTCGCGACTCGATGCTGAAGGTCAGCGGCCTTCTGAACGACAAAATGTTCGGTAGGCAGGAACAGATCAAGCGCGGCCCCGATGGGCAATGGCTCGAAGACGAAAAGAGAGGTAACGGTCAAAACCGGCGTAGCATTTACCTGGCGCAAACGCGCACCCGCTGGGTCAACTTCCTGCACGTGTTCGACTGCCCGGACATGACGTCAGATAAACAGGCGGAGCGTTTCCGCTCGTCACTGCCGGCGCAGTCGCTGGCGCTGATGAACAATCCCCTGGTGATTCGCAGCAGCAAGGCATTCGCTGAGCGCGTGCTCGAAGAGAGCAAGAACAACTACGATGATGCAGTGACGCTCGCGTTTGAGGAGGCTTACAACCGGCCGCCGGCCGCTAAAGAGCGGGAGATTGCGAAGAAGTCAATCGCGGCGGAATCCAGTCCGCAGGAAGGTCTGCGCCTGTTTATCCAGGCGATGTTTGGGACAAATAACTTCTTGTATAGTTATTAACCAAAAGAGAAGAAGCCATGAAAATGTTTCTAACGCGTAGACAGGCGTTGCAGGAAGCTGCGATTGGATTCGGCGCGATGGCGGCGAACTCAATCCTGCAATGGGACAAGGCGTTTGCGGCGGAGTCGCCCTCGGCCAAAGAGAGACAGTACGATCTGAAGCCGAAGCCGCCTGCCTTCCCCCCTAAGGCGAAAAGGGTCATCTTTATCTACATCGGCGGGGGACCAAGCACCATCGACATGTTCGATCCCAAGCCGGCGCTGATGAGATATGACGGGAAGCCTGCTCCGTTCGAGATCAAGGGACGCGCGCTGAACGGCTCCCAACAGATCATGGCGAGCCCGTGGAAATTTGCTGAATGCGGCGAGAGCGGGCGCGAGGTTTCCGAGTTGCTTCCGTATTTCCAGAAGGTGGTCGACAAGGTGACATTCGTCAGGTCCATGACTACGGACCGCATCGATCATTCAACGGCGCAGTTCACCTTCGTCACTGGGCGCGGGTTCACGGGATTCCCGGCCATCGGCTCCTGGGTGAACTATGCTCTTGGCACCGAAAACCAAAATCTGCCGGGATACATCGCTCTCGGGCAAGGCGCTACCATCGGCGATCGCGCTCATTCTTCCGCCTGGCTTCCTCCCATCTACAACGGAACGGCGATGCGCGCGGATCCGCACGCGCCCATCTACGACATCAAGCGGCCGGAAAGCATGAGTCTCGATCAGCAGAGGCGGCTCCTGAATATGATCGAGGATCTGGATCGCCAGCAAAAAGCCATGTACCCGCTCGATCAGGAGTTGGAGTCCCGCATCGCCAATTACGAATTAGCGGCGCGGATGCAGGTAGAAGCTCTGAAGGTTGCCGATATCGATCAGGAGAGCGAAGCCACCCGGAAACTCTACGGGATCGACGCGAAAATTGCGGGGCCGTTCAGCAGGCTGTGCCTCATGGCCCGGCGCCTGGCGGAGAGGGACGTGCGCTTCATCCAGGTTTATGGCGGTGGCGGCGGCAACTGGGACACCCACAATAATATCGCGGGCCAGCTCCCCGGCCTGTGCGAGTACATCGATCAGGGTATGTCCGCGCTGCTCATCGACCTCGAACAGCGCGGTCTGTTAAAAGATACGCTGGTCGTGTGGTCCGGCGAATTCGGCCGCCTGCCTACCATCGAGGCGAAAAACTCCAAGCCCGGCCGCGATCACAATCCGTATGGCTTCAGCCTGTGGATGGCGGGCGCTGGCCTGAAACCCGGATTCGATTTCGGTCAAACA
>QHXU01000326.1:275-778 GCA_003223065.1 Acidobacteriota bacterium | reverse complement strand
GCTGTGAAGGACTTCAAATGTACCCACAGCGACGTGCACGCCACGATCCAACACCTGTTGGGGATCGACTATAGGAAAAACACCTTCCCGTACGAAGGCCGGGACGAATCGCTGGTCGGTGTCAATCCCGCCCGCGTGCTGACGGAGCTCGTCGCGTAACCCTCGGCTTTCGCTCCGGAGCTGCTGGGCGTGGAGAAGAGTGAAGGAGGAATCCATGCGTTCACGCTACGTCCTTCTTGAGTGGCTGGTGGTATGTTTTGCCCTCTTGGCCGCCCCGCTGCGCGGCGCCGCTCCCCAGGAAGGACACGATCGCGAGGCCTATGCACGCGAATATGTGCAGTTTCTCGTGCTCCAGCTCGATCAGTGGAGCAAAGGATTGCCGCGTGACTACAACATGGCCCTCATGCGGCCGCCTGTGGACGCCGGCAAACTTTCGGAAAGCGCCAAGGCCGGGGCTGACGACCTCAGCAATTCCATCAAGCATCTGGCTTCGCTCAGCAGTG
>QHXU01000326.1:0-200 GCA_003223065.1 Acidobacteriota bacterium | reverse complement strand
CAGGTGAACCAGGCCATGTCGAGCCAGAGATTTCCGGCGGCCTTATTCAACGATTGGGACCAGATCCGGACCAATCTGAACAGTCTGGCTCGGATATACAAACTCGAAACGCTGGCAGTCTTGGAACCCCCAGCCGCAGGTGGAGGCGGACGTGCCAACCGGCTCGCGCGTGCTGCCCCGGCGCCGGGCGGAGGCCTCAC
>QHXU01000321.1:10092-10606 GCA_003223065.1 Acidobacteriota bacterium | reverse complement strand
CGCGTCAAGAATCACGGCGTGACCGTCGCCGAAATCCCGAATCGGGAGCTCGCTGATGAAGCGCCGCTTTACGATCGCCCTCACGACGCGCCGTCGTATCGTACAGCCCCGATGGAAGCGCCCGAATTTGCCAGCCGCGATATTGAGTCCGACCTGCTCGCCCTCATCGGCTCCGGCGATTTGTGCTCCAAGCGTTGGATCTGGCAGCAGTACGATTACATGGTGCGCACCAATACGCTCGCCGGCCCGGGCGGCGACGCAGCCATCGTGCGTATTAAGGGGACCGATACCAGCGTGGCCATGTCGCTCGACGGCAATGGCAGCTACTGCTCGCTCTCGCCTCGGGAAGGCGCGCGCCTCCTGGTAGCCGAGTGCTGCCGCAATCTTTCGACCGTTGGCGCACTTCCCGTGGCCGCTACCAATAACCTTAACTTCGGCAACCCCGAGCGGCCGGAGATCATGGCTCAGCTCGTCGAGACCATCGAAGGCATGGCGGAGGCCTGCCGCTGGTTCG
>QHXU01000321.1:0-10074 GCA_003223065.1 Acidobacteriota bacterium | reverse complement strand
CAGCCTGTACAATGAAACACTTGGCGAGGCGATCTGGCCGACGCCGGTGATGGGCATCGTAGGCTTGATGAAGACCGCGCCGGCGGTCACGATCGCATTCAAGGAAGAAGGGCGGAGTGTCATCCTCCTGGGCGGCCTGGGCTCCTCGGATCTTACTCGGTTTGGTGGAACGCAGTACGCCAAGGTCGTGCTCAACCAGATGTGGGGCCTTCCGCCGGCGCTCGACCTCGATTACGAAAAGCGCGTGCAGACCGCGATCCGTGAGATTGTCGCCGCGGGCCTTGCCGAATCCGCGCACGATCTCTCCGGCGGCGGACTCGCCATGGCGCTTGCGGCGTGCTCCATGGAGGGCGTCGGCGCCGCGATCGAGCTAGCGACCGACTTGCGCCCCGAGCTGGCTCTTTTCCACGAAGCTCCATCACGCATACTGGTCTCCTCGGCCGTGCCCGAGAAAATCGAGGAAATCGCGAAAAGACACAAGGTCGAAGCCGCACGCATAGGCGTTACAATGAAAGAAGGAATACGAATTCGTAACGCTTCCGTGACCTGGATCGACTGCCCCGTCGATCGCCTCCAGCAAGTTTGGGAGAGCGCGCTCGAGAATCACCTCGAACCTCAATATGCTTGATAAATTCCGTGAAGAATGCGGCGTCGTCGCCATCTACGGCCATCCCGAGGCGGCGAACCTGGCATATTTGGGCCTGTACGCGCTCCAGCACCGCGGCCAGGAGAGCGCCGGTATCGCCTCGAGCGACGGGCGTAATATTCACTGCCACAAGTCCATGGGCCACGTGGCTGATATCTTTACTCCCGAAGTCCTGGGCCGCTTGCCCGGGGAGCTGGCCATCGGCCACACCCGCTACTCCACTGCGGGCGACACCGTCCTGCTCAACGCGCAACCGTTCTCGGTCGCCTGTAACAAAGGACGCATCGCCGTGGCCCACAACGGGAACATCACCAATGCCTTGGAGTTGCGGCGAGAGCTCGAACGCGAAGGCTCCATCTTCCAGGCCTCGAGCGACACAGAGGTAATTCTGCACCTGGTCGCCCGCTCGCGCGAGCGAACGCTTTCAGGCGCACTGCGCGAGGCTCTTCTGCAGCTCGAAGGAGCGTTCTCGCTGGTCTTTCTGGCGCAGGATCACGTTCTGGTGGCGCGCGACCCGCACGGTTTCCGTCCGCTCGCCTTCGGGCGCTTGGAATTGTCGGGAGGCCGTATTTGTTATGTATTCGCCTCGGAAACGTGCGCCTTCGATCTGATTAGCGCGGCCTATCTCGGCGATGTCGAGCCGGGCGAGATGGTTTCTGTCGGAAGCGAAGGCATGACTCGCGAACGTTATGCGCCAGTCCGCGACCGCGCGCAATGTGTTTTCGAGCACGTCTATTTTGCGCGGCCCGATTCCATCGTATTCGGCCGTCCGGTGCAGGAGTCGCGCGAGATGCTGGGCCGCCTGCTGGCTCGCGAGTGTCCGGTCGACGCCGACGTCGTCGTGCCGGTGCCGCACTCCGGCGTCGCCGCGGCCATCGGCTACGCGGCCGAGGCCGGCATCCCGTTCCGCCAGGCGTTGATTCGAAATCACTACGTGGGTCGCACGTTCATCGAGCCTTCCCAGGCCATTCGAGATTTCGGGGTGAAGTTGAAACTGAATCCCGTCCGTCACCTGCTCGAAGGCAGGCGCGTCATCCTGGTCGACGACTCCATAGTCCGCGGCACTACCAGCCGCAAGATCGTTCGCATGGTGCGCGGCGCCGGAGCGCGGGAGGTCCACATGCGCATCTCCTGCCCTCCGACTGTATCCCCCTGCTTTTACGGCGTCGACACCCCCAGCCTTGCGGAGCTGATCGCCGCCAACAACACCGTTGAGGAAATTCGCCGGTTCGTCGAGGCGGACTCGCTCGGATATCTTTCGCTAAGCGCGCTTCGCGAATCCGTCGCGGACGAGAACCACGACTACTGCTACGCGTGCTACACGGGCGGGTACCCCACCGACCTCGTAAACATCGAAGAGCTGATGGGCGCCAAAGACCGGCGGCGCTAGTACGCTGGTCGATCGCGATTAGTTCTGCTCAAGCAACGCCGCGCTTGTCACCCACTTGCCAGCCGCCCTTCGCCCGTTGTCTAATGCGATTTTGACTACCGCCTCCAATACCGCTCATCCTACTTTCCGGGAAAATCGGTTTCTTCACTGGATGTGCACCGGCACGGCAGCCGCGTTCGCCATCTCCGCCTTTCATCCCGAGCGAACCTTCGACTGGGCTCTTGAAAACGTGCTGGTTTTCTGTTTCCTGGCGACGATGATCGCTACTTACCGAGGGTTCCCCTTCTCCGATCTCTCGTATCTGCTCATCTTCCTTTTTCTTTCCCTGCACGAGTGGGGAGCGCATTACAAGTACTCGGACGTCCCGCTCGGCGAATGGATGAAGCCCTGGCTGCACACCCAGCGTAACCATTACGATNNCGTCATTCACTTCGGCTTCGGCCTGATGCTGAGCTATCCGATGCAGGAGATCTGCATCCGCGTGCTCCGCGTTACCGGCCGCTGGCGCTACTATCTGCCAATCGAATGCACCCTCGCATGCAGCGCGGCCTACGAAATGATGGAGGCTGGCATGGCATCCATTCTCAGCCCGCAGCGCGGCGAGGAATTCGTCGGCATGCAGGGCGATGCCTGGGATTCGCAGAAAGACATGTTCATGGCCGGCCTCGGATCTGTCGTCGCGATGTTGATCGTCCTCGCCATTCGCAAGGCCCGGGCTGCGGTGGAGCCGGAACACGAACCGGAGTACGCCGCACAAGAACATTAAACAAAGCCAGAGTAAAATAGAATTTCAACAGATGCCTGCCAAAGTGGCCTCGTCGGCTCTCGCCGTCCCCTATTCCCGAATTCGTGAGCTGGCTGAACTCGCCATGGGGATGGAGGGCGTGCTCAAGCTCTATTTCGGCGAGTCCAACATCCCGACCCCGGATTACATCAAGCGCGCCGCACAGAAAGCGATGGCCGACGGTTACACCTATTACACCGAGAACGCGGGATTGCCCTCGCTTCGGAACTCGCTGGCACGCTATTACGCCGAGCTGCACGGCGTGGAGCTCGATCCCTCGGCTGAGATCGCAGTAACTGCCTCCGGCGTGCAAGCCCTAAGCGTCGCGCTTCGCTGCATGGTCGACCCCGGCGACGAAGCGCTCGTGCTCACGCCGTGCTGGCCGAACGGGTCGTCGATCCTTCAGATGTCGAATGCGATCGTGCGCGAGATCGCGCATCCGCTCCTGAACGGCCGGTACTCGGTCGATTTCGATGCTCTCGAGCGCGCCGTCACGCCGCGCACGCGCCTGTTGCTTTACACTTCTCCTTCGAATCCGTTGGGATGGGTCGCAACGGAAGACGATCAGGATCGCCTGCTCGAATTCGCCCGCCGCCACGGCCTTTGGCTCGTCGCCGACGAAGTCTACGAGCGGCTTTACTATCCCGCCGTTCCGCCACAAGCTTCCGGCACGGAGGCCCCCCGCGTCACCGCGCCTTCAATACTCAAGAAATGCACTCGCGACGACGCCGTGATCGTTATCCAGTCGTTTTCAAAAACATATTGCATGACCGGCTGGCGGGTGGGCTGGCTAGTGGGCCGCAAGGATTTAGTGACGCGTGCCGCGCAGCTTAACGAGTTCATCGTCTCCCACGCTCCCAGCTTCTCGCAAAGGGCCGGTGAGACGGCGCTGCTTTGGGGCGAGGAACTGGTGCGCCAAATGGTTTGCCGCCTCCGGGAGAACCGCGACTTTTGTCTGGCTGCTCTGCGCAAGATGCCGGGCGTGACAGTGCCCCAACCCGACGGCGCCTTCTACCTGTTTCCACGCATCCAGGGCGTGGACAATTCCTTCGCATTCTGCAAGCAGTTGCTGATGGATACCAAGGTCGGCCTGGCCCCGGGAGTTGCCTTCGGAGCCGGCGGCGAGGGGAGCGTACGGATTTGTTATGCCTCGGAGAGATCGATCCTCGAAGAAGCGATGGCCCGGCTGAAACTCTTCCTCGATTCACGCCCGTAACGTACCAAGCGCGAATGGACGTGTCACGGCAATGGCCGCGCTACGGTATTTCACTATCCGCGCGCTCTCGAGGCCGGGCGGAGCTCAGTTCGGAAAACCGGATGCGTTGAGACCCGGGATCAGCTTGAGAGCATTCTGGTAGTAGACTTTCTTCAGCACCTCGTCCGGCAGTTCGAGGCCGTACATCTTCCAGAACGCGTGCCGCGGGCGGTAATAGTCGAAATACTCGTCCGGGGTCTCGAGCACACGGAAGTAGCACCAGTATTCCTTGGGATCGCGCGGCTGCCAGGCGTCCTTGCCCATCAGCACGCGGTCCTGATACTTGATCATGAATTCGCGGGCCATCCGCGGCTGCCGCCCGAGCTCATATAGCACCGCGCCGATCTCCGTGTACACGTTAGGCAGACGGTCCAACAGGCGGCCGAGCTCGGCGAGATTGTTGCCCAGCCAGCCCAAGTGCGCATCGATAAAGGTCGTGTTAGGATGGCGCGCGAACATACGATGCTGCTCCTCGATCAGGGTCTGCCAGCTCGGATACTTGTCGGGCGGCCGGGCGCGCGCCGGAAACTCCTGCAGCTCGCGCCAGCGCTCGTTGTGCTTGTTGATGGGATCGAAGAACGCGATCGGCTCGGCGGTATGAATCAGGACGGGTATTTTGAGCTTGCCGCACAATTCAAAGACTTGATCGTAGCGAGGGTCGTCGACGTGAATGCGCTGGCCCCGTGAATCCTTGACCTCCATGCCGAAGGGCTTGAAGATTTTCAAGCCCTGCGCGCCGTGGCGGACGTCGTCTTCAAGCTGCCGGGCGATTCTGGGGCCGTAGCCGGGATCATCGACGCCTTCATAATTCCAGTTGGCGAACACGACGAACCGGTCCGGATACCGGCTTTTCAACAGCTCGACGTTGCGCTGCAGGCGCTCTCCCCAGCCGCCGCTGAGGTTCACGAGAATTCGCAAATTAATGCCATCCATGTCCTTGACAAGCTGGTCCACATCGGCGGGCGTCTGCACCCGCGGGTGGTGGTGCACGTCAACGAATGGAAACTTCGCCCTGGTGACGTTGTGCTGCGGAACGACGAGGGTGGACTTCGGGTCATAATCCCGAATATCCATTTGTGCCAGAAGCAGAGCGGGAGCAAGGAAGGCCGCGTACCTGATCATGAGTATTTTTCGAGCATAGCAGCGATCTGCTCCCTTGCGGACGCGGTGAGCGTCTCACGATCACGGACCGCGAGGCCTTTGGTTGAAATCGGATCGCCAATGTACAGCCGCACATGTGCACGGCGGAACGTGGCCGAGCCCACCGCGAGGACCTTGCGTGTTCCCACCACCGTAATCGGCACCAGGGGCACGTGGGCCTTGATCGCGATATACGCCGCACCTTCCTTAAAGGCGTGGAGCTCGCCATCGCGGGAGCGGCCGCCTTCGGGAAAAATCAATACGGAGGTGCCTCGCGCGCGAATGATTTCGGCGGCGTGCGTGAGGGTCTTGACAGCCGCGCGCGGGTTCTCTCTCGGGACCGGGATGTGTCCCGCGCGTGCCAGGTGTGTACCAAGAAACGGAATCTGAAACAGTCCCTTTTTGGCCAGAAACCGGAACTGCACTGGGATGTGCGAAAGCACTACCGGCGTATCCATATAGCTCAGGTGGTTCGATGCGAAAACGTAGCTCGCGTCCGGGTTAATCTTCGAAATACCCTCGACCGTCACCCTCACTCCGGCAAACAGCAGCAAGGACCGCGACCACACCCGGGCTACTTCAATCTGCGTCCGCCCCGTCGTATCAAACAGCGAGACTACGAGGCTGATCGATCCGAAGAAGATGGTCGAGAGAATGATCAGCGGATCGATGAACAGCAGGCTCCAGAGCAACGCCATCGGTCTATTGTACGAGCGGGGTGTGGCTGACAATCACGAAGCGTGGCCCGCCAATTGTACGAATTGCGCCCGCGCCTCTCCGACAAGAAACAGCGATCCGGTAACGACCACAACGTCATCGGCGGCGGCCCGCCCCCGCACAAACGCTAATGCATCGGCGACGTTCGCCACCACTTGCCCGCGGCCCGCGATCTCGGCCAGCACCTCCGGCCGCAGCGCGCGCGAATATGCCGGCGCGGTGAAAATCAATTCAGCGGCGAGCGGAAACAGGATGCCTGCGATCTCCTCGACTGCTTTATCGCGCATCGCGCCGTAAATGAGCCACAGCCTTCGGTCCCGGTAAAAGCGCTCCAGGTAACGGGCCAGGGCGCGTGCGCCCGCCGGGTTGTGGGCGCCGTCGAGAATAATGTCCGGGTTCGGCGCCACCTGCTCCAGGCGGCCGGGCCACCGGGTCTCAGCGATCCCCTGCGGAGCCACTGCTAGCCGCTGGAGCGCCAGCGCCGCGGTGATCCCGTTTTCCACCTGATGCTCGCCCGCCAGCGGGCAAATGAGGCCGGAAAACCTCGAGCCGCGGGCGTCGACCTCCAGATCGCGAACCGCAAAATCGGCCGAGTGCGTGACCGGAACGCCCAACTCTGCAGCACGCGCTTCCAGCACCTGAGCTGCTTCCGCACGCTGTGACGCAAAAACCGCCGGCACGCCGGACTTCAGGATACCGGCCTTCTCCCCGGCGATCGCTTCGATTGTGTGGCCGAGGTATGCTTCGTGATCGAAATCGATGGGTGTGATGACGGCCAGCGCCGGCTCCACGACATTGGTCGCATCCAGCCGGCCACCGAGGCCGACTTCAACCACCGCCGTGTTCACGCGCAGTTCCCGAAACAGCCAGAACCCCATCGCGGCGACGGTTTCAAAATAGGTTGGATGGCAGTCCAGGTTCAGGCTTTCGGCGATCTCATGGACGACTTGGAACGCCCGCTGGAACTGTTCCGGAGTCACCGGCACGCCGTTGACCTGGATGCGTTCAGTGGGTTCCACGAGGTGTGGTGATGTGAACAGCCCGGTGCGAATTCCGGCGGCTCTCAACCCGGCAGCGATCATGGCGCAGGTGGAGCCCTTCCCGTTGGTGCCCGCTACGTGCACCACCCGGTACGCTCGCTGCGGGTCTCCGAGCGCGTGGAGCAATGTCCGTATCCGGTCCAAGCCCAGCTTCGCCGTCTAAGGAACCGCACTGAATCCGGGTAGGTCATTTCCGCCGTCGCGCGTACACAAGCCAGGCCGATACGATCACCGCTAATGTGCCCAGCGCGAGCTTCCCCTCGAACACCCATACGTTGGTGACATCGGCAGTGGGCGCCAGTGAACATACGATCACCAGTACGGTAATCGCCCATCCGGATAAGGCGCTGATCTGCTTTCCCGCTTTCCAGGCGCTGCCGAAGATGTAGAGGTAGGGAAGGAATCCGACGATCACCATTAGCGAGATCAGCGTTTGATAGGCCGCTCGCATGGTGTCGCCGAGCTGGATCGCGACGAGCAAAAACGACGCGACGGCGCCGAACACCAGAATCGAGATGTAAGGCGTGCTCCATCGGGGATGAACTTTCCCGAACGCTGCCGGCAGTAAATGGTCAACACCTGCCGCGAACGGCAGACGCGACACCGCTGAGCCCATGCCGCCGAACGCCCCCAGGGCGGTCGTCAGCACCAGCATCGCGATCAGCGGCGAGAACCATCCCGCCCCCAACTCTCCGCCGGCGACAGCGCCGCCCTGCGCAAGCCCCTGCATCTCGTTGATCTTCCCGGGTTCGAGGAGCGTCAGCAGGGCTACCGTCGTGCCTACATAGAACACCGTGGCGAACGCGGACGCGATAGCCGCGGCTCGCGGCAACGTGCGCTCCGGGTCCCGGATCTCGGCACCCATCATTCCGGCAAACTCCATTCCGCTCATTGCAAAGGCGATCGTCGCCCAGAAATTGACCGTCTGCCAGTTCCAAGTCGGGACGACATTCATCCATGTAAGGGACGTGGCAGCACCGCGCTTCGCATAGGCCATCGCTGCCGCTCCAACCAGCAGTCCACCGAGCACCCACGTCGCCGCGCCGCCGAGATTCTCCGTCCACTTCCCGATTTTCAGTCCGATCAGATTCGTTCCGAGCGCAATCCAGATCGTGACCAGCGAGCCGGCCAGCACGAATACGCGGCTATCGGCCAGATGCGCGTATGCCGGTCCAAGCATGTACGCCGACGTGCTCATGTAAAACATCGCGACGCTCGGGAACAGGAAGGCGATCCCCATCCAGTAGATCCAGAAGTTCAGAAAGCCAGGCCATGGCCCAAAATCGTTGCGAATCCACAAGTACAGACCGCCCGCGCCTGGGTATTTCGTCGTGAGCGTGGCCACGGCTACCGCGAGCGGCAGCACGAAGAACACCGCCCCCAGCAGCCAGAGCGTGACTGAACTCGGTCCCGCATGCGCCGCCACTGACGGCCAGCGGGTGCTGACGATGCAGGCGATGGTGAAAAGAGTAAGGTCTCCTACGCCGAGTTCGCGCCTAAGCCCCGGCGCCTGCTCTTCACGCATGCCCGCCGTGCTTGCAGCCGAAGCTGGCCGGCACGCGTCCGCCTTTGTTCAGCTCCTGGTATCCGATTTGAGTGTTGTAATAAATGCGCGCTGTAGCCGATTTAACGAAACGGAAAAAATTGTGGCCGGGACCTGCGCCCTGGTCGAGCGAGTGCAGCATGGCTGTCTGATCCGCGGGGGCGCAACGCAGGAACGGATGCCCGTGTTCGCGAATCGCGTAACCATCCAGCCAGCTCAGCCCTTCGAGAAATCGCTCCCGCTGCTCTGCCCGGCCGTCACGGAGGAAAAGGTCAATGTAGCGGTTTACGCGTGCGGCTTTAGCGCCAGGCGTATCAGTGGCGGGGATGATCAACTCCGTGAGGGCGATGACCGTCTCGTTTTGATGGTCATCGAACACGGACGGCCGCCAGTCAGGTTTGGCCGCCTGCGCCGCCCAAGCCGCCGGAATCGCGGCGAAGGAAGCTCCGAGCTTCAGTAGATCGCGCCGGTGCATGCTCAGCTCCCCATCTTACATCAGCACGGCTCTAGTGCTGGCGCCTGCCGATCAGCCGTCAACCGGTCATAATTAATAGATCGCGTCCGACTTTTTCCGCCCCAGGGGCGTCTTTACGAACGGAGCCAAGAGTTGATCTTTCGCGAGGTCGAGGATCGCGACCTGATCGCCAAAGCGCGGCGGGGAGACGTCGAGGCCTATAACCTCCTCGTGTCCCGATGGGAGAAGCGTGTCTTCAACTATCTGCTGCGCCTGGTCTCGAATCGTGAAGACGCGCTCGACCTGAGCCAGGACGTGTTCTTGAAAGCCTATCAAAACTTGCCGAAGCTCGACGACGTGGAACGCTTCCCGGCGTGGCTGTTCCGTATCGGCCACAACGAGGCGTTCTCGCTGCTGCGCAGGCGGCGGCCTGAGGGCGACCTGGCGCAGGAGCCTCGGACTTCCCAGCCCGGCGCGCGCCTGCTGCCCATCGAGTTGTCGCTGGCTGTCGAGAGCGCGCTTCGCCGCCTTGGCGAGGACCAGCGCGAAGCGGTCCTGCTCAAGGTGTATCAAGGATTCAAGTTCGACGAAATGGCCGAAATCCTGGGCTGCCCGGTTTCGACTGACAAGTCGCGCTTGTACACGGCGCTCGATCTTCTGAAGACAACGCTCGCTCCAATGGTTTCACGAGAAGAGTCGTGAGGGGAATATGAACTGCGCATCCTATGATTGGAAAGCCTACGCGCTCGGAGAGCTGGGTCAAGAAGATCGCCGCCATGCCGAAGCGCACGCCGCCGTTTGTGCGATTTGCCGCGAAGAGCTGGCTACACTTCGACTGACAATCGAAACGCTCTCTAAGCTGCCTGATGAGGAGATGCCTCGGCGCATCGCCTTCGTTTCCGATAAGGTCTTCGAGCCGAGATGGTGGCAAGTCTTCCTCCGGCCATCCTTCGCCGCCGCCTGTGTCATTGCCGCCGCGATCCTCGCGCATGCCTTCGTGCGGCCGGCGGCTGCGATCGATTCGGCCGCACTCCAGACGCAAGTCGATTCGGCCGTGACCAAGGCGGTCGCGCAAGTCGAGAAGCGTCACTACGAGGAAACCCAA
>QHXU01000320.1 GCA_003223065.1 Acidobacteriota bacterium | reverse complement strand
CTGAGTGTTGGTGATCGAGCAGGTCGTGGTCTGTCCCGCCAACACCTGTATGGCCGCCGCAGTCCCGTGGTCGCAGCTGAATGTGCCTGAATCCCAGCCCGTCTTGGCCTGTTCGCTAATGTTGTAGCTGCTGCCGGCGCTCAGGTTGTTGACGGTCTGGCTGCCGGTGTTGCTGTTCGTGGTTATCGCGCTGACGCCGAAATTACTTGTGAAGTTGAATGTGTCGTCGGCCCACGGTGTTCTTCACGATCTTGATCGAGCCCTGCTGGGTATTCGTGAACGCACAGGTCACCGTATCGCCAGCCCCCAGCGTCAGCGACGCCAGCGGCGGCGAGGCTGTATTGAAGGTCGACGACCCGCTGCCCGACGTCGTGATCGAGCACGACAGGGTCGTCAGATCCCAACCGCTCGGGACAGTCTCGCTGACCGTGAAGTTCCCGGGCGTCAGGTTGTTGAACGTCGCCGCTACGGCCGTGCCATCTGTCACCGTGGTGATCGAGAAGTTCCCCGATCCATCCGCCGGACTGGGCAACCCGCCCGTGCTCGTGAAGGCAAACGCCCCCACGCCGCCTTGCGAAATCTTCTGGATGATTAACCCGGCCAGCTTCGCATCGGTATATGTGCAAGTCACCGTGTCGCCGGCTCCCAACGTGATATTGGCCGGCTGCGTTGTCCCTGATGCCGGAAACGTGCTGGTCCCAGATCCGGTTGTGGTCAGCGAGCACACCCGGGTCGTCAGACTCCAGCCGCTCGGGACCGTCTCATTGACCGTGAAGCTCCCGGGCGTCACGTTGTTGAACGTCGCCGCTACTGCCGTGCCGGCTGTCGACGTGGTGATGGAGAAATTTCCCGATCCATCCGCCGGACTGGGCAATCCGCCCGTGCTTGTGAAGGCAAATGCCCCCACGCCGCCTTGAGAAACCTTCTGAATTACCAATGAGGCTTTCTTGGTATCCGTATACGTGCAAGTTACTGTGTCGCCGGCACCCAGCGTGATGTTGGCCGGCTGCGTTGTCCCCGATGCCGGGAACGTGCTGGTCCCAGACCCCGTTGTGGTCAGCGCGCATTCCCGACCCGTCAGATCCCAGCCGTTCGGGATCGTTTCGCTCACCGTGTAGTTTCCGGCGGTCGCGTTATTGAACGTCGCCGACACCGGCGTGTTCGCGGTCGACGTAGTGATCGAGAAGTTTCCCGATCCATCCGCTGGAGCCGGCAGCCCTCCCGTACTAGTGAAGCTGAACGAACCGGCGCCGCCCACGGTCGTCTTTCGAATCACGAGATTGCCGATCCCGGTGTTCGTGAAGGTGCATGTTACGGAGGCATTGGCGATAGCTGATAGAGTTATGGTCGCGGTCGCAGCGTTATAGGAGAACGAATTCGTTCCGGCGTTGTCCACACAGACAAGATTCGTCAAGTTCCAGCCTGGTGTCGCAGCCTCCGTGACGTTGTAAGGAATTCCACTCGTGAGGCCCGTAAAGGTCTTTGAGCTTGGATTCGTTGCGCTCGGATCCGTATCCAAGGTGAACGCGTCGAGATCCCCAGAGAAATTGAAGGCCACGCCGGCCGCCACGGACGGGTTCGTGACTTTGACGATCGTAATCGAGCCGGTTGGCCCCGGAACGGTGGGAATCGGCAGGTCTAAACCGCCATTAGATCCCGCGGTCTGGTTATCGATTTCGAAATGCCGTGAGGAGCCGGTCGCAAAACCGTCGCCGTGAAACAACGATGAGGTCCAGTCTCCAGCATCGCTCTTGCTGCAGGGATCATCCCCAACCGGAGCTCCGTAGGCGTCCGTACCGTAGGCTGTGTTGGCCGGTATAACTTCCGGGCCCGGGTGAACCCAGTTAATGGAACTGGGACAGCCCAACAGTGCCTCGTTGCCCCGTGTCCAGACGAAACTCAACGCCAGGTGAGCCTCGTAAAACAGCGTAACGGTATGTGTGCCGGTGCTGAATGTGCCGGCGGGGAAGAGGGCGGCAAGCGCAGCTCCATCTACGTGGAAGCAATGGTCCCCGGACGGCGTATCAGTGGGATCCGGTGAGACCTGGCAAGTCCCGTTGGCGTAGGGGTGGTTAATCAGCGAGAGCGCGGGGCGAGCGTTTAGCCAGACCGTGGAACCCGGCGACGGATAAGGAACGCCATCCAGCAGCATGCCTTGCTGAGGCCCGCTGGTATGCGAATTCTCAGAGCAGTCCACACATGCCCTGAAATTGGCGAGGGCGTCCACGAAGATGGCACTGGTGTTCGACTGGAAGTGATTGAAGACTACGTCGAAGCTCGGAACCGTGCTCCCGACGCCGGTCACCTCGTACTGGTAATACGCCCACTGGTTCTCCAGATAGTTATTGCCGGCGTTTCCCGTGGTCCAAGTTCCGGTGGTATCGTTCGGGGCGATAGTCCCCTTGTTATAGACGCCCTTGTTGTAGCCGATGGCGTCCGCAGCGGTAGTTGCAGTTGCGGCGCTGTTCGCGCCGTCTGTGGCTGTGACGTTGTAGCGGCCCGAAAGGAGAGGAGGGGTGTAGGTTGCGCTAAAGGCGCCCGAGGTGTCGGTGGTAACGCCGGGCACAAGATCGGTCTGATGGTCTGGCCTGAGGACAGACAGCGTGATCAGAACTTGCGGTGAAAATCCCGTGCCCGAAATGATCATGCCCTCGCCGATGGAATAATGTTGCTTGTCCGTGGTGATCTGAGCTTGGAAAGCGAGCAATGTGAACGTCACGGCGAGACACACCACGACGGTGAAAAGAACACACTTCAACCACAACTTCAAGTACCCTCCGATATATGTGACAGGATCAACTGCGATTTTTAGACGAAACTATCCTTTGGCTAATCGTGACCAGGTTTACGTGGACGCCCTTACCCAATCAGGCCGAGATAACCTACGACGGTCACATGGGTAAACGGTATGCTACTACGGTTATTTCTGGAGCGCAAGAATTTTCTAGGTACTGCTGCCTGTGGAGTACACTGCGATCCTCCCAATGGTTAACATGCGTCGAGAAGGCGGGATCCCGAGTACCCGGGAATCGACAGGTGTTATTGGACCACAAATGTCGCGGCGGTGCTCTGCGCTGTCTGCGATCCACGAGTCGCGGTTGCCGTGACCTTGTAGGTACCGCTAGGATCCTTGGGGCCGAATTTATAGTTCCACGCCACCTGCCCGTTGGCATTCGTCGTCCCGGTGTAGGTGCTCTTTGTTCCGTTGGGCTTGGTCATTGTGAACTGCACGGTGGCTCCGGACGTGGGCAAGTTTCCTGACAGCACGGTCGCGGTGATGGGCACGGTGGAGCGGGCCGAGAATGTCGATCCGCTGATGGCAAGTGTCACGCTCAGCGGAGAGGGAGCGGTTACCGAACAGTTTGCGTTCCCCGTTCCGGATCGCGTACCCGCGGACGCAATTGCGGCCACAGCATACGTTCCGGTCGACGTGCTTGACGGGGGCCCCTGAGACATGGTGACCGTAGCGCTCTGTCCGGCGGTGAGTGTGACCAAAGTGGGCGACACCGCCGCGGTCCACCCGGACGGCTGAGACGTCCCGAGGCTAAAGGCCGTGCTGGCGCACGCCGCGGAGTCGGTGTTTGTAATTGTGACGCTGTAGTTGACGCTATTGCCCGCCGCCACCGTTCCACCGTTGGATTCGCCGGCGATACCGCCACGGTGGGATTCCCTGGCGTACACGTCCCTGCTCCGTAGTTGACACTCACCGTCAGCCCATTCGATGTGGCGTTCTGCGAGGCAATAGAAACGTTCGTGTACGGATCGACCCATGTGAGACCGGCGCTGAGATCGGGATCAGACCAGGAACTGGTTTGGGGCGTGTAATCGAGTAAATCGGTGTAAGCACCCGTGTTCGAGTCAACGTATCGAATTGTCGCGCCCGAGAATATCTGCGATGACAGTGTCGATTCGTAATTTCCAATGGGCTGCCGGTATTCGATCCACAGCCAGTCATCATTTCCAGTCCCACGCTGTACTTTCAGAGCTTGGACAGCCGCCGTGTTCCACTCGAATGGTGCGATGGAAAAGGCTCCGCCGGATTGGATGGTTTGCACGTTAGCGGCGGGAAGCCATCCCAACTGGTATTTCTGCTGGGCTGCATAATGCCCGAGATTGTAATAGCCCATCGGGGAGAAATTATCGCCGTACTCGCTCACGGTTCCCAAGGCGCCGAGGGCTCCGAGCGTGTCCGTGCCGAAATCGCGGGAACGCGAGTGGTTAAGTCCTAGATTGTGACCGCCCTCATGTGCGGCCATTTCCACGCCTTGATCATTCGAGCCGAGGTAATCGGCGATCAGCCACGCTACTGACGCATTAGAAGCGCCGTCGGCCGAAGTGACGCTCGTGCATCCCACAGTGCCGAGCCCGCCATAGGTGCAGTTGGCCGGCTTTGGAAAGACAATAAAAATCCGGGTGTAGTTTGGAAAATAGACGTCGTTATCCGCAGCCGCTATCGCGGCGGACTGAATGCTCGAATACTGGTCGCAAGTGTACGAGTTCGGCAGAGTGTACCAGCCGAAGACGTTACCGGTGGCCGACGTCTTACCGTACGAGACGTCACGCCAGTACCCATCCAAGGACCTGTTTCCGGCGCCGAACATCATGTTGTACACGGCGGATGGAGTGAGCGAAGGAGTAACACCAGGGAAAGTAACGAGCAAGACAGCGGTATTCTGAGACCCGGTCGTGCTGCAAGTTGCGGCCGGAAGAGTCGACGATGATACGGTACCGCCGTCGGCCGCGACAGTAGTACCTCTTCGAACACCTCGAACGGTCAGGACGCTGCCGCACCGGAGACCCTTCGGGGGACCATCCGCAAAGACAACGTCGAGGCGTTCCTGGGCGGCGTTCAATTGTATGGCCGTTTTCGAATTCCTCATATCCGCCGCATCCAGCACCCAGACATCGGCCTGGCCCTGCCAGACGCCGCGGGATTCGAGCAGGGGTGCGGAATCCGGAAAAGCCTGTAAGAGTGCGTCGAGCAGGTCCTGCGAAAACGCGAACTGAAGGGCCGTGTGCGGGTCGTTCTGAATCAGAGCGCCAAATAGGGCGGCACGCTGCGCGAGGATAGCGGCAGCTTGTGTTCTCAGCGCCGGTTTCTGCGCAGGCGAGGCGTTCAGATATTGCGCGTAAAGTCGCAGCAAAGAAGTGTTCGATGAGCGGGCATTTTCCGCGTTGGGGCTATGCTGGGCCACCAAAGGGACTGTGCTTATCAGCACAATCGCAACACGCGAAAGAAATGCGTTGCCGCACGAATTCATGTAGTACCGGCCTCCGTCTGTGTGGAATGTTCCCTTGTAGGTGTTCGGAAGAACCGATGACGTAATGCAGGAGGTAACACCCGAGCTAGCACTCAGGATTTCGCCTAGCAGGTACTACGGGGCACTAGAAGACCTGATCCAGGCAAGAGGCCAATACGATCCAATTTGACGTTTTCCCATCCTCTTTCTCGATCCAAACGGAGCTGCGAAAACCGTTTAAGTGCCTGTGGAACTTAAACATAGCAGCCCATGATACTACTCTCGGTGTGGTACCTGAAAACTCTATGCAGTCTCGGCGCCTGAGCCGACCGTTCGTATCAGCGGCGTGTCTCATTACCGCAATTTCACTCGCCGGAGCCGCGCGGATCACCGGGAGGCTGCTTCCGTCCAGCATCGCCGCATGTCTAGCCCCTCGATCTGTAATCGAATCAACTGGATTCTTAAGGCCGCCTCTTGTGGTCGATCTGAATAACGATAACCGGCCGGACACTGTCGCGTTTGTGCCGGAAGGACACGGTGGCCAGATGCTCGAGATAAAACTGGATGGGCTCGGCAAGCGCCAACTGGGAGGTCTCCATCCGGCGGGTTCCAACCGCGTTCTTTACGCAGCTGATGTAAACCACGACGCCAACCTCGACCTTATAGACGAATCCGAGGATGGAGTCCAACCGACGGATATTTGGTTGGGTGACGGCAAAGGTAATTTCGTTCTATCGGCTGATCCCGGTCCAGTTGCCGCAGACTTCTATACTCTTCCACTAGTGCCCTACCGCCCGTCGTCTTCGAGCTCTCAGAATTTCACTTGGGTCTCTCAAGCACAGGCGGAGAAGCGCATCCGCGCACGCATTCTGGGACCAAATTCTTACCGTGTCGAGAAACTGCCGCCGGAATGTCCAAGAAAGCGATTGCGGCGCGAGACCGCCCGAATACGGCGTCAATTGCGGCTCTGGACAGCTCGTACGATTAAAGCGCCGCCAGAACTCCTGCCCTTCACCTAGCGGTCAGGTTGAGTCTCCTGCGTTCAGGGTGCCCGCATTGCCTTCCAGCGTCTGGCCAAGTGCTCGTCTGAAGGTTAGATGCGAGTAAGCCCAGCCTGAGTGAAGGCCGGACCTAAAGCCATTTTGTACTGCGCCCCTTGGTGCCGTAACGCCTTCTCTCATCGCGGGTGGCCGAAGTGAAAGTTATGGAGTGAGAGGTTATGGATCATTCAATGATACGTGTACCGTGGTTAAAGCACCTGCAGTACTTTGCGATTGCGGCCCTTGGTTTTTTGCCCGCCACAGCTTTCGCGCAAACCGGATTTACCTGGCAGCAGATCAAGGAGAAGTTTCAGGCTACGAATCCGACCTTGCAGGCGGCCAAGCTTAGCATCGATGAGTCGCGCGCTGCTGAGATTACGGCTTATCTGCGCCCGAATCCGGAATTTACTCTGCTGACCGATGGCACTCAAATCACACCTTATGAAGGAATCTGGCGGCCTTTTGCCGGAACGATGTTCACAACCACACTCAGCTATTTGCACGAAAGGCGGCACAAGCGGGAGTTGCGACTTAATGCCGCAAGGCAATCAACGGCGGTAACCGAACTGACCTATGCCGATCAACAACGGACACTCCTATTCAACCTGCGAAACGCATTCGTTCAAGTCTTAGAGGCGGAGGCGGTGCTCCAAAACGCAAGAGAAAACCTGGACTACTGGGACCGCGAGCTCGGGCTGAACCGCACCCGCTTCCAGGCAGGCGACCTATCCCGAATGGACCTCAACCGTCAGGAACTCCAGCGTGTTCAGTTCGAGTCCGATTTCGAAACGGCTACGGTGAATCGTCGCACAGCCAAGATCCAACTGCTCACTCTACTGAATGACCGCACCCCGATCGACCAGTTCGACGTTACGGGCGCATATGATTTTGTTGATTCATTGATGCCGTTGGAAGAGTTCCGGAGGGTCGCCCTCGAATCCCGCCCGGATCTTACAGCGGCGACGCGAAATGTCGAATTAGCGAAGATCAACCACCAGCTCGCGATTGCAAACGGCTCGACCGATCCAACGTTCAGCGGGTGGTATTCGCGCAATCCTTCGTTCAACAATCCGTTTGACTTCAACACGCTCGGCGCCAGTGTCGCCATTCCCCTTCGCATATTCGATCGGAATCAAGGTGAAAAGGAGCGAACCCTAATCGATATCCGCCGCAACGAGCGGCAGCACGATGTTGCTCAGGCGCAGGTCTCGAGCGACGTGGATTCCGCCTATGTGACGCTCGTCAGCGGTTTGAACCTTCTCCGTACTTATAAAGCCAAATACCTGCCGCTGGCGATCGATGTCCGCGACACGGTTGCATTCTCTTACAGGCGCGGGGGCGCATCGCTGCTTGAATATTTGGATTCGGAAAAATCGTATCGAGACACGCGGCTGGCGTATCTAAATTTGATTGGATCCCACCTAGTCGCGGCCGCCCAAATGAATATGGCCGTGGGCAGGGAGGTGATTCCACAATGACTGCCCTGCCTGGGCGGATGCTTAAGACTAAACGAGCAGACCTGTATGACATAGTCCGGTCGTCATCGGCTGTTTAGGTACTTTTTTCAGCCAGTCTACTCCATGTGCCCGATTCTATAGTCCGCAGATCCATCATACTGTTATGAATATAGGTCTGAATCCTGTGTGAATGCAGCCGGAGGGCTAGAGTAGAGATGCGTCCAAACTCTGTTGAAATCCACGACGGCGTCGCGATGCCACGGAACATTTCGGCTTCATGCCGGCATGGCCGCGAGCGTGGCTTCGTGCTCATCACGATGGCTGCTGCGGCCTTTGCTCTCATTGGGATCCTAGGCGTGGCCGTCGACTTTG
>QHXU01000295.1:5337-7361 GCA_003223065.1 Acidobacteriota bacterium | reverse complement strand
CGAGAGCGCGCTCGAAATCGGCCAACAGATCGCGCCAGTCTTCAATGCCGACCGATACGCGCACCAGACTGTCGGTGATGCCTGCCTGCTCGAACTGTTCCTCGGTGAAGCCGGAGTGTGTGGTTGTTTTAGGATGGCACACCAGTGTCTCGACGCCGCCGAGTGAGACGGCGTTGCGCGCCAGACGCAGCTGGCGCAAGAACTCGAACGCCGCGCGTTTTCCTCCGCGCAGATCGAGCGAGAACATCGCGCCCGGGTAGTCGCACTGGGCCAGGCGAATGCGGATCTGCTCAGGATCGTCGTACAAGGTCGGATAAAGGACCTTCTTCACTTTGGGATGGCTCGCGACTCGCTCGGCGATCCTTTGCGCGTTCTTGCTGGCGCGGTTCATGCGCAACCCGACCGTCGGCAGGCGGTTATCGAGCAGCCAGCACTCGTCAGGCTGAAGGATGTTGCCGAAGAGACTGCGCATCGACCGCATTTTCTTGATGAGCCCGGCGTCTCGCGCAAGCGCGACGCCACCGATCAGGTCGCTGAAGCCCGAAAGATACTTGGTCGCTGAGTACAGCACCAGATCCGCGCCCAACGGGAGCGGATGCTGGAAGGTGGGGCCCATCATCGTGTTATCCACCATCACCACAGCCTTCTCCCCGGCGGCTGCCTTGGCCCAACTGACCGAGCGCTGGATGTCGGTCATGATGACGGTCGGGTTGGCGGGCGTTTCGATCAACACCACCCGCAGATTCTTTGCTGTGCGAATCGCTTCCTCAATGGGGCGGCTCTGGCCCGCAGCCACGGCCACGCCGTTCACACCCCAGGATGCGAGAAAGTTCTCGATCAGCTTCTGCGTTCCGCCGTAGATCGGTACGGTGTAGACGATCGTGTCTCCGGGCTGGAGGAACGCGAACAGCGCGGTCATGATGGCCGCCATTCCCGAGTTGAAGACCAGCGCCGCCTCCGCGCCGGTCTCGAGCGGCAGGATCTGGTCCTCGAGGATTTCCGCGTTGGGATGATTGAAACGCGAGTATACGAGATCAATCTGCTCGCCCGGCTCTGCCTGGCCCCGTCCGGCCATCAGATCAAAGGCGCGCTCCGCCGCTTCGGGACTGGAGAAGACGTACGTTGAGCTCCGGAACACCGCCGGACGTGCCGAGCCCACCGAAAGACTCGGGTCGAACCCGCGGGTCAGAATTTCGGTCGTGGGGCGGAGAAGGGACTTCGTGTCAGCCATCAGTTTGAGTTTACAGCGGCTGCCGGTCCGTGGTTAGTGCTGAGCGGTTGGAACCTCCGCAACGTTCTACTGACCGCTCACCTCTGACCGTAGTACGTTAGTACGTCAGGCGATACCGGGGCATAAATAAGCGCTCTGACTGATTGGGTCGATCCGGCCACCCTCTTACAATGCAAATGAGGAGACCAAACAAGGGACTGTGCTGCAAATGCAACCGAGAGCGGGGAAGTCGCAATATTCCGAAACAGAAGTCGCGGAAGAACTAGGCGTTTCCGTCGACCAGCTCCGGACCATGATCCGCAGCCACGTGATCGATCGCGATGAGGATTTGACCAACGTCCCAGCGACCACATTCCAACCCTCGGATTTGTTGGTTCTCAGGCTCCTCGCCGGGATGTCGCCGAATCCCACACAACGGGATTGAGCAGATTCGGCGGGCGGCGTCCTTCCAAAGCCGCCAGCGCATTTTCCGCAGCCATCGTCGACATACGCTTCCTCGTCGCAACCGATGCCGAGGCTATGTGGGGCGCGAGCACCGCGTTGGCGCGGTTCAACAGGCCGGGATGGACCTGAGGCTCGCGCTCAAACACGTCGATCGCGGCGGCGGCGATCCAGTTCTCGGCGAGCGCGCGTGCCAGCGCGGCTTCGTCGACCACCGGGCCCCGGGATGTATTGATCAGAACTGCGGCCGGCTTCATCATTCGCAATTCCGGTTCTCCGATGAAGTGACGGGTCGATGCCAGCAGAGGCACGTGGAGGCTCACAAAGTCGGCTTCGCGCAGCACTCGCTCTT
>QHXU01000295.1:502-5281 GCA_003223065.1 Acidobacteriota bacterium | reverse complement strand
GAACGCGCATCGAAAAACCAAGACGGCGGCGGGCCATCGCCTGCCCGATGCGTCCCATCCCGAAAATGCCGAGCGTGCTGTGATGGACGTCCTGGCCCACTAGCATGTCGATCTCCCAGCGGCGCCATCGGGCGGAGTGCACGAAGGCGTGGCCCTCAACCACGCGGCGCGCGGCCGCCATGAGCAGCGCAAATGCGAAATCAGCCGTCGTGTCCGTCAGGACGTCCGGCGTGTTCGTCACCAGAATGCCTCGCTCGGTGGCGGCCGGCACGTCGATGTTGTCGAAGCCGACGGCGACGTTGGCGATGACTCGTACGCCTTCGAGCGCGGCCAGCACGTCTGGTGTGAATTGATCGGTAAGCTGCGAAACGACGGCCTGCTTGCCGCGGGCGCGCGACAGCAACTCGGCTGGCGGAAGCCCGTCGTCGCTATTGACGTATTCGACTTCGGCATGTCGTTCGAGGATCTCGATCGCCTCCGGATAAACGCGCTTTGTAACGAGAACCTTCGGCTTCATTGATAGAATCATAGCGTCTATGGCACAACTCGGTTTTCTCGGTCTGGGAATCATGGGCTATCCGATGGCGCGGCAACTCCTCAAGGCTGGCCACGAGGTGGCACTGTGGTCGAATACGTCGGCCAAGGCGCAGGAACTGGCGAAAGAAGGAAAGGGGGCTGCATGCGCCACGCCGAAACAGGTGGCCGAACGCGCTGATTTCATTTTCTACTGCGTCGGCGACTCGGCCATGGCACGAAAGATCACTATAGGCGAGGGCGGCCTGATCGAGCGGGTGCGAGCCGGGAGCGTCATTGCCGATTGCAGCACTATCTCGCCTGTGGTGAGCAAGGAGATCGGCATGGCCTTCGCCGCAAAGAAGGCGTACTTTCTCGACGCTCCGTGCACCGGATCGAAACCAGGCGCCGAAAACGCAACCCTCACTTTCATGGTGGGCGGTGATACGGCAGCGTTCGAAAAATCCAAGCCCTACCTCGAAATCATGGGGAAGGTCTTCTATTATTGCGGTGCGTCGGGTCAGGGCCTGCAAGCCAAGCTCACTCAGAACCTGATCCTCGCCAATATCATGCAAGCTTTCGCCGAAGGAATGGTGCTCGCCACTAAAGGGGGCATCCCACCCGAGTTGATGCTCGACATCCTGAACAACAGCGCCGCCAAAAGCGGGCTCATTTCGTTCAAAGCGCCTTACATTCTGGCGCGCGATTTTCGTACCAACTTCGCGACGAAATGGATGCACAAGGACTTGGGTCTTGCGCTCGAGGCGGCGAAGGCACTGGACGTGCCGTGTCCAGCTACGGCGCTAACCGAGCAGATGCTGCGCGCTGCCATAGCCAAAGGATGGGGTGAGGATGACTTCTGTTCAGCCATCCGGGTTTTGGAAGACTGGGCCGGTGTGGTAGTCCAAAAATAACCTAGGATACCGAAGTGGTATCCTGAAGTCGCGCGGTGCCGCCGAGAGCGGCGCTTCACAAGCAAAGAGTGTATGAAACTATATGTTATTTATAAACAGCGAGTTGCGCGCCAGCCCGCAGTGGTGGTAAAGAAAAATTAAGGCGTACTACAAAAAACTGTTGCAATCCGCCCGGCGATATATTAATATTGGAATCAAGCCGGGGAGGCAACTCCCACCAAAGCGAGACTAACCTCATTAAAGACCCCTGAAGCAAACCTCCCCGGCGCCCCTTTTGGGGTTGACGCAACAGGCTCCAGGCGGCGAATTGATAACCCAAGCAGCGAAGCACAGTTCGCGAGCAGATCGCTGAAGTTAGTTCCCAACCAATGTTATGATCGGAGGCGAGTGACTTATCTCACCCTGCTCGGCTCCACCGGCTCCATTGGCACGAGCACTCTCGATGTCGTACGCAGATGGCCTGACAAGTTTTCCATCTACGCGTTGGTGGCAGGCCGGAATGTGGATCTTCTAGCACAGCAGATTGCCGAATTTCGGCCCAAAGTCGCCGTAGTCGCTGATGCTCCTGCCCTCAACGAATTACATCGCCGGCTCAAATCGGACGGCTCAGCGATCCCTGAATTGGCAGCTGGGGCCGCTGCCCGTGTCACCGCCGCAACCGCTCCAGAGGTTGGTTTCGTGATGTCGGCGATCGTCGGTGTAGCGGGCCTCGAAGCCACCTACGAGGCCGTCCGGCTAGCGAAACGGATTGGTCTCGCCAACAAGGAAGTCCTGGTCGCGGGCGGCAAGCTGGTTATCGGCGCTGCGCGGGCATCCGGAGCCGAGCTGATCCCGGTCGACAGCGAGCACAACGGCGCCCATCAATGTTTCCGCGCCGGCTTGCGCGAGGAAGTGGCGAGGCTGATCCTCACCGCGTCGGGCGGCCCGTTCCGTCAAACGCCTGCCGAAGATCTGGCGCGCGTGACTCCAGAGCAGGCCTTGAACCATCCAACTTGGAAGATGGGGCCGCGGATTACCATCGATTCCGCGACCTTGATGAACAAAGGATTCGAGGTAATCGAGGCCTGCTGGCTATTCGATCTCCTGCCGAAGGATGTAGAAGTGGTGGTTCACCCCCAATCGAAAGTGCATGCGATGGTGGAATATGCCGATGGCAGCATCATCGCCCAAGTCTCCGCAACGGACATGCGGATGCCGATCCAGTACGCACTTACATACCCGGCACGAGAGGAATCGCTTGTTCCCGGCATTGACTGGTCCCAGGCGGCACGCTGGGACTTCGATCCTCCTGATTTTAATAGATTTCCGCTCCTAAGGTTGGCTTACCAAGCACAGGAGGCGGGCGGATCCGCGACGACAACCCTTAACGCCGCCGATGAGGTCGCCGTAGAGGCGTTTCTGACGAGACGCATCCCGTTTCCGGGCATCGCCGCTACGGTTGCCGACACTTTAGAGAGGGTTCTGCCGTGCGAGCCGAGTTCGGTTCCTGAAGTGCTCGAAGTAGATCGGGTGTCGCGCCAAATCGCTCGAAAAACGATTGAATCGCGTTGGGGCGAAAAAATGACAACCGAAGCGGCGTTGGGCGCGTAAGAGTGTACGTATGGTCTTTTTACAGAACTTCTGGTGGTATCTGGTTCTGATCGGGGTGATGATCCTGATCCATGAACTGGGCCATTACTGGGCGGCTCGCCTGTTTGACGTGAAGGTGGAGACGTTCAGCTTCGGTTTCGGGCCGCGGTTGTTCGGGTTCCGTCGGGGGGAAACCGATTTCCGTTTTTCCGCAATCCTTTTTGGCGGATACGTAAAAATGGCCGGGGATCAACTGGGCGACGAAAGCTCGTCCGATCCTCGGAGTTTACTCGCGAAGCCGCGCTGGCAGCGTCTGATCATCACACTGGCCGGTCCCGCGATCAACATCATGCTGGCTGTGGTGCTTCTCACCGGGCTGTTTATGGCCCGTTATCCGAAGATTCCGACACCACCCGATCCGGTAATTGGATACGTGGTTCCGGACGGTGCAGCGGCCAAGGGCGGCATCCGGGAAGGCGACCAGATCGTTCAGATCGAAAACGTTACCGACCCGACGTGGGAAGACATCGCGATGAAGGAAGTCGCAAGCGCGCGCCGGCCGCTCGATGTTTGGGTAAAGCGGAACGGCGACCGGCTGCACTTCACTGTCACGCCCGTCTACGACGAAAAACAGGGCATCGGTTTTCTGGGGTGGGCTGAGGAAACCGAAGTGCAGGTTGCCGGTGTCGTCCCGGGCCTTGACGCCCAGCGCGCGGGACTCGCAAAGGGCGACATCCTGATCAGCGTGAACGGCAAGCCGCTTCGCTCCGCCTCGCGTCTTCACGAGGTGATCGCCGAAAACAACGGCAAGCCGGTGGACCTTGTGTATGCGCGAAACGGCAAGGTGGCCAGTGTTACCGTTACGCCGGCCAAGCGTGATATGGACGGTACGGGCCAGGAACACTGGATGATTGGCGTGACGCTCGAGCCGCGCCTTGAGATCACCAAACTCCCCTTGCACGAGGCTTTTTACGAATCCTGCCGCCAGAACCTGCAGAGCGCCAAGTTGATATTGAAGTTCCTGGAGGGGATCATCGAGCGGCGCATGTCGGCGAAATCGCTCGAAGGGCCGATCCGGATCGCTCAGCTGTCCGGCCAGGCAGCGCGCGAGGGGCCGGCGACATTCTTCGGACTGATGTCCGCAGTGAGCCTGAATCTCGCAATCTTCAATCTGCTTCCTGTGCCGATCCTCGACGGCGGCGTGATTCTTATGCTCCTGGTGGAAATGCTGCTGCGCCGCGATCTCGATCTCAGGGTCAAGGAAGCGGTAGTCAAGGTCGGCTTCGTGTTCCTGATGGTCGTGGTCGTGTTCGTAATCTACAACGACATCTCCAAGATCCTGCCGCCCGGGTAAGCCGGCGTTCACCCGGCGGATCCATTACCGGTTCAAGTCCAATCCGTTTTCGGATGCATAGTATGCCAGTCGGTGGCCTGTTCGTAGGCCAGCGCGACACGCAACGGCATTCCCTCTTCGTAAATGCGGCCCGTGAATAGGATGCTTTGCGGAGCCTTGTCGATAAAGCCGCAGGGAGTTGCGACCTGGGGATGGCCTGTGAGATTGGTGATTTGCAGTGTGGCAGAGCCGGTGGGGGTCACCAGCACGTCCCAATTCCGCATGAACGTATCCATCTGCTGCTGTAGCAGCGTCCGGGCGCGCATAGCGCGAATGTACTCGACCGCGGGAATCAGGCGCGAAGTGCGGAAGCTGTTAGGCCAATCGCCGCGAGCTTGCCCGCTGAGCTGATTGACGCGCCCGTCGCGAGTGATATCGTCGAAAGCCGCG
>QHXU01000295.1:0-486 GCA_003223065.1 Acidobacteriota bacterium | reverse complement strand
TCGTCGCAAGCCGCGGCGGCCTCGGCACTGAGAATAATCCGCAGCGGGCCCGCCTGGGTCTGCGGAAGCTCCGTTGCTTCCAACTTCGCGCCGGCCTTTCGCAGCGCATCCAGCGCGTCGTCGTAGATCTTCTTTCGCGCTTCAGCCTGCTGTGGCTGCTGTCCCGGCCGTTCAAACTCAGCTTTCAAGTACCCGATTTTCAGACTCGCGAGCGGCACCGTGGGATTCCAGTCGAAGGTCGAGTCGATTGTGGTAACGTCGTGGCCATCGGGACCGTACATCGCATTCAGCACCACCGCGCAATCCTCCACCGAGCGGCAGATCGGGCCGATCTTGTCCATGGTCCAGCTCAGGCCCATCGCGCCGTACCGGCTTATCCGGCCGTAAGTCGGACGCAGGCCAGTGACGCCGCAGCGCGTGCTCGGGCTGACGATCGACCCCAGCGTTTCCGTTCCTATCGAGAATCCGACTAGCCCGGCGGCAGTA
>QHXU01000136.1:6929-26627 GCA_003223065.1 Acidobacteriota bacterium | reverse complement strand
TGCCACCTGGCTGTTCCACTCGACCACGTGCGGGAGTAGCAGCGCAATGGCGACCCCATGCGCGATGTCGTAGTGCGCGGTCAGCGGATAGGCGCAAGCGTGGGTGGCCCCGAGCATCGAGTTTTCGATCGCCAGGCCCGCCAGGCTGGCGCCTGCGAGCATCGCGCCGCGGGCTTCCAGATCTGAGGGATTAGCGAGCACCCGCTCGTAGTTATCGTTCAGCAGCCTCCAGGCTTCGCGCGAGAAGCATTCGGAAATAGCGTTACGCCGGGTCGATACAAGTGTCTCGAGAGCGTGGGAGATCGCGTCGTAACCGGTGGCTGCGGTCAGCGCGGCCGGCTGTGATACGGTCAGCTTCGGGTCGAGGATCGCCACGCGGAAGGCAGCCTTGGCATCGCCGCAAGCCATCTTGACACGCGTCGCGTCATCGGAAATCACGGCGTAGGTCTGGGCCTCGCTGCCCGTGCCGGCGGTGGTGGGGACGGCGATCATCGGGAGCATGGGCCGCTTCGCGTTTCCGTATCCCCAATAGTCGCGGATTGTGCCGCCGTTAGAGAGTACGAAATTGATTCCCTTCGCGCAGTCCATCGAGCTTCCGCCGCCGAGGCCCACGATCAGATTGATTTGAAGCGGATCGGCGAAGGCTCGTCCGGCTTCGATCATCGCCGCGGAAGGGCTGGCTTCGAATTCGTGGAAGCCGAAAACATCCATGCGGCGCGCCTTTAGCGTGCGAATGGCTTCCTGAACGTAGCCGGCTTCGACCATGCCTGGATCGGCCACAAGCAGGCAGCGCGTGCCGCCAAGCTCGCGGGCCACCTCACCCAGCCGGGCAAACTCGCCGGTTCCAAAAAGAATTCGCGTGCGGGGACGGAAATCGAAGGGCGACATGTTTCAGAGTAGCCGGAAACCGTGAGACAGGAGCCGGAATTCAGAACTGCATCCATTTTATTTCGACTCTCGGAGCGCGAAAAGGTGGTGTTGCGTGCGGTAGAGCAGCATTCGCTCGGTGATGGCCGGAGTGGCCATTGCCACGTCGCCCAGGTGGTTCTCCGCCAGCAACTCATATACGGGGCCCGCTTTTACGACGTACACCTCGCCATCCTCGCTGGTGAAATAGATCTTTCCACCACCGCCCACCGGGGACGACGTGAAGTAACCGCCGGTGCCGAGCCGCTGCTGGTAAACCTTCTCACCGGTGCGGGCGCGATAACAAGTCAGAACACCGGTGTTTCCCATGACGTACAGATATTCGCCATAAACCAGCGGCGTGTTTAGATACGATGCGCCTTTCGCCGCGGTCCAGGCGATCCGCTCGCTCGACGCCGCGTCTTTCGGAGGACTGATGTCGCCGCGCCCGCCCGGCTTGATCGCGTACATCGGTTGGATCCATCGCCAGTAGCCGCTGAAAACGAAGATCAGATCGTGCGCTGCGAAAGGCGTGGGCACCGAGATCATCGAGGTGCCCTTCAACTTCCACAGCTCCTTGCCGGTCAGCGGATCATAACCGCGGATGTATTCGCTTCCGTTGGTAATGAGCTCGGGGCCGCTCTTGCCCTCATAGATGCCCGGGCTCGACCAGGATGGGATGGCGTCCCGCTCGCTGCGCCAGATTTGTTTCCCTGTCTCGACATCGAAAGCTGCGAGAAAAGAGCGCTTTTGCTGGTCACACTGCACGATCGCCAGGTTCCGGTAAATGACCGGTGAACTGGCGTAGCCCCATTTGTAATCGGGAACATCGAACGCGCCCTGATCCAGGATGCCGACGTCCTGTTTCCACAGCGGCTTACCATCGAGGTTGTACGCATACAGCCCTTCGGAACCGAAAAACGCGATGAGATGTTTCCCGTCGGTGGCGGGCGTGGGGGCGGCGTAGCTGTTATGCGGATGGCGCGCGACGCGTGGCTCGCCTTCATAGGCCAGTTTGTCCCAGGCTATCTTCCCCGTGGCTTTATCGAGCGCCAGAACACGGAACTGGTGTTTGGAAACGTCGGTGCGCCGGTCAAGTTCGCCTTTCAAGGGAAACTGAAGGACCGTGTTCGGATCGGAGCTGATCGCGGTCGTGACGAAAACGCGGTCGCCCCAGACGATCGGGCTCGAGTGCGCGAGGCCTGGAATCGTAGTCTTCCAGGCCACGTTTGTGCCGTTATCGATATCCCAGGACGAGGGCAGCCGCGCGTCTTCGATAACGCCGATCGCGCGCTCGCCGCGAAACGAAGGCCAGTTCTGGCACG
This sequence comes from Acidobacteriota bacterium, assembly GCA_003223065.1. Taxonomy (GTDB): domain Bacteria; phylum Acidobacteriota; class Terriglobia; order Bryobacterales; family Bryobacteraceae; genus Palsa-187. Next base: position 24,396 of record QHXU01000136.1, on the reverse strand, counting down.
GAGCCATGCTGGCAAAACATAGAATCAAAGCCGCGTGGTATCGGACCATGTCAGCCACCAGGATACTTCAGCCGAGCATTTTTCTGACTCCATCGACGCACAGCACCGCGGCGTGCTTCGACGCTGGTTCGAGCCCGCCGAGCGCTTCCTCGATCACCGCCGCGGTCAGCGTCTTGAGCTCCGCCCGGGACTTGCCGGTCATCCATTCAGTGAGGGCCGAGCTCGCGGCGATCGAGGCGGTGCAACCGCGGGTCTGGAATCGCGCCTCCGCCACACGATCATTCTCAAAGCGGGCGAACAGCCGGAGCATGTCTCCGCACGCGGGATTGCTGACATCGACCTTTAGGGCGGGCAGCGGCAATTCGCCCGCGTTCCGGGGATTGCGGAAGTGATCGAGCAGACGCTCGCTGTGCATTCGTGCTTCAATTATCGCTGAATGACGGTTGTTGCCGCGGTGATCGAGCGGGATGGGCGCGTGCTGATCTGCCGCCGCAAGCCTGGCGGCCGTCACCCGCTCAAGTGGGAGTTCCCAGGCGGAAAAGTCGAGCCAGGCGAGGACCCTCGCGAGGCGCTGGCGCGCGAGTTGCGGGAGGAGCTTGGGATCGAGGCGCGCATCGATGAAGAGATGGACAGCTACGAGGTGCGCTACGGCGACAGCCCTCGAATCCTGCTGCGGTTCTATCGTGTGACCGAGTTCACCGGCGAGCTGATGAATCTCGACTTCGAGCGCATCGTCTGGGAGCGCCCTGACAAGCTTCCGGACTACGAATTTCTCGAGGGCGACGTTGAATTTGTGCAGCGCCTGGCGCGCTCATAAGAACGCGGCTTTCTTCTAAATAGCTGCGACGGCGATCGGGAACGCCGCTGAAATGCGTGTGGAGATCCCGACTGTTACCGATTGGGCCTGTTGCTGGCCGGAAGTAACATTGGACGAGAGTACAAACTGCACAAGGCAGACGCCAGGCTGCGCCGGAACCGAAATGACCGAGACCGCCCCTTGATCCACTCCGGCGACATTCACGTTCACACTCGAGGATGGAACCGTCGCGGAAGCGTCGAAAAGCCCTGCCACCGTGAGCGTAACCAAATCGCCCGGATGCGCCGGATGCGCAGCGTCAATTGCCGCGCCGGAAGCGTTCATCGCGGCCGCAATCACCGGTGGCGGGGCATCCACCTGCATCAGCACCGGTGGGATATTGTCGCCGTTCGGAGAGATCAGCCGGACCACCGCCGGGCCGATGGATAAGCCGCTTGGCACCTGCGCGATGATCTGACCACTGCTGAACTGGAAATTCGCATTCTGATCGCTGATCGTGAGCCTCCATCCGCCGAGATTCTGTGGCAAGCCGCTGGTGTTGATAATGATTCTGCCACCAGCGGGCGCGCCGGGGAGCCCCGTCGCTTGATTGAGAATCGGGACACGCAGGCTCATTTGAGCTGGATTAGCGGAAGCGATCTGGAAAGCCGCGTTCAGCGTCGCCAGTTGCAGCCCGCTCGCGACGCTAACCGACGTGATCGCTGGCTGCGCCGATGCGTTTGCCGAAACGTTCAGCAGCAGGCGGCCGGGACTGAGGACCCAGACCCGCCTCGCGAGAATGTCGCTCGATCCGAACCCAACCACGGTCTGGCCATCCACGAAGTTCGTGTTGAAACCGGTGATCACGATCATTGAGTCCGTTCCGGCCGGGATGCTTGAAGGATTCACCGAGATCGTTGGATTATCGGCGGCCGCGTAGGTGAACCACGGCGGCGCGGCCGAGCCCAGTGCCTGGGATGAGGTCTGGCTGTCGTTGTTCAACGCTTCGACGGCAGCACGATGGTTTCCCGAAGCCGGCGGTGCCGAGACCAGCAGCGAGCCGTCCGGGTTGGCGCTCAGAATGTTCGCCGAGGCGCCGTCAAACAGGATGCGCGTGTTCGGTCCCAGGTTCGTGCCGGAGATCGCGGCCAGGGGGTTGCCCTGAGCGTCGCTGCCGCTCGGGTTGACCGAGGAGATTGATGGCGGCGCTGATGGAACCACGGTGAACGCCGACGGCAGGACGTACAGGTCGTTATTCGTCGTAACGGCCAGCGCCGTGGGCGTTGTGGCGGAAACGGAGTTCGCGTCCACCACGATCATCGCGTATCCGCCCGACCCGGCATCGTATTGAAGGGTCGTCGGTTCCACCTGCGCCGCTCCTCCGATAACACTGACATTCAGCCCGGCCGCAAGCTGATTGTTATTCGCTATGATGCCGTTCGCGTAGAAAACCAGCCAGGCTCGAGTTCCTGAGACGAACGGTGGCGCCTGCACCGGCACTTGTCCGCCCGCGCCCAGAAATCCGTAGGTTGTCATGTTATACACTGCCGGCCCAGCTCGCCCTTGCAAATAAAAATTCGTGCCGTTCGCCGACGCGCCGGCGGTTACCCCGACCAGCTCGGCCTGCGCCCAATCTCGCGTTCCCGGGAAGAACTGGGTATCGAAACCCGTATTGGCCGGGAATGAATTTTTCGCGGCGTCCTGGGGCGGGTAGATGTTGGCGGGATATGCCTCGCCCTGCTGAGGCGGCGGCAGAGGATGCGCGTAGACGTAATACTGGCCCGGCGGGATGCCGTCGATACGGTACGACCCGTCGGGATTGGTCATGCCGCTGATCGCCACGCCGCTGGTCGAAAGCGCCACCACGCTCGCCAGGTTTACACCGCTACTGGCCAGCAGCACGGTTCCCGTAATGCTGCCGGTTCCGGCCAGAAAGCCCTCTGCCGGATACAGCAGGGAGACACCGGCGACATCGTCGGCCGAGAGCGGCGTTGCCTTCGTCGTGGCGCGAGTGATCGCCGTCGACATTACACCGGAGGTCATCGTGTGCTGCAAACCCAATGAGTGCCCGAACTCGTGCACCATTGTCAGGAAGAAGGCGTCGTAATAGCTGGCCTGCTGGTTGGCTGTCAGATCGCGCCGGAACTGGATTCGCGAGCGCACAATCGGCACGAACGCCGCACCGTTGGCGACGGAACTCAGATCATCCGGCAATGTTGGCCTGGTTTGCGCCAGCAAACCCGGCGGCATATTATCGTCGAATACGACGTCGATACCGGGAGCGGATTGCGGCGTCCCGATCGTCGCTATCCCTCCGAATTTCAACCGCAACGCTGAACTCGCCACGCCATCCCATACGGCCGCCGCGAGCCGGATCTGGCTCACGACCGCTGCAAAGCTGTCGTCCGGCATCAACGGGCCCGGACTTTGATCGGATATGAAATAGGAAACCGTGTTGTTCGGCAGCGCGTTCAGATCGAATTTCGCGCGCACCGGGCTGTATGGCCCGTCATGGTTGGCGAAGAAGACCCAATGGTAATATCCGGAAGCAAAAGAGGACAGAGCGATCAGGCCGGCCGCAAGACTCAGGACTCGCCGCGCCGGACGCATCGCTTATTTGCCAACCCCCAGGACTCTTTGGATTCGCGCCCGCAGCTCGCTGAGCTGCATCATGAGTGTGTTATCGCTCACCACGTGACCGTTCTTGTCGAGCATCAGATCGGAAGCCGCCGGTCTGATCAGGACCGCGTCGCCCGATTCAGTCTGCTTCACGCTGAGGAGCCCCTGGGAAAGTCCGATCACCTGGGTCAGGCCAGAGCGGCTGGTCCACAGGAAAATCACGTATTCTTGGCCCACAGTCAACGACGGGGCGCCGGCCACCACTTGCCGAAGCCCCTTTTCCACGCCACCCGGTATGGCGACCTCGATCTTCGAGGTGCCGCCGGACTTCCAGCCTTCCAGAACCTCCAACTCATACCAGGTGTATATGTCCGGGCCGCGCCAGGCGCCGTGGGACCCCAGGACCTTTGCCCGAACAATGGAGGTCGATTTCTGGATCATCTCGTCCATGGTCAACCGCTGTAGCGTGGTTGCCGGAGCCGCAACCGGCATAGCCAGACCGATAATGACGAGCGACAAGGCACGCATAGGAATACGCCCTGCCGGTAGGAGCACGGCGAATGCCAGGCCACAAACCATTGATAAACATATGCTTATGCGTTCATGCCGCTGTGTTTTTGTGGACCTTCGACACGCGATTGAGACAGAACGGCACATTTATCGTTATTCATAATGACCTGGCGAACCGAGGAACTGGAAATTCCAAAAGAAGTAAGCTGCGTTCCACTAGAAAACACCGGGACGCAGAAAAGCCGGTCACAAGCGAAAAAGATCGGGAACCTGCCTCATGTGCGGCCTAGGTCATTCAAGGACGTTCCGCGATCGAGTCTCCTCAAGGACAACTCCTTTAAAATCTTTGGCTTAATAGTTAAGTACCGCCGGCTCATCGGTTTGGATTCTGGTGCGGAGGTTCCGCAGGTACATACGTGGCAGCACAGGCTGCCGGTGAACAGGTCTGTGGTAAGATTCGTCCCGGGCTGGACAATCGTTTGAGAGTTTTTACCGGTGGCGAAAACAGTATTCGAGCAGCGATGAAACTTACGGCGTGCCGAGGCGTCTGATGCTAAGACAAAGGGCCGGGACGTGATCTATGAAAAAAGGAAAAATGGCTCGGAATACGGCGACCCGGCGCTGGGCTGTAATGGTTTCGGGCGGCCAAGCCGATAGGAGGTGATTGGCCGGGACGAAGAAAAGGCGGGTTGGCTGGCTAGCGTCGACGAGTGGTACGTAAATTGCTTGCAAGGCCCAGAGAAGATATGCTATGCTGTGCGATACACAATTGGCCGAACGGCGTTACAAGGCAAAAAAACGCACAAAGGGCGTTTCAGTCACGGCATTCGGCTGTTTGTGTGCATCAGTTGAGAGCAGTGCAACTCCGCTTCAAAACGAATTTGAACACTTGAACCTTTTCGCATCACGTCGCGTCTAATGCGATGTGCTCGAACTGAGACATTGAAAACTAGAGATTGAGACGCAAGAACAAAGAACAAGAAAGAGAAGAGACAGGAGACGGCAGCCATGACAAAGACCGAATTGAGTAAGTACAAGAATATTTTGGAGGCCAAGCAGGCAGAGCTGGAACAGTTAGTGCGTAACCGCGAGGGTATCGCCATTGAGAAGAGCCCAGACGCACTTGACGAGGTGCAGCACGCGGCTGAGCGTGAACTCGCTATTCGCAACCTGGACCGCGAATCGAACCTGCTTCGCAATGTCCGTGCGGCTCTGCGCCGTATCGACGAGGGCACGTTTGGCGTGTGCCTGCACTGTGAGGAAGATATCAGCCCGAAACGGCTCGCCGCAGTGCCGTGGACTCCATTCTGCATCCAATGCCAGGAAATGTCCGACCGCAACCAGTCGGGTGACGGCTCGGAGAGCCTGGACGAGATTCTCGTCAACGCGGCGTAATTCATCTCTTCTGAGGGCGCGGGCCGCGGCTTAAATCGCGTTTCCGCGCTCTTGGTGCGTTTAGACCGGGACTGAGTCCAGCACACGGATGAACGAAATCATGCGGCCGGCCCGCGCGCCGTCGCGGCGGTAAGAGTGGAAGCGGGCCGGATCGCAGAATGTACATCCGCCGATTGTGTCGATTTGCGTCTCCGGCACCGAAGCGGCGAGTAACTGCTCACGATTGAAGTGCGCCAAATCAATGGTCCCGGCGCGATCCAGCCCGAACTGGCGCGCTACTTCCGCACCCACCTCGTAACAGCACGCTCCGATGCCAGGTCCGATGGCCGCGTGGATCCCGGCGGGCTTCGATCCAAATTCGGCGATCATCCTTTGCACGACATGGCCGACAATCCGGGCGGCCGTGCCTCGCCAGCCGGCGTGGACCGCTGCCACCACGCGGCGATTTGGATCCGCGATGAGGACCGGGAAGCAGTCCGCAGTACGCACTGAAATGCGGACACCCGGACGGTCTGTGATTAGCGCGTCACCTTCCCCGGCACAACCGCTGTCGCGATCGGCTACGCGCAACAACGAAGAGTGAATCTGTCTTAAGCTCACCATGCCCGTTTGGGAAAAAACGGCATCGCGGGTACCGAACCCGTGCTCAACACACGCCAGTTGCGAAAGGAGAGGAGACGTCAGGATGCCGGTCACCGCGATAATCCCACTTATTCGATGGCTTTATCGAGCAGGACCGAGAACTGGCGCGTTTTATGATCCACGCGCGATTGAAGTTCCGCCAATTGCCGCTCGATCGAATGCAGACGGTCGGCGAGGTGCAAGCAGGCGAGCACCGCCACGCGGTTCGCGTCAATGTTGCCGGCACGCTGCGCGATGTCGGTCATTAACTCGTCGACCGAATGCGCCAGCGCTTCGAGTTCGCCCGCGTCCTCGGCCGCAACCAGAGAATAGCTCTGGTTGAAGATGGTGACGCGGACGGTCTTGGCCATGCTTATGTTCCGCTGAGCAGATCCATCTGGCCGAGCAGCTTTTCAATGCGCGCGCGCACATGCTTGCGCTCCTTGCGCAATTCGTCGATCTCCTCGCGCAATCTTTGCGATTCTTCGACGGCTGTATCGCGCTCGGCTCTGAGCGACGTCACAAGCTCGACCGTTTTGCGAATGCGCTCCTCTAGACTGGTAAGGGAATCTTCTTGGGGTGCTGGAGTTGCCATATTTATGCCTTCTCGAGTGCTGATTTGGCTTGATTGACCAGCTCGCCGAAAGCGGCCGGGTCGTTCATCGCCAGGTCGGCGAGTATTTTCCGGTTCAGTTCGACGCCGGCCTTCTTGAGACCGCTCATGAACCGGCTGTAAGAAATCTCAGCCTGGCGGCAGGCTGCGCCAATGCGAACGATCCACAGCGACCGGAAATCGCGCTTCTTCAGGCGCCGGCCCACGTAGCCGTAGCGCAGCGATTTCTCGACCGCCTCCTGGGCGGCGCGGTGCAGTTTGCTCTTGGTGAGGAAGAAGCCCTTGGCGAGCGCGAGCGTCTTTTTCCGGTTGGTGCGACGCTTGGTTCCGCGTTTTACTCTAGGCACGTTTCTCTCCTTCTCATGAACGGTGGATCAGGCACGTGCGGCGCGCTGTCCACGCGGGATAATCCGTCTCTCCGCCTCAATATGGAAGCATGCGCGAGACTTCCGGTGAGTTGGCGGGATCGGTCACGGAACTCTGCCCGAGCCGGCGCTTCCGGGAACGCGGCTTCGAGGTCAGGATGTGGCGGGCAAATGCATGCCGGCGAACAATCTTGCCGGTTCCTGTCTTCTTGAACCGCTTGGCCGCACCCTTATGGGTCTTCAGCTTTGGCATGGAATAATCCTGGAAATCGCCGTTCGTCGAACGGCAATCTTTGTTGAGTGTAACACGAGACAGTGAGCCGGCGAGCGTGACTTGCCACTTTTCACTTCCCACTCCCTGACAACCGTTCCCAGGAACGGACAGAGAATCTTCACAATTCCTTGTTCCCTAAAGACTTATGCTGGCATTGCGATTGCTCAGGCCTGAGGCATGGCCAAGATCGAGCGTGTGCGCGATTTTATGGCGGTTCCACCCGCCCCGGATTATTTTGAGCAGAAAGCCGCCGAGGGTTGGCGGCTAACGGCGATCGAGTGGGAGCGCGGCGCGGCCCCGATTGGACCGCCTATTGAGGAGGTCCCGTTCGGTCTCCGCGTGGCCAGCGATTGCAAACGGCTGGAGGAAGATCCGGATGAGATCCAGGTGCTGCTGCTGATGATGGAAGTGATCGTCCAGGACGGTCCTCTGTCACAGGCCGCGAAGGCGATCAATGAGCGCGGGTTCCGTACGCGTGATGGCGAGAAGTGGAGCCCGCCGGCTCTGTTCCATTTGTTGCCCAGGCTGATAGAGGTAGGGCCGCGGCTATGCACGAGCGAGGAGTGGGTGGAGCGGCGAAAGCACCTGTTCAACATCGTTTAGGATCTTGGCGTCTCGAGTTGTGTCAGCGGAACGATTTGATGATCGAGTTAGCGCGGTTCTCCGCGCGCTTTGCTTCGGCCTTATGATGCAAGCGCCCCAGCACCACGGAGTAGTTCGCGAGCGAATTCGCGAGCAAAGGGTGCCGAGGCCCGTACAGCCGCTCCTGCCTGGCGATCACGTCTTCGAGAATCTGCGCCGCCTCCTGGAAGCGGCCGCGGGCCGCTAGAAATGAAGCGAGATTGGCGCGGATCTGCGTCGTAATCATACTGTCGGGACAAGCTTCTTCTCCGATCGCCAGTGCGCGGCGCAGGTAGGGTTCCGCTTCGTCATGGCGGTGCTGCTCGGCGATTACCGTGAACAGGTTGTTCAGTGTCGAGGCGACCTGGGGATGCCCGGGGCCAAGATTTTTTTCAAAGATCGGCAACGCCCGCTTGAGTTCCGTCTCCGCTTTTCCGGGCTTTCCGTCGAACCGGTATAGCATGGACAGGTTGTTTACGACCTTTCCGACATCGACCGATTCGCCGTCATCCAACCTCTCAAATAATGCAAGGCTTCGCCGCAGCACCGGCTCGGCGCGCGCCCGCTGGCCCGAGTTCATTAGATTGAGCCCGAGACTGTTCAAAATGGTCGCCACTTGCCTTTCATCTCCGCTGTGCTCGGCGATCAACAAGGCACGGCGAAGCAGGGGGTCGGCCTCACTATAGCGGGCCTGATAAATATAGACACCCGCGAGGTTATGCAGCACCGCGGCCAGCTCCGCGTGCTCCGGTCCGAGATACTTCTCGCGCAACTCAAGCGCCCGGCGGCTGAGCTTTTCGGCCTCGACAAGGTCGCCCTGGTTCTCCCGCATGAGCGCGAGATTCGACAAGCTGAGCCAGAGGCGGTGATCTGCTTCGCCCCATTTCTCGGCTTCTTCCAGCGCTGCGCGGAATCGCACCTCAGCGACCGGATAATTAGGAACCTTTGAGAGGCGCAGCCCTTCTGAGGTTAGGTCGTGCCACCGTGCATCATCCTGTCCCAGAACGAACACTGCACTGAAAGCGGTCAATAACAGGACTCGCATAATGGCCTCAGAATGAGGCCACAGCGGGCGCCAAACAAGTGTGCGGGGGTAAGTGCGAACCGCTTACATATTTCCTACCGGATGCCAGCAAACGACAGGGCAGTTTGAACGTCTTACTTTGTAACCTCCTCACGGAAACGAGGTAATGCAGTCGTGGACCCTGCGGTCGGACGAGACGCGGTCGAGCGGCAACTCGGACGCATGTTGGCGAGCGCTGCATTTCGCAAATGCACGCAGCTCTCGCGATTCCTCCGCTTCGCCGTTGACCAGGCGCTTGCCGGACAGAACGGCGCATCGAAAGAGTGCCTGATCGGCATGGAGATTTTCGGCCGCCCCCCGGATTACGATCCCGGCGCCGATCCCATCGTGCGTGTTGAGGCCCGGCGGCTACGCCGCAAGCTGGCCGAATATTACGAAAATGACGGCCGGGAGGATTCCGTGCGCATCGATGTACCCAAGGGCGGATACCTTCCAGTATTCGAGATGCGGGAGGAACCGGAATCCGCGAGGCCGTCTTCGATCGCCGTGTTGCCCTTCGTGGACCGCACGCCGGAAGGCGGGCTCGCTGCGCTCACCGATGGCCTGACAGTGCGCTTGATCGCGAGACTGGCAGCCTGCAATGGGCTGCGCGTAGTATCGAGCACTTCGGTGTTTCAATTCAAAAACCGCGCTCAGGACGCGCGCAAGATCGGCGAGGAGCTGAACGCAGGCCTGATCCTCGAAGGCAGCGTACGGCGCGCCGGGAGGCGGTTCCGGTGCGACACACAACTGGTATCCTCAACCGACGGGCTGCATCTTTGGGCGGGCTCTTTCGATAGCGGCCTCCGCAATCCGTTCGCAGTCGAAGACGAATTCTCGGCGCTGATTGCGAATGGGGTCCGCGCGGCTACAATGCCGTAGATCAAGAATCAGCGCGCGCGAAAGTCGTCCAGGGCCGCGGGATTCTGCACCGTCGATGTATCGCCCAGCGGCTCGCCGAGATACTTTTGCCGGATCAGTCTCCGGACAATTTTCCCGCTTTGCGTTTTGGGCAACTCGCGCACCGCGTGAAGCGCATGCGGCCGGAACGTGGGCCCAAGAGAGTGGACCAGCGTCCCGGCGACCTCGGCGAGAAATTGCGGAGTCGCCTCGTGGCCGGGCCGGGGGACGACGAATCCGACGATCGATTCCCCTTTCACTTCATCCGGCACGCCGATCACAGCGGCTTCCGAAACGCCGGGATGCTCCATCAGTGCGTCCTCGACCTCGGCGGGCCCGACCTTGCGTCCAGCCACGTTCATCGATTCGTCGGCACGTCCATGCAGGAACCAGCAGCCGTCTTCGTCGATGCTGGCCCAGTCGCCGTGATGCCAGATGTGCGGCCACTTCGACCAATAGGTTTCGAGGTATCTTTCGGCGCTTCCCCAGACGCCGCGCGTCATCGAAGGCGCGGGCTTCGAGCAGGCGAGATAGCCGGTGCTGCCCGGAGGCACCGGGTTGCCGGCGTCGTCGAGGATCTCGACCGCCATGCCAGGCGCAGGGCCGCCGAGCGTGCACGGCTTCAACGGCTGGATCGGCAAGGGGAACAGGAAACAGCCGACGATCTCCGTTCCGCCCGAAATATTGATGATTGGAATGCGCCGGCGGCCGATGCTTTCGAAGAACCAGAGGTAGGACGTGTCGTCCCAGGGCTCGCCCGTCGAGCCTAGCAGCCGCAATGAATCGAGTTTGTACGCTCCGGGATTGCTCGTGCGCATGAGCAAACGAATCGCGGTGGGCGAAACGCCCAAGGTGGTGATGCCGTGATCGTCGACCATGCGCCACAGCCGGTCCGGCGTTGGATAATCGGGCGCGCCGTCGTAGAGGAAAATCGTGCCGCCGAAGTTGTGGTTGCCGATAATCGTCCACGGACCCATCATCCATCCGATGTCGGAGAGCCAGAAGAAGCGGTCCGCGGATTTGTGGTCGAACGCGAGATGAATTTCTTTCGACATCTGAACCAATGCGCCGGCATGCGTGTGGACGCAGCCCTTGGGCTTGCCGGTGGTGCCGGAGGTGTAGAGAAGAAGCGCGGGCGCCTCGGAATCTAGGTGCAGCGTAGGCGATGGATCGGCCGCGCCATTCCACTCGAGCACGATTCTTTCAACCGACGGAGCGCGCGCGCATGCTTCGCGAACTTTCGCTGCCAGAGGCAGCCGCTTGCCGCGCCGCTCCAGATGTTCAGCGGTGAAGACAACGCGAGCGCCCGAATCTGCCAGTCGCGTCGCGATCGCTCCGGCGCCGAATCCCGCGAAAATCGGCGCGACGATCAGGCCCAGCTTGAGGCAGGCGTAAAGAATAGTGACGACCTCGGGCGTCATCGGCATACACATCGCGACGCGATCGCCTTCCTTCAGATCCAGGGATCGCAGATAGTTCGCCAGACGATTGACGTCGGAGTGCAGGTCGGCGAAGCTGATCTCGCGCCTGTCGCCGTTTTCTCCCTCCCAGATGATCGCGGGATTCGCGCGGCTGACATAACGATCCAGGCAATTGTGGACGAGGTTCAGTTTTCCGCCGGTGAACCAGCGCGACCATTCGATGCCCCGCGATTGGTCGAGAACCTGACGATAGGGCTCGAACCAGGCGATGCCGGTTTCCTCGACCATCCGGGCCCAGAATTCCTCGATCCGGCTGGTCGAATAGCGCAGAAACTCCTCGCGATCGCGGAGGCCCAGGCGGCGCAGGAACCGCCAGACATTGGCCGCTTCAATCCATTCTTGCGAGGGTTCCCAGATCCACTTCACGCCGGATCGACGATCACTTCACGGTCTGCGCCGGGCTCCACGAAGCCCAGTATTCCTTCCACTCGCATCGCTCTCCGTCCGGCAGCACATGAATCGGGTTCAGGCCGTCGAGCATCACCGCGTATTCATCGGTAGCCGTTTTCTTGGCCTGATTCGCGAGCGCCTTGGGATGCGGGCCGTGATGAATACCACGCGGATGCAGGGTCGCCATTCCTGGCTTGATGTTGTCCTTACTGAAAAAATCGCCGTCGTGGTAAAAGATGAATTCATCGAAATCCGTGTTGCGGTGGAAGAACGGGACGCGAAGCGCGTCGGGGTCCTGCTCGAGCGGCCTGGGGACGAAGCTGCACACCACCGCGCCTTGCGTGATGAAGGTCGAATGCGCGCTCGGGGGCAGGTGCGCGCGATGGCTCATCACGGGCCGGATATCGCGGAGGTTGATCTTCCACACCGTGAGATCTCCCTTCCAGCCGACCACGTCCAGGGGGCTGAACGGGTAGAACACCTTCGAGAATTCGTCATCAACCTTGATCCGCACTTCGAATTCGTCGGTGCCCGACGGGCTCCGGTCGCTGAGCTGTGGGGCAGGCTCGGGCGTGACGACCACGCCGGGATCATACAGCGCGTGCTGTCCAATCAAGCCTTTCTCGGGCTGCTCGAACTCGCTTTTCGATTGGATGATCAGGAAGAAGTTGTCTTTGGTTTCAGGCGCGATGCGATACGTGACCGCTCGCGGCAGCACCAGGTAATCCCCGCGTTCAAATCGCAGCGGGCCGAAATCGGTTTCGATCGTGCCCTCACCACGGTGGACAAAGAGCAGCTCGTCGCCGTCGGCATTGCGGAAATAGAACGGCATGGGATGCGACCGCCGCGACACGTACAGCTTTACGTCGTCGTTGCCGAGGAAGGCGACAGGCGCGCCATTCGGGTCATTCTGGTCTGTGGGTGTCAGCTTGTTGAGATCGAGGCAGTGTGGGCGCAACTTCCCTTCGAAGCGGATCCAGTCCGTGGGCGGATGGGCGTGATAGAGGTGCGCTGTCTTGCCGTAGAATCCTTTGCGGCCGTGCTCCTCTTCATAAGTGCCCTCGGGAAGGCCGACATGTGCCTGGCGGGCGATTTTGCCTTTTTTGAGGGGATACATGCTTGTAGCATAGCGCTCGGCGAGCGAGAATGGCGGAGCACCACTCGAGAGATGTGCTCGAGGCTCTAACTAGAGGCGGCGATGGCTAGCGCAGCTCGATGCCCGCGACGACACCATCGGTGAGGCGCACGGTGCCCAGGGTCGTGTCTTTTTCCATGTAGCGGTAGATTTCGGCGATGTGGCCGTCATCGAACATCGTGATACGCGAGGCCGGCGCTCCGAGTTTGAGCAATTCCTCGCGGCTCGTCCCCGTCGCGATCTTTTTGAGATCCTCGACCGTCATTTCAGGCGGAGCAGGTGGCGGCGGAACCGGCACTGCCTCGGGCAGGACGGCTGCAGGCGCAGGCGGCTCGGGCGTCGGTGCTACGGGCGTCGCAGGTCCATGCTGCTTATGTACGGCAGCGCGCCGCACGGGAGGCGGCGGTACGGCGTTCGTCCGATCCTTCGGAATTCCAGGGCCGACTTCGAGGAGCGGCGAGGCAGGTGAGTTCTTCGGCTTCGCGGCGCCATCGGCGGCCTTGGCGGTATGCTTCTCCACCTTGTTGAAAACCGTTGTGAGGCCGTCACTTACCTTCTTACCCGCCACACCCCCGACAAACCCGGCGGCGGCCGCCCCGGCTGCTTCGGTGAGCGACTGCGACCAAGCACATCCAGTCAGGCATATGACAAGGGCGATACGACTCATACAACACCTCCCCAACGCAGCGTACCAGCGACTGGTACCCATTGCATACAAGCCGATCACCTTATCTCCATTACAAAAATCTCTCAACACCACTAGCCAGTGGGTGGTTTTGGAGTTATGATCGAAGTGGGGAGGGTTACGTCCCGATGCCTGCTGTAGACACATCCGAGAAGATCCAGCCTGGCCTCACCACGACGCAAGCCCCGTTTATCGAGGAAGCGCAGAGCCACGGGCAACTATACATCCACCAGCCCTATGAGCTCTATTCGGAAGAGAATCACGAAGCCTGGCGCCGGCTCTACGCCCGCATGCTTCCGCGATGGGACAAGTACGCCAATGAGCATTTTCGAGCGGGAATCCGCTCCCTGAGCCTGCCCGCGGACCGGGTGCCTCGCCTGGACGATGTGAACAGGTTCCTGAGACCGCTGACGGGGTTTCAGGCGAAGCCCTGAGCGGGTACGTGCCGGCGTTTGTGTTTTTCGACTGCCTGCACAATCGTGAGTTTCCCACCACCATCACCATCCGCTCTTCCGCCAAGCTCGATTATCTTCCCGAACCCGACATTTTTCACGACATCGCCGGTCACGTGCCGATGCACACCGACCGTCACTTCGCCGATACGCTGGTGCGCTTCGGCGAGTGCGCGCACACGGCCGCGGACATCGTGAGCGGCATTCGTGATGAAACCGAGCGTATCCACACGCTCACCAACATCATCAAAGCGATGGCGCGGTTCTTTTGGTTCACCATCGAATTCGGCCTGATGCGTTCGCCGAACGGCTTGCGTGTGTATGGAAGCGGGCTGCTCAGCTCTTACGGCGAGATCGAGCACGCGATCGATTCGCCCAACGTGCAGCGCTACCCGATCCAGCTCGAGTGGGCGATCAACCAGGCGTTCGAGATCCATCATTACCAGCCGCTGCTGTTCATCGTCGACTCTTTCGATCACCTGTTTAGCCTCGTGGACCGGCTCGAGCAGTGGATGAAGGACGGCAAACTCAATCACGTCGCGCCTGGCGAACCGGGCGTGAATGAGTCCGATTTAAAGAGCTTTCTCGACGCCGGCAGGTAAACCGCAGCCCGCCCAGGAGTTTTGGGCGGGGTACGATAGAATTAAGGCGTGCAGCCCGATACCGCTCTCGATCTCGCAACCTCTCAACTGAACCGGGTACGCGACGAAATCGCAAAGATCATCGTCGGCCAGCAAGACGTGGTCGATGGAGTTCTGATCTGCCTGCTTGCCGGCGGCCATGTGCTGCTGGAAGGCGTTCCCGGGCTGGGGAAGACCACGCTTCTGCGCACGCTCTCGCGCGTCCTGAATCTGAAGTACTCGCGCATTCAGTTCACGCCGGATCTGATGCCCGCTGACATCGTCGGAAGCATGTTCATCGACACGGAGTCTCACTCGAAGACTCTGCGCTTCCAGCCGGGCCCGATTTTCGCCCACCTGGTGCTGGCCGACGAAATCAACCGCGCCACGCCGAAAACTCAGTCCGCTCTGCTCGAAGCGATGCAGGAGCACACGGTCACGAGCGGCACCGCGACGCACGAGCTCGAAGCGCCGTTTCTGGTGATGGCGACGCAGAACCCAATCGAAATGGAAGGGACGTATCCGCTTCCCGAAGCCCAGCTCGACCGGTTCTTGATGAAGATCCTGGTGAGATACCCTTCGCGCGAAGACTTGAACACGATCGTGGACCGCACTATTCAGAGGGACGAAGTCTCCATCCAGCGGGTTCTCAATCGCGAAGAGATTCTGGGTCTGCGCGGCGTCTGCCACCAGGTTTTGGTTGCCCCGCACGTCCAGCAATATGCGATCGACCTGGTGATGGCGACCCAGCCGGGGACCCCCGGCGCCCACGAACTGTCAACCAAGTTCATCCGTTATGGCAGCTCGCCGCGCGGCGCCCAGGCTCTGGTGGAATGCGGGCGTGTGCTCGCGCTGATGAAGGGCCGCCTGCATCTCGCAATCGAGGACATGGAGGCGGTGGCGGCCGCCGTGCTGCGCCATCGCATCATTCTCAATTTCGACGCACACGCGGACGGGCAGACTCCCGAAACGATTCTCGGCCAAATCATACCCAGCGTGGGCGCTGCGGTCCACTAAAGTGCCCGAAGCACTCATTGATAAGACGCTGCTCGAGAAACTCGAGCGGCTGACGGTCCATTGGCAGAAATCGCTGCCCGGACTGGTCGGGGGGCACAATACTTCGCGATTCGCCGGTTCCGGCCAGGAGTTTCTCGATCACCGCCACTTCCACCAAGGCGATGATTTGCGCGCGGTGAACTGGCGCGCTTATCTGCGTCTGGAAAAACTGTTCCTGAAGATGTTCCAGTTGGAGCCGCGTATTCCGGTGCGGGTACTGGTCGACGTCAGCCGTTCGATGGAGACGGGGGCGCTCCCGAAATTCGATTACGCGCGGAAGCTCGCGGCCGCGCTTTGCTACGTCGGCTTGGTGCGGCTCGATTCGATCTGCCTCCAGCCCTTCGCCAACAAGCTGTTCGACTCGTTTCTCGCCAGCGGCGGGCGGCATCGATTCCAGCCGGCGGTGAACTTCCTTTCGGGAATCACGGTGGGCGGCAAGACGGATTTTTTGGAAATCGCCCGGCAGTTCGTCACCGCGTATCCACAGCGAGGGCTGGCGATCATCATCTCGGATTTCCTCGACGACAGCGAGTGCGAAAAGCCCATTCAGTACCTGGCCGATTTCGGGCACGAGCTGATCCTGGTGCAAGTGTGGGCGGATGAGGACCGCGAGCCGCCATGGGAGGGCGAACTGGACCTCGAAGATGCCGAGACAGGAATGCGAGCGGAGCTGTCATTCGATTCCGGCGCGCGCAGCGTTTACGTAGCGGCC
Source organism: Acidobacteriota bacterium (assembly GCA_003223065.1). Classification (GTDB taxonomy): domain Bacteria; phylum Acidobacteriota; class Terriglobia; order Bryobacterales; family Bryobacteraceae; genus Palsa-187. The sequence goes on along the minus strand of QHXU01000136.1, from coordinate 8,088 downwards.
TTCGATACGTATTCCCAGAACTTGCGGCGAGTCGCGCTGCGCAACAATGGACGTTACGTGGGGCTATCCACGAGCGTCCCAGTAGAGGAAGCGATTTTCGGCCCGCTGGTGCGAAGCGGGGCCGTGCAGTAACAGAAGAAGCCAGAAGCCGGAAGACGGGGCCGGGAGATGAACTTCCTGAATCTAAGTCTCGGCGAGCTGATGGGGCTGGTGGGAACCATCTCAGCGGCCGTTGTGGCGCTGTATCTGCTCGACCGGTCTAAGCGCCGCCAGCTTGTGGCGACCCTGCGATTCTGGGCTCCCGCTGAAGTTCGAACTGAACTCAAGCATCGCCGGCGCATTCAGCAGCCGTGGAGTCTGGTCCTGCAGCTCTTGAGCCTGGCTTTGCTCCTCCTCGCCATGGCCGGACCCAGGTGGAGCGGCGAGGATCGCTCATCGCGCGATCACGTGCTGATCCTCGATACCTCGGCCTGGATGGGCGCGCGTGCGAGACAAGGAACCCTGATGGACGACGCGCGGGCGGCGGCGCGCGCGTACNNGCGTACTTAGAGTCGTTGCCGTCCCGCGATCGGGTGATGCTGGTGCCGGCCGATGCGCTGGCAACCCCGGCGACGGCCTTCGAGTCCAACAGACAGGTGCTCGAGGAAGCGATCCGGCGGTCCCAGCCGGGCGCATCGGCGCTGAATCTGGAACAGGCTCTCGAGTTCGCACAGCGCGCGCAGAAGCTGCAGTCGTTGCGCGCCGGCGAGATCGTCTTCGCCGGCGCCGGCCGGGTTCCGGAAGAGGACGCCACGCTCGCCGCGCCGCCCGGGAATCTCCGCGTGCTCGCTGTTGGCGCGCAGCAGGAGAATGTCGGCCTGCGCAAGATCGGATTGCGCCGCTCTCCCGCCTCCCCCGACACGTGGGAGATCTTCGTCGCCGCGCGAAATTATGGCGTGCGGCGCCACGATGTGGACCTGGCGCTTCAATTCGGCGGCGCTCCGGCCGGGTCACGGCGGCTTTCTCTCAAACCCGGCACTGAGGAGCAGATCACGTTCACGTACCGGACGCGCGCCGCGGGTTGGCTTGAAGCGCGGCTGAACGCCCGTGATGCGTTTCCTCAGGATGATCGCGCGCTGATTGAGCTGCCCGCGATCATCCTGAGGAAACGCATCACGGG
>QHXU01000136.1:0-6923 GCA_003223065.1 Acidobacteriota bacterium | reverse complement strand
GAAACCGCTGCGAATCGTGGTTTACTCGGCCGAACCGCAACTTTTGCGCCCTCTGATCGCCGCCAATCCGCACGTGAATGCCGTGTTCGAGGCCCCGGCAAAATACGACCCGCGGGTGAAAGCTGACATCGTATTGCTGGACCGTTTTGCACCCGATGTGCGACCCCACGCGGACTCGATCTGGATCGAGCCGCCCTCTGCCGGCTCGCCGATCCCGGTGCGCGCCGTGCGATCAGGCGTGAAGCTGGAACAGTGGCGGCCTGAGACAACGTTGGGCGCGGGCCTGCACACCAAAGACGTGCAACTCGAATCGGCCGAGGTGTTCACGGCCTCGGCTGGCGATATTCCCGTGGCTGAATCCGCGGAAGGACCGCTGGTCATTGCGCGCCCGGGCAGCCCGAAGATCGCGGCCATCGGCTTTCATCCCGCGCGCTCCTCGATGAAATACGAACTGGCCACTCCGTTGCTGATCGCCAACATTCTGCGCTGGATGGCTCCTGAGACGTTCCACCGCTGGGAGGTGCAGGCCGGCACGGTCGGTACCGTGAACCTTGCTCTTGAAAACGGAACTGCTCGACGAGAACCAGCGTCCCCTGCCGTTCACCATCGCCGGGAACACGCTGCGGTTTTTCTCCGGCGCGCCTGGCACGGTTCGGGTCCTGATGGGCGATCGGGAATTGGTCTATTCATTGACGCTGCCTGATGTCGCAGACGCCATTTGGCAACCCCCTCCGAACGCCCGGCGTGGCGTGCCGCGCACCTCCGGCCAGAACATCAGGCCTCGGGATCTGTGGCCCTGGCTGGCGTTGCTGGGCGGCCTGGGACTATTGGTTGACTGGCTGCTCTACGGGCGCAGCCGCGTGTTCCGCTTGCGGGCCGGGCAGCTGGCAGCGAGGGCTCCCTGGCGAAAGGCCGTGTGGAGCAAAGCGTCATGACTTTCGATCGCGCCTGGATTCTCGCCGTCGCGTGGTTGCCGCTGGCCTGGATGGTGTTCGAGTGGCGGCGCACTGTGCGTCACGCGGCACTGGTCGTGAAGGCGCTGTCTCTCGCGGCCATCCTGCTGGCGCTCGCCGAACCTCGCCTCAACATAGCCGAGACGAGAGTCGCTCTGGCGGTGCTGGTGGACACATCGTCGAGCGTTTCCGCGGCTGACCTGGAGCGCGCCTCGCAACTCGCCGGCGCCATCGCAAATGAGCGAGGCCGTCACTGGATGCGAGTGATCCCGTTCGCGCGTTCCACACGCCCGCTGGATCCGGCAGAGGAGCAGAAAGGGTGGAAGCTGCGCCAGACTGCAGGCGAGGCCGCCCGCGCGACCGATCTCGAAGCGGCGATCCGCGAGGCCGTCGCGTCTCTCCCCGCGGGCATGGTGCCACGCGTCGCGCTCATTTCGGACGGCAAGGAAAACAAGGGCAGCATTGCGCGCGCGGCCTGGCAGGCGCAACAGTTGGGGATTCCGATTGACACGTTCGTGCTGGCCGGGCAGCCCCAACCTGCGCTGCGCCTCGAGTCGATCAGCGTGCCATCGCTCGCCTTCACTGGCGAGCAGTTCCCCATCGACGTGGTCGTCTCCACACCCAAAGCAGGGCCGGCTGAAGTAGAGCTCGCGGCCGAAGGCCGGACGCTTGGCAAAACACAGGTGTCGCTCCACGCGGGTACAAACCCGCTGCGTTTGCACGCCAGTCTGAACACGCCGGGCGCACTCGACCTGGCGATCGCGATTCGCGCGGTGGGAGCGGGCGAAGTGCACTTCGACCAGGCCATCATGTTGCGGCGTCCCAAGCTGCTGTACGTCAGCCAGGACGCGCCCAACGTGGACTCGCACCTGACGGCGACGCTCACCGCGGCGCAGTTCGACGTCCAGCGTGTGAGCGATTTCAACAATGCGAATCTTTCCGATTACCAACTCGTGGTCTTCAACAACTGGGACCTGGAGGGGATGCTGGCTTCGCGCAAGGACGATATCGAAAAGTACGTGAAGCAGGGCGGCGGCGTTCTGGTGATCGGCGGCGAGCGCAACATGTACCTGGAGGGCAAGAAAGTGGAAGACGCGCTCGAACGCGCCCTGCCGGCCAAGCTTGCGCCGCCGCGATCGCCGGAAGGCACGGCCGTGGTGCTGATCATCGATAAGTCCTCGTCGAAAGATGGAGCTGGCGCGGCTGGCGGCGATCGGCGTCGTGGACAATCTGCGGCCCATCGACTCGGTCGGCGTGCTGATCTTCGACAATTCGTTCCAATGGGCGGTGCCGATGCGCCGCGCCGAGGACCGCACACTCATTAAGAGGCTGATCTCCGGTATAACGCCGGACGGCGGCACTCAAATCGCGCCCGCGCTCACCGAAGCCTACCGGCGCGTCCTGCCTTCAAATGCCACTTACAAGCACATTGTGCTTCTCACCGACGGGATTTCAGAAGAAGGCGACAGCCTGGAGCTGTCGCGCGAAGCGATGCTGAAGCGCGTCACCATTTCGACCGTCGGCCTGGGGCAGGATGTGAATCGCGCTTATCTGGAGAAAATCGCGCAGTATGCGGGCGGGAAATCGTATTTCCTGAACGAGCCTTCGGGACTCCAGCAGATCCTGCTACGGGATGTGATGGAGCACACCGGCTCCACCGCCGTCGAGAAGCCGCTCGCGCCTTTGGTGATGAAGCATGCCGAAATCCTGGACGGCGTTGGAATCGACACTGCGCCTCCGCTCAAGGGCTACGTGAGGTTTATCGCCAAGCCGGGCGCGGAGACCATCCTGGGGATCGATCGCAAGGACCCGCTCCTTTCGCGGTGGCAGTACGGTTTAGGCCGCTCCGCCGTGTTTGCCTCCGACGCAAAGGCTCGCTGGGCCGCGGACTGGATAACGTGGAAGGGCTACGACAAGTTCTGGACCAACCTGTGCCGCGACCTGCTGCCGCACGCCCAATCCGGCGAGGCAACCGTTGAGTTCGACAGCGCGAACGGCGACCTGGTGGTCGAATACCGTCTGGGCCGCGACGTCGAGGAGCCCGCGGTCATCCCGGGCATTTTCGTGTTCGGGCCGGGCAGCTTCCAGCGCCCGATCGCCGTGAAGAAGGTCGCGGCAGGAACTTTCCGCGGCCGTCTCCAGATCGGCGCGCGGCAAGGATTGTTCCGCGTGCGGCCGCTGGTGGAATCACGCGCATTTCCCGAGGCGGGTCTCTACCGGCCGGAAGCGGAACTCGCGGACTACGGCGCATCGCTGTTGCGCCAGGTGGCGCAGTTCACCGGCGGACGTTTCCAGCCGGATTCGAAGGCCGTGTTCGACGCGGGCCGGCGCTCGATCGCATCCACATTGCAACTGTGGCCGGGTTTACTGGGATTGGCGATAGCATTGAATCTCGCCGAACTCGTCATGCGGAAATGGAAAGGCGTCATGGAAGGCGCGAAGCCGGGCGCACCGGGATCAACTGCGTAACGTCGATCTTGGGAATCTCCGTGGAATCCGTGCCCACAGCCTTCTCAGCGCCATGCGGTCGATAGTAGTAATTGCTCCCCGCCAACGCCATGGATCAAGCCGGAATGATCGCCTTCCGCACAGCGTAAAGCACGATCTCTGCCGTGTTGTGCAATCCGAGCTTCTGCATCAGGTTTTGGCGGTGCGTTTCGATCGTATACGGGCTGAGGTTAAGGATCGTCGCCGCCTCCTTGTTTGACTTCCCCTCGGCAAGGAGCTGCAGGACTTCGCGTTCGCGCTCCGTCAACAACTCATAGGAGTCCTGAACGCGCCGCTCCCTCATGAGCCTGACGTAGTCCTCCAACAAGGACTGCGCTATGGAGGGCGAAAAGAACGGCCTGCCTATAGCGACGGATCGAATGGCGCGTTCTATGTCATCGTCCGCGGTGTCCTTGAGGAGATATCCTCTGGCGCCCGCATCCAGAGCTCGCACAATGTAACTCTCGTCCGTGTACATACTGAGGATGATTACGCCTATGCGCTCATTCTCGCGAATGATCTGCGCGGCCGCATCCAGACCATTCAGAAGCGGCATGCCAATGTCCATCACGACAATGTTTGGCTGAAGCTCTCGAGCGAGTCGCGCGGCCTCGCGGCCGTCAGCCGCCTCTCCAACCACCTGCATGTCCGAAACGCGCTCAAGCAGAAGCTTTAATCCGGTCCGAACGATCCCGTGATCGTCCGCGATCAGAATCCGTATCACTTTGAACCTCCGTCGCTGGCGGGCACGGCAAGCGGAATTCGACACGTGTGCCCCCTCCCGGCGACGAAACAACACGGATGCTGCCGCCGATTTCCCGCACGCGCTCCTCCATTCCTACTAGCCCCAGGCCCCTGCCTTTCGCGGCACCTTTTCCGAAACCGCACCCGTCGTCAACGATCGATCCGACCACCCACCCCTTGCCGTTACTCAAATTCACCTCCACTCGGCGGGCCCCTGAGTGACGCGAAGCGTTCGTGAGCGCCTCTTGCACCACTCGATACACACAAGTCCGGTGGGTGTCAGGCAGGGTGTCCACTGCCGGGTCGACGTCGGAATGAATCTCGAAACCGCTCGACCTCGAAACCTCCTTGAACAGCCAGGCCAGAGCCGGTGTCAATCCCAGATCGTCCAGCATCGAGGGTCTCAACAGCATTGCAATGTTCCGGACAATTCGAAGTGTCTGCTCTACCGTTCCCTTCGCCCGGGCGATTCGCGAAGAAATCTCACTCTCGGAGTCGCCGTGTATACGAGCTACACTCGCGAGTTCCATTCGAAGGCCGGTAAGCATCTGCCCGACCTGGTCATGCAATTCCCGCGACAGATACTTTCGCTCCTGCTCCTGCGCCGTGCGGATCTGGCCCGATAAGCGCCGGAGTTCCGATTCGGCCGCTTGCGACTGGCGCTCCAACGCCAGCATGCGGGCGAGCGTTCCGCCGGCGATCCCAAAGCCAAATAGCAGGGCGATCGCGGTGGTCCAGGCCAGCGACGATCTGAACTCTTGATCGGCACTTGTAATCCTCTGCCGCTCCCGGATGAAGTTCGCGGTGATTAATCGTTCCACCTGCTCCGAGAGGGCAAAGACCTCCTCGCGGCGCCGGACGCGCTGGCGAAGCATCGGCGTTCGCTGCACCTGTTTTTCCTCGGGAGTCCAATCCAACACCAACTCGGTACGGTCCCAATACGCGCTTAGCTCGTTGCGGAGCTGCTTCAGCGCTGCTTTCTGTTGGTCATCCTGTCCGGAGGCCTCCAGGGTCCGAAAGCTCTCGTCGGTCTTTGCGCGGATGCTGTTGAACTGGTCGACATATTGCTGAACGTGGCTCGCATCCAAATCGAGCAGGTAGTCGCGCGTCAGGATGGCATTGAGGTAGACATTGGCACGGATCGCGGCCAACGCGACTCCGGCTTCGATCTGGGCCTTCTGCAGCGCGGCCACGCGCTCTTGAGAGTTCCTGGCATTGGACCACACCGCGAAGGCGGATACACCGATGACCAGCAACAACGCCGCTAACGCGGCGGCCAGAAAAATTGACCTGCGCACATGCATCGATCGTCCCATTAACAGTGTCCCTCGAATCGCGTCGCGTTGCGTATTTGCCTGCCCCATCTCCAATCATGACCTGCCTGTGTGCCGAATATACGGCCCTACGGCACTTTAGGCCTGGTGGTGGTGTGTGTTGGGGATGCTTCTCAAGCCACACAAGACGCTACGCTTGAATTGCGCTGGAAGGCGGCGCGGGAGACCACCATGGAACGTTGGACCAGGGACAAGCTCCACCAACTTGTGACCGATCGTTTGCACGGCGTGAAACTCATTGCGGTATCGAATCGCGAACCTTACGTCCACACCAGACAGGCCGGCCGGATTAGGTGCATGCCTCCGGCAAGCGGCCTGACTACGGCGATCGATCCGATACTGCGTGCTTCGGGAGGTGTTTGGGTAGCGCACGGAAGCGGCAACGCGGACCGGGAGGTCGTGGACGCAGCCGATCGCGTGCGTGTGCCACCCGAGGCTCCGTCGTATACGCTTCGCCGGGTATGGCTGCCCGAGCGGATCGAGAATGAGTATTACTACGGCCTCGCGAATGAAGGATTGTGGCCCCTTTGCCACATCGCTTTCCACAGGCCGCGATTCAGTTTGAAGCACTGGACGAGCTATAGAGAGGCGAATGAGATCTTCGCCAAGGCGGTTTTGGAAGAGGCAAACGGGGACCCGGCTTTCGTGTTCATCCAGGACTATCATTTGGCGCTTCTGCCCCGTATGCTCAAGCAAAGCAATCCGAATCTCGCCATCGCTCAGTTCTGGCACATTCCCTGGCCAAATCGCGAGACATTCCACGTGTTTCCCTGGAAAGAGGAACTGTTGGACGGCATGCTCGGAAACGATCTCCTGGGGTTTCAAGTCCAGGGCCACTGCTCGAACTTCCTCGAGACGATTGACCGCACCATCGAAGCGCTGGTGGATATTGAGCACGGGTACGTGAGCAAGGCCGGCCACCTTACGGCAGTGCGTTCATTTCCGATCAGCATCGACTTCGAGGAGCACGCCCGGATGGCCTCCAGCCCACGCGTCGCTCCGGCGACGGCCCAATGGTGGCTTGAACTCGGACACGCTCCCGAGATGCTAGGCATTGGCATCGATAGGATTGATTACACGAAAGGAATCCCCGACCGCCTCCACGCCCTCGATCGGCTTCTTGAAGAGCATCCCGACTACGTTGGCCGGCTTGTGTTCCTCCAGGTCGGTGTACCCAGCAGGACTGCCATTGAAGACTACGAAAGCCTCAACCTGGCGTTGATTCAGCAGGTGGAAGCGCTAAACCGGAAATGGGGACGAGGGACCTGGAAGCCAGTGGTATTCGTGAGGCGCCATATAGATCAAGAATCGCTGGTGGCGCTCCACCTGATGGCTGACTTCTGCTTGGTCAGTTCGCTTCACGATGGCATGAATCTTATCGCGAAGGAGTTTGTCGCAAGCCGCA
>QHXU01000294.1:5730-14379 GCA_003223065.1 Acidobacteriota bacterium | reverse complement strand
TCGTGGCCCGAATGCGTGACTTCATGGAGTCAGAACTCCAGTGTGGCACATGCCTCCGGCAACCACCACCACCGGGGTTGACGCGGCAATCCGCTACATCTTTGGTGCGTCGCCGGGGGAGGTGGCCTTACTTCGAAAACGCTCGCATTTCTTATGCAAGTCCTTCGCGAAAATGGAGTATTCACGCCCTGCCCAGTGCACATCGACCATCCCAAGAAGCGTGACAAACCGCCGGTTGGGAAGGCAGATCAGCAGGGCGCCGCCGGGCAACATGACAGATATTTGCTTGCCGCCGGGCTTGTGCAGAATGGCAGAAACCGGCATTCTCGCGCGGTACCGGAGCACGCGAGAAGCAATGGCGGGCGTGCAGTCGTTCACTGAGGCGGGCTCCGGCTGCGGGCCACGCGGCGGCAAGAACTCTCCGTCACGATCCGATACGGGCCTGGACATCAGTGTTGCACCTCCACCTTGTACGCTTTAACTTTATTAAGCCATAAGCTCAACCCGCAGCAAGACACCGCGAGTCTTTTCCGGCACCTGCCTCGAAATAGCCTGGGTAGTTGAGCAATCCACATGCCAACGAACGATAATTATCGTAATCACCACTGATAACACGGTACTTAGATTAATGACCGTCGTCCCTCGCGCGAGAGCTGGCTGAAGTCTTTACCGCCGATCCCGGAGGTTCTTACCGAGCCCGGCGCTTTACCGGCTGCTAACGTTTGCTCCACCGCGGTAAGCTTTCCAGATGGTGCGTGACAACATAGCCGCGCTGTTTCTGTTATACGCAAGGCCGCTCAACGCGATCGGCCGGATCCTCGACCACGGCCGTCTCTGGTTCGCGATCGGGGCAGCGATGTGCGTGTCACTGTTGCTGCATGCCTCAGATGCCGGAGTTCGGCCCGCCACGCCGGCGACAGGCATGCTGGAAGGAGCGCTGCTTAGATTCCTTTCTTACGAGCCGGGGAGCTATGTTGCGCCGTTAGGAGCCGTCGCCATCGTGCTCGCGCCGGCGATCCTGGCAGTCCGCGCGGTTTCAGGCTTCGGTAGTTTCGGAGTGTTAATGCGGAGCGACTATCTGCCGCTGCTGTTATGCATGCTGACGTCGTGGACGGCGGCATATCTTCCCCTGGCGGTGCTTGGGGTGCTGGGCGGCGCATGGTTGCATACGCTGCCCTACTACGCGGCGGTGAATCTGTATTTCGTGGTGCTGGCAGCACTCAGCGTCCGTACGGTATTCGGTACGGGTTTCGTGCCGGCCGTGGGTATGACCGCGCTCGGGTGGGGACTCGCGGTGCTCGGGGCCGGACTATTCACCATCCTGGGCCCGGCCCGCTATTATTTGATGTCACCGCTGTTCATTTACTATGCGTACGCGATTTTCGGATCCGACGTGCGCTCTATCGGAGAGGGACTGCGGTCACGCCAGCGCCTGCGCGAGCAGCTCGAGATCGCCACCAACAACCCGCGCGATGCCGATGCGCATTACCAGCTCGGCCTCATTTATCAGAAGCGCAGGCAGTACACGGAGGCGCTCGCCCGGTTTCGGCGCGCCGTCGAGATCGACCCGGCCGAGGCCGATGCGCACCTGGAGCTGGGCCGAATCGCGCGCGAGCAGGGAAGGTTCGAGCAAGCGATTCAGCATCTCCAAACGGCTTCCGGACTTAATGACAAGCTCGCGCTGAACGAGGTGTGGCGGGAGTTGGGTGCGGCTTGCTTCGGCGCGTCACGATTCGAGGAAGCCGCTGCCGCCCTCGAGAAATACACTGCGCGGCGGCCGTATGATCCGGAAGGATTGTATTGGCACGGTAAGACACTGGAGCAGCTCGGGCGGCGCGCGGATGCGTGCGAAGCGTTCGAACGGTGCGTCGAAGCGGTGAAGACGATGCCATCGCACCGGCGGGCGCTGGTACGCAAGTGGGGCGGGCAGGCGCAAGCGGAGCTGAGGGCATTGCGACGCAACGGGTCAGTGAGGCAAGGGAAGGGGAGCTGAATTGATCGCGCGGAAGCCTGCCAGGCGCACGCGATCGCTATCTTTGAAAGACACCAGCGGCATCAGGCCCAGATCGACCAACGCTTGTACCTGAGTTTCCGTCATCCACACCTCCGCGCAGGGCGTCATCTTCCATTCGTCATCTTGTCTGTAGGTGTGGGTTGGCAAGCCTTCGAGATCGAGCGATGCGTCCCCTCGCGCCAGCAACGCCGCGCATGCGAGCGCTGGATTTCCCCATAGATAATGCCCATGCACCGGCGGATGCGGCGTCTCTTCGAATGCGAACGATTCGATGGGGCCGGAGCGGGCGCCGTAGGGCAGCCGCAACAGGAGACGGGGCAGCGCCAGACCGAGAAGCGAGGCGTCCGGAATCGAGCGCAATTCCTCCCAGTGCGCGCCCATGTCCGCCGAGCCCTCTGCCACAAACGGCGCCTTCGCATGCGCCGCGATGAGTGCCAGACGGCCCAGCAATTCGATGTCGGCAGCCTCGCCGCCGAAGCTGTAGAGACCGAATGCGGCGTGCCAACGGTGCGAGTGGAGCAGCGAGTAAGTGCGGCTGGAACGCAGGTCGCTCGCTTCGGCGAGGTCCCGCGTCAGCTCGGTTTTGCAAAACTGCACGATATCGATGCGGGCGACCTCGTCATCGGCGCGGCGGATGACGAAGTCGAGCCCGCGCCAGGCTGCCTCGAGCGCCTGAAATCGCGGGTGATGCAGCACCGCGCGCATGCGCTCTGTCAGTGCTTCTGTTCTCTGCCGGTTCTCGACGGATTTTGGCGCCCCATGTGCGCGGCCAAGCTCACGAATATATCGCTCGAACGGGTCCCCGCCTTCGGCGATCTGTTCGAGCAGGCTGGATGGGCGCAGGATTTCTTCGATATCGGGGGAAGGCTCGGCGGCCGGCGGCGGGGGCTTCTCCTCCGGGGCCGTGTCGAGCTCCCTGAATATGTCGAGCCTTTGGTACAGGCGATCGGGATGAAAATCCTCCAACTCGCGCAGGCGCACTCCACCAAGATTCACATCCAGGCGCGACAAGACGTCGTCCAGATTGTCTCGATCGACCGCGACCGGCTCCGTTGCACGGCCGCCGAAATCGGCCAGCACCAGGTAGCGCGCCGGTTTGTCGGCCTCCGCCACGATGGTTTTGCGGCGCGGCTCGACGTCGACTTCGATCATGCGGTTGATTATACAGTGGCGCAGAGAGATTGCTTTGTGCGTCTCCGCAGGCGCACTAATGTGCCGCCCGCAGCGTTACGCCATCATAGGAGAAGGTGATTCATCTCCGGGGCGTTTCCAAACAATTTGACGGCAAGCGCAAAGTGACCGCCCTGGAGCGCATCGATCTCTCGATCGCGCGCAGCGAGATGGTTTCCATTATCGGACCGTCGGGATCCGGCAAATCGACGCTGCTCAATCTGATTGGCGGGCTGGACCGCCCCAGCCAGGGCGAGATCGAGATCGACGGCGAGACGCTTTCGACTCTCGATGACGACGGCCTCACGCGCGTGCGCCGCGACAAGATCGGCTTCATTTTCCAGTTTTTTAATCTGCTTCCGACGCTTTCGTCTCTCGAAAATGTGTCGCTGCCGCTGCACCTGCGGGGCTGGCCGCGAAAGAAGATCGAGGCGCGGGCGAGAGAGTTACTTGACTTGGTTCAGCTCAAAGGCCGTTTGGAACATCTGCCGGATGAGCTTTCCGGCGGCGAACGACAGCGCGTTGCCATCGCGCGCGCTCTCAGCGTGTTTCCGCCGATCCTGCTCGCTGACGAACCCACCGGCAATCTGGATACGGCTACCGGCGCGGAGATTCTCCGCCTCATCCACGATCTGCACGATCGCTTGCGCGCGACTGTGCTGATTGTGACACACGACGCCGCGATTTCGGAGAGCTGCTCACGCACCATCCTCCTCCGCGACGGCCGTATTGTCGAGGACGTGCGGCGATGATCCTGCTGCGGCTCATCAGTTGGCCGTACGCACGCAAACACATACTGCGCTCGCTGCTGACCACTGCCGGCATCGTGCTCGGGGTCGCGGTGTTCGTCGGAATGCACACGGCGAACCAAAGTGTCCTCGCGGCCTTTCACCAAACGATCGATCAAATCGCCGGCGCAACCCAGCTTCAAGTTTCCGCGGGCGAGCCAGGCTTCGACGAAGATGTGCTCGAGAAGGTGCAGAGCATTGCCGAGGTGCGCGCCGCGGCGCCGGTGATCGAAGCGACAGTTCAGACCGGCCGCGGAAATCTCTTGATATTGGGCGTGGACATGCTCGGCGACCGCAGCCTGCGCACCTACAACCTGGAGGGCGATCAAGCAATCGACGATCCGTTGGTGTTCCTCGCACAGCCGGACTCGCTGATCGTGACGAAATCTTTCGCCGCCGAGACGGGCCTGACGCTAAACAGCCGCATCCCGATGCGCACCATGGACGGTGAGCGAATTTTCGCAGTGCGCGGCATCATGCAGCCAGGCGGGCTGGCGAGTGCGTTCGGGGGGAATCTCGCGATCATGGACATCTACGCGGCCCAGAAAATTTTCGGGCGCGGGCGCAAGTTCGATCGCATCGACATTGCGTTGCAGGAGGGAGTAACGCTCGCCGATGGCGCGGCAAAACTGCGGCGGGTGCTTGGCCCGGGGTTTCAGGTGGAGCCGCCAGGTTCGCGCGGCGAGCAGTTCGAGGCGACCTCACGCATCTACGCCCTGGCCTCGAATATCACCAGCGTGTTTGCCTTGTTCATCGGCCTCTTCATCATCTACAACACATTATCAGCTACAACACATTTGCGATTGCCGTGACGGAGCGGCGCTCGGAGGTCGGTGTGCTGCGTGCGCTGGGCGCAACACGTTCCCAGATCCGCACGCTCTTTCTGTCAGAAAGCGCAATCGTGGGTCTGGCGGGCACGCTGGCGGGCGTTGTGTTCGGGATCGCGATGGCGCGCGCGATCGCGGGCTATATCGGCGACCTGCTTGAAGAGGTGTACGGCGTGGCGCAGCGTGCCGATCAGATCGCGGTCGAGCCCTGGCTGATTGCCGCGGCGGTGGGAATGGGCGTAACCACGAGTTTGGTCGCAGCGATGATTCCTGCGCGCAACGCTGCGCGCATCGATCCGGTGAAGGCACTGCAAAAAGGAAAATATCAGTCGCTGAGTGAAGGCGAAAACCGGCGCAGGCGGCGTTGGGCCATCGCCTGTGCGGCGGCGGCGGTTCTCGCGCTCACGCTCAGCCGGTACAGGCTGATCTTCTACGCCGGGTACCTGTTGGCCGTGCTGGCCGCCGTCCTTTTATCGCCGTCCCTCGCGTTATGGCTTGCGCGCGTGCTGAGGCCGATCCTGTCCCGGGTTCGGCCGGTTGAAGGCACGCTAGCGGTGGACAGTCTGATTCAAGCGCCGCGACGAACTTCCGGCACGATTGCGGCTCTGATGCTCTCGCTGGCGCTGGTGATTTCGTTGGGCGGCCTGGCGCGTTCGAGCTACAACTCAATCTCGGAATGGATGCGCATCGCGCTCAATCCGGACCTTTTCGTCACCACCGCTGAGACGGTGACCACGCGCAGCTTCGTGTTCCCGGCATCGCTGGCCGAAGGGTTGCGCGCGGTCGCGGGGGTCGGCGAAGTGCAGGCCGTGCGCAGCGTCCGCGTGCTGGTAAAGGGCACGCCGATCATGCTGGTGGCGGTCGACGTGAACGCCGTGGCGAAGCGCGCGAAGCTTCCGCCGGTCGAGGGCAATTCCGCCGAGATGTACAAACTGACGGCTGAAGGCCGGGGCATTATGGCATCCGAGAATTTTGCGCGGCTGCATGAGTGCCGCCTGGGCGAGACACTTGAAATTCCAGCTCCCGCGGGAACGCTTCGATTGCCGGTGGTCGGGATTGTCCGTGATTTTTCGGATCAACAAGGGAGCCTGCTCATCACCCGCAGTGTCTTCGCCCGTTTTTGGAACGACGATTCGGTGAACATCTTTCGCATTTACCTCCAGCCCGGTGCGCGCGAAGCGGATGTGCGGCAGCGCATCCTGGACGCTTACGGCGCGCGCGAGCGTTTATTCGTGCTCACCAACCACGATTTGCGCAATTATGTGATCCGGGTGACGGATCAGTGGTTCGGCCTGACGTACGTGCAGATCGCCGTTGCGGTGCTGGTAGCGGTATTAGGCATTGTCAATGCACTCACTGTTTCCATCACCGACCGGCGGCGAGAGTTAGGCGTGCTGCAAGCCGTGGGAGGATTGCGGCGGCAGATCCGGCACACGGTATGGATGGAGGCGTTTGGGATCGGGTTGATCGGCCTGGCGCTGGGGCTGGCGCTTGGTGCTGTGCAGCTCTACTACAGCCTGGAGATCGCGCGCCGCGACTTGATCGGTATCGATATCGGATACGCATATCCGCTTCAAACCGCCCTGGCGCTGGCGCCGGTCATCCTCGGTGCTGCTTTTTTGGCGGCGCTTGGGCCAGCCGAAAGCGCCGTGCGCGGGTCGCTGGTGGAGGCGCTCGAATATGAATAGCGCGCTGGTCACCGCTTTCCTGGCTGCGGCATCCGTGTATGCACAGGACGCCCGCCAGATCATCGAAGAGGTGCAACGCCGCCAGCACTCGATCTCGCAGCGTTATGAGGGCACTCTCGAAGTGATCGGCACGGAGCACCTCATCGCCACCAAGCGCTGGGTGTTCGAGCGCATCGGCTCCTTTGGCAACAGCAAGGCCATGCTGCGTTTTACCGCTCCGGCTGAAGTGAAAGGCGTGGGGCTGCTCATCGTGAACCACCCCGACCGCGCCAGCGATCAATGGATGTGGCGGCCCGCCATCGGGCGCGATCAGCGCATCGCATTGCAGGACCGTTCGACGCGCTTTTTCGGCACCGATTTCAGCTTCGAGGACTTGGAGGAGCGCGACGTCAACCAGTTCGACTTCAAGCTGCTGGGCGAGGAGAACGGCGCGTGGAAAATCGAATCGCGTCCGAGGAAATCGTCGCAGTACACGCATTCTTATCTCTGGGTGAAAAAGGATAACTATGCGCTGGTTAAGCTGGAGGCTTACAACAAGAACGGCCTGGCGCGCGCGATCGACTATCGTGATTTCGAGCTTGTGAAAGGTATCTGGACTCCGCGGACCACCGAAGTTCTCGACGTCAAGCGCAAGAGCCGCACCATTCTCAAGTACGACAAGCTCGAATACAATCTGTCTCTCAAAGATGGCGACTTCACGTTGCAAGCTCTCCGGCGCGAATCATGATCGATCTGAGCCTCCTGCTGGCGGCCATGCTTGCCCAGAATCTGGACCAGCGCGGATTCATCGAAAACCAGTCGCTGTTGTACCCCCAGGCAGCGCCGAACGACAGCGGCCGCGTGGTGAACGCGACTCTGCTGCGCTGGGAGGCGGCTTACACGATCACTCAGTGGCTCAAGGTTTCCGGCGCCCTCGACGCGCGCACAGATTCGCACCGGCAGGTGGAGCGCAAGTTCCGGCTCGATGCGGACGACCGCTCCGTCCAGCGTCCCGCATTTTCGCTGCGCCGGATCAGTGCAACGCTGCACAAGGGAAGCTTCACGGCGGAGATCGGGCGGCAGTTCATCCGCTGGGGCAAAGCCGATATTCTCAATCCGACCGACCGCTTCGCACCCAGAGATTATTTGAGCAGCGTGGTGGATAGTGATTTCCTGGGCGTCTCGGCCGCGCGGCTGACGTACGAGTGGCGCGGCGACACGATCGATTTGGTGTGGCAGCCGTGGTTCACGCCAAGCCGCACCCCCCTCATCAATCAACGCTGGACGGTTGTACCACCGCAGGCGCAAGGCGTGACGATCGCGGATCTCGGTGCGCGCTATCCCGGCGGATCGCAATACGGCGCGCGATGGAACCACATCGGAGCGGGCTACGAGTATTCCCTCTGCTTCTTCGACGGGTTCAACAACCTGCCGCTGTTCAGCCTGACGTTCGATCCCGCAAAGCTCGCGGCCGGCGTGCAGCGCTATTACCCTACTCTGCGGCTCTATGGCGCGGATGCCGCGGTTCCGTTACGCTGGCTTACCGTCAAAGGCGAGGCGGCATACTTCACTTCTTCGACGCCTGATACCGATGAATATGTGCTCTATGTAATCCAGCTAGAGCGGCAGGTGAAGGAGTGGTCGTTTGTCGGCGGTTACGCGGGAGAAGCGGTGACGCATACGGCTGGCAATCCACTTCGATTCGCACCGGACCGCGGCTACGCGCGATCCTTCGTAGGGCGTGCCGGACTCACCATCGATGCCAATCGCAGCCTGGCGCTCGAAGCCGCGGTGCGGGCTGCAGGGTCGTTCGTCCGAGTCGAATATTCGCAAGCGTTCGGACAGCACTGGCGCGCGACGGCCGCCCTGGCATGGATTCGCGGCGACATGACGGATTTTCTCGGCCAGTATCGCCGGAATTCGTACGCGTCG
The DNA here is from genome assembly GCA_003223065.1 of Acidobacteriota bacterium. Classification (GTDB taxonomy): domain Bacteria; phylum Acidobacteriota; class Terriglobia; order Bryobacterales; family Bryobacteraceae; genus Palsa-187. The sequence goes on along the minus strand of QHXU01000294.1, from coordinate 5,981 downwards.
CTCGCGTTCCGGTATAGTTTTTGAATAAACGGCTATACCCTTAGAGGGCCGATGTCTGAGTTCCTTCGCGACCTCCGCTTCGCCGCACGTCTTCTACTGAAGAGTCCCGTGTTTACCGCAACCGCGTCTCTGCTGCTCGCCGCCGGTATCAGCGCCAATACGCTGATCTTCAGCGTCGTCGACGCGTTATTACTGCGGCCTCTGCCGGTATCGCATCCGGAGAATCTCGTCCGGTTGATCGAGGTCCATCC
>QHXU01000294.1:2251-5701 GCA_003223065.1 Acidobacteriota bacterium | reverse complement strand
ACCTCCCCTACAACCTGTGCGATGCGCTCGCTTCCAGGGACGCCAGCCTCTCCGAGGTGCTGTGCCAGGGCGAAACGGACATCGCCTTTAGCGACGGGACCTCGACGGAACGGGTGCGAGTCCACCTGGTCTCGGCGAATTTCTTTTCTTCTCTGGGCGTACACGCCTATCTTGGCCGGGTGCTTACTGCTGAAGACGAACGGACGGCGGCCATGAACGCCGTGCTGAGTTACGATTTCTGGCAGAGGCGCTTCCGGCGCGATCCCTCACTTCTGGGCCGGAGCATCACCTTGCGCGGGCATCCGTTCACGATTGTCGGGGTCTCGCCCGAGGGATTCAATGGCCTGACTGTTGACACGAGTCCCGACATCCGCGTTCCCGCCGCCGTTGATCGCTTCCTCGTCAAACCATACGGCGAGATGAATCCTGCAGCGAGACCTCTCTTTGCGCAGGTCTTCGGCCGTCTGCGGGCGGGCGTCCCCATTGAGCGCGCCAGCAGCGAGGTCGACCCCTTGTTGCACGCGGCTTACGAGGACGAACGCGAACAGATCTTCCCGCCGGCAAAGGGAACGGAATCCGCAAAGAGCGTAATCAATTCGCGCCTTGAGCTGGAGTCGGTCGCCAACGGAGTATCAGCGCTGCGCGCGCAATTCTCCCGCGGCCTGGAAGTATTAATGGCCGGTGTCGCGCTCCTTTTGTTGATGGCGTGCGCAAATGTGGCCGGTCTGCTGCTGGCGCGCTCAGCTGTGCGGGCTCAGGAAATAGCCATTCGCCTGGCTCTGGGCGCGAGTCCCGCCCGCATTGTGCGGCAGCTCCTTACTGAAGGGCTGCTGCTGGCGCTGCTCGGAGGCGTTGCCGGTACGCTGCTCACGCGCGGGTCGCTGCCTTTGCTCATTCATAACCTGCCTCCGATTCGCGATCGGGCGGCGGTATTGCAACCGCTCGCCGTGCACATCGGCATTGACTTTCGCGTGCTCGGATTCCTTGCTGACCGCGGTGCTGTTCGCATTATCGCCAGCCTTGCGCGGCGCGCGCGCCGACGTCGCGGGCCCTTTGAGAGCCGGCCGCGCCGCAACGCGACGCCTGCTGCCGCGCAACCTGATTGTCATGGCGCAGGTGGCCGTCTGTACGCTGATCCTGATTGGGGCGGCTCTGCTTATAGAAACGCTCGAGCGCATGCGCTCCATGAACGCAGGCTTCGACCGCGACCACGTCGTGACGTTCACGATCGACCCAAGCCTCAGAGGTTACAAGGCGGAGGAAAGCCGCGCTCTGAGCAAGGCGCTCCTCGAGAAGGCGGGCGCGCTGCCAGGGGTTGCCGCGGCCGGCATAGCCTCAAGGGCGCTTATGCGCGGCACCGGCGTGAAAGCCACTTTGGGCGCCGCCGGTACCCGAATCAAAGCGGCCGATTTCTTGAACAGCAGCCTGAACGATGTCACGCCGGGTTATTTCGAGACCATGGGCATGCACGTGCTCGCCGGGCGCGACTTCAACTGGTTCGACCGGAATCGGACGACGCCGCGTAAGGCGATCGTAAACCAGGCCTTCGCACGACGCTTCTTCCCCGGTCGGAATCCGATCGGCGAGCGCTTCGGTTATGCCGCACCGGGCGGCGCCGCCAGAGCCGACAATGAGATCATCGGCGTGGTGAACGACGCGAAATACCGCTCGCTTCGAGAGCCGATTCCAGCCACGGTTTACAGTCCCGTGATCGATGGATTCGATGCCGGTTTTATTCTGAATGTGCGCACGGGTCGGCGCCCGGAGGCGATGATAGCGCCGGTTCGCGAGGTCTTGCGTTCTCTCGACCCCGAATTGCCGTTCATCGAGGTGCGGACGTTGCACGAGGAGGTGGAGGCATCGTTGTGGCAGGAGCGCCTGCTCGCGGCGCTCTCGACGATCTTCGGCGGGATGGCCGCGTTGCTCGCGAGCATCGGCCTGTATGGCGCGCTCGATTACGCGGTGAAAAGCCGCACGCGCGAGATCGGATTGCGGATGGCCCTCGGCGCGAATCCGGCGGCAATCGTCGGCCTGCTTTCGCGCGAAACGCTACTGTTGATTGGATGCGGATTCGCGCTGGGTCTAGGCGGCTACGCTGCGGCCGCGGTGTGGATCCGGCGGGTGCTGTACGACATTCGATCCTGGGAGCCAACCGCTATCGTCTCTGTTTTATTGCTCATCGCGCTGGTAGCCGCGATTGCGGCCACTCCCGCGACGTATCGGGCCGTGCGGGTCGATCCGGCATCAGCTCTGCGGGCGGAATAGGGATGGACCGCACAGCAAACTCAAGAGCGTTCAGCGAATACTCGGAGCTATGCTGGATCAAATGACCCGCCGCCGCAAGTTCGTCTTCTCGCTAATCGGATTCGCTACGGCTTTCGGACTGTTGGAGTTCACTTATCGATTTCTGGACACAGTAGCGCGCGGGCGCCACGTTTCACCGCTCATCCCTTTAATCGAAGAGTTAACCGGGAGCTACACCGCTTTCGCGTTTGTTCCCCTGGTGATCTGGACGGCGAGGCGATACCGGCTGGACGTAGCGAAGTGGGCCAGGAGTCTGCCCATGCACGTGGCCGTGCTCGTCCTGGGGGCGTTTGTACACACTTCGCTGATGTGGGGTTCGCGCGTTTTGCTGTTTCCGGTTTTCGGGCTCGGCCCGTACGATTACGGAGCCATGCCCACTCGCTACTTCATGGAATTCCCGGCGCAGACGATCGGTTACTCAATCGGAGTCGCCCTCGTGTACCTCTATGACCGCCAGGTTCGCTCGGTAGAGCTTGAAAACGCTCTTTCGAAGGCGCAGCTTCGCAACCTGCGCCTCCAGCTTCAGCCGCATTTCCTCTTTAACACGCTGAACACGGTTTCCGATCTTATGTACGAGGATGTGGGCGCCGCGGACCGCATGATCGCGCGACTGAGCGATCTGCTTCGCTTGAGCCTGGAGCAAGGCGATGCGCAGGAGGTGACACTCGAGCGGGAGATCGAGTTCTTGGACCTTTATGTCGAAACGATGAAAGCGCGGCTCGAGGAGCGGCTTAATGTGCGGGTGGAAGCGGATGAGGAAACGCGATGCGCGCTGGTGCCTCCGCTGCTTTTGCAGCCGCTGATCGAAAACTCCATCCGCCACGGCGCGCATCCGATGTCATCCGTTGTAGACGTGCGGGTCAACGCCCGGCGCGACGACGGCGTTCTGCGCCTCGAGGTGCGCGATCACGGGCCAGGTCTGGCTGGAGCTCCGGATGCCGCGCTGCGCAACGGCATCGGCCTCTCCAACACAGTGGGGCGCCTGGAGCGCCTTTACGGAGGCGAGCAGCGGGTCGGGCTCCAGAACGCGCCCGATGGCGGGCTGGTCGTGACGCTGAAGGTTCCCTACCATGTCCATTCGGGTCCTGCTGGTTGATGACGAACGCCCCGCAAGGCGCAAGATGCGGCGCTTTCTTGGCTCGGCGC
>QHXU01000294.1:0-2212 GCA_003223065.1 Acidobacteriota bacterium | reverse complement strand
CGGCGAAGCAGGCGACGGAGCCGAAGCGATCGAGGCCATAACGCGCACACAGCCCGACGTCGTGTTTCTCGACGTGCAGATGCCGAAGCTCGATGGGCTGCAGGTGGCCGCCGCGCTTTCGCCGCCATTGCCCGAGATCATCTTCGTCACCGCGCACGACCGGTTCGCGTTGAAGGCGTTCGAGGTGCACGCGCTCGATTACCTGCTGAAGCCGTACGACGAGGAACGATTTCGGAAAGTGCTCGATCGGGTTCGAAAGAGGCGGCGCGAGGCGGCGGGTGACCGCGAATTAGTCGAACGGATCCAGCGGCTGATCGCCGACCTGCAACCGGGCACGCGTCATGCGGACCGCGTATTGGTTAACGGCAACGGGCGGGCGTATTTTGTATCAATGTCCGCAGTCGATTGGATCGAGGGCGCGCGCAATTACGCCGTGCTGCACGCAGGCGGGAAAGCACACACGATCCGCGGCACGCTGGACGGTCTCGTTAAAAGGCTCGATCCGGCGCAGTTCATCCGGGTCAACCGGTCCGCCATCGTGCGGCTCGACAGCATCGGCGAATTGCAGCCCTGGTTTCACGGCGAGTACAGGATCGTCATGAAGGATGGTGCGACGATCAACTGGAGCCGCCGGTATATCACGGCCGGATTTCCCGAACGGATTTTGCGTTGACGCACTGGTCCCCGCATCGGGCCCACTGGTCCCCGAAAGCTGGCTCACGGCGTCAGGCGGGCGGAAAATCGATACATGAGCGTTTTGCTTCTGCTTCTCGCCTTCAGCGCTTCCGATAACGACTGGCCTGCCTACGGCCACGACGCGGGAGGAACGCGCTATTCCCCGCTCGCTCAAATCACTCGAGACAACGTGGCGCGTTTGAAGCCCGCATGGGAATATCACACGGGCGCGCTGAAACCCGACACCGGCCTGAACCGGAAAGCCGCGTTTGAGGCGACGCCAATCCTCGTTGAGGGCACGCTGTACCTGAGCACTCCGTTCGATCAGGTCATCGCGCTCGACCCGTCGAGCGGCAAGGAGCGCTGGGTATTCGATCCCAAAGTGGACCGCTCGCAGGACTACTCCGAAGTCACCTCGCGCGGCGTTTCGACATGGGTGGATTCGAAGCGTGGCAAAGACGATCCGTGCCGGCGGCGCATTTTCATCGGCACGATCGACGCGCGGCTGATCGCGCTCGACGCGGCGACCGGGAAGCTGTGCGACGGTTTTGGTGATATAGATCTGACCCGGGGCGTGAGCCTCAAGGACCGCGGTGACTATCAGGTCACTTCGCCGCCGGCCGTGATCGGCGACCTGGTGATCACGGGCTCATCCATCGGAGACAATCGCCGCACGGATTCCGAACGGGGCATCGTGCGGGCCTTCGATGCGCGCACGGGAAAATTGCGCTGGAGCTTTGACCCGCTGCCGGCCGGCTTGAAGGACGCCGGCGCCGCCAATGCGTGGTCGGTGATGTCGACCGACCCCGGGCGCGATCTGGTTTTCGTGCCTACCGGCAGCGCGAGCCCCGATTTCTACGGAGGCCAGCGTCCCGGCAACAACGGCTACGCGAACTCAGTCGTGGCTCTGCGCGCTTCCACGGGCGCGGTTGTGTGGCACTTCCAGGTGGTGCATCACGATTTGTGGGACTACGACCTCGCCTCACAGCCTACGCTGATCACGTTCCGTCGCGGCGATCGTATTGTTCCGGCGGTGGCTGTGACTGGCAAAAACGGCCACCTTTTCGTGCTCGATCGCGAAACGGGTAAGCCTCTGTTGCCGGTTGAGGAGCGGCCGGTCCCGAAATCGAAGGTGCCCGGCGAGGAGGCCTCGCCCACGCAGCCCTTTCCGAAGTATGACGTGCTCGCGCCGCAGAAGTTCACCGCCGAAGACGCCTGGGGCATCACTCCCGAGGAGCGTACCTGGTGCAAAGAGCGGCTCGATAGGTTGGATTGGCGCGGGCTCTTCACGCCGCCGAGCCTCGAGGGAACCATCATGTTCCCTGGCAACGTCGGCGGGGTGAACTGGGGCAGCGGAGCTTACGATCCGGAGCGCGGTCTCCTGGTGGCGGCCACCAACCGGCTCTCGACGATCGTGAGGCTGATCCCCCGCGAAAAATTGAGTGAGGAGGTCAAGACCGCGCGGCAGAATCGATTCGACGCCGAATTCGGCATCCAGCGGGGGACACCCTACGCCATGGTTCGCGAACATCTGCGG
>QHXU01000293.1 GCA_003223065.1 Acidobacteriota bacterium | reverse complement strand
TGGCAAAGATGCGATACGCGCCCGGCACGCCTTCTGGCAACTGCCGGTAGAAAGCGAGACCGTTGTAAATGTAGGCATCCTTCCCATATTTCGCATACAGGAGACCACCCTTCTGCGGTTCCTGCCCTTCGTCGTGAGTTTTCGATGAGAGCCTGATATTGCGGATCCCATGACTTCATCCATTTGGAGCCTTGTTCTTCAATCCAGCCGGTAAAATCCCTCTCCGTGATCTTATTCGGCCAGTTGAAGACCGGATTGGATGACGCGAGGATCTCTACCTTGGAGGCCTCATCCGTAACTTCTTCCGGATTCAACGGTCATCGAGTAAGGATAGGGACCAAAGTTGTGATCGAACTCGGGTTGTATTGGACCACCACGCCGCCGCCTTTCTTTACGTATTCGAGGAGACGCGAATTATGGATACGCAGATCCTCGCGGGCCGCGTACGTGCGCACGCCCAGCGGAAGCACGTCGTACTTCGACAAGTCGCCGNNNCGCCGGTAGCGATGTCGGCGGGTCCGAGGAAACTGGTTTTCACGCCTAGGTTCTCAAGCGACGAAGGCACGTCGTCGCCGCTGCCCATTACGTAACCCACCGCGAGGTTCGGCGCTGTCTTGACGTCGACGCCAGTCAAACTATAGGTCGCGGGTTTGTAGAGGAAATAGGGCCACAAACCCGCATAGCCGGTGACTTCATATCCCTCGCTGTAACGATGACCGTTGTATTCGGCAATCGCCTGAACCTGGTAGGGCTTCTGTGCCAGTGAACGAGAAATCGGCAGACGCAGGTTGCGATTTCCAACCGCCGGGAAGGTCCAGGCGAATTGTTCCTTTCGCGGGACCCTTCACATTGCTGTGAACTACCGCGTTTGCCGTAAAGGATTTCGACGCCAGCGGAACGATACCGGCATGCGGGGAAATCGCCACGCTGATTGCGGGGCCCACCACCAGCGGTTCGGAGACTGTTCCGGCTCCGGTCACCCGTTTAGTGGTCTGGACATATTGCGGCGAGCAGAGCAACGAATGTCAACAACAATGCCACACTTGCAAAGGTCAATGGATCCGTAGCGCTGATGCCGAAGAGCAGACTCGTCAGCCAGCGCGTTAAACTGAGTGTGCCAACAAGGCCGATCCCAACACCGCCGAGCGCCAGCGCTACGCCCTGCAGCCGGAAAATGTCAAGTCGCTGTGCACCAAGAGCGATCCGCACACCTATTTCACCCGTTCGCTGGCCCACTGCATACGACATGACACCGTAAATCCCCACGGCAGCCAACGCCAGTGCCAGCACTGCGAAAACACCCATCAACAGCAGGTTGAATCGGCGTGGTGCCAACCACTGGGCAAGAATCTTCTCCATGGTTTGCACAGCATAGACTGGCTCGTTCTTGTCCACTGCCTGGATTTGATCCTTCACCGGCGCGACGAGATTGAGCGGATTGCCGACGGCGCGGATTAGGAGCACGCGTGTCGGGCGAAGGGAGCGTAATCTTGCATAAACGGCGTGTAGAACTCAGGAAATGAATCGGTGTCCAGTCCGGCCTGCCGAATGTCGCCCACTACGCCCACGACTGTGACCCAGGGTAGTTGGCCGGTCCTGGACAAGACCTGAACCGTTTGCCGATCGGATTTTCGGTTCCCCAATAGCGTTTAGCCATGGATTGATTGATCACGGCCGCCAACGGCGCTGTCGGTGTGTCTCGATCCGAAAGAAGTCGCCCGCTGACAAGAGGACGCCCAGTGCGCGGAAGTAGCCTGGACTGACAACGCGATTATTGGCGAGCACCGGCGGCTGCCCCGGCGCTGGATCGGCCTTACCATCGATCGTCAAAGCAGAGCGAATTCCCGGCATGTTGATGGGTAATGCTGTGGCAACACCGGCCGCCTGTACTCCTGGCAAACCTTGCACGTGCTCGATGATCTCGCGATAGAAGTTCGCCAAAACGGACTGGATCGTGGGCCTTATCAGACGGGTCAACGTGCAACGTCAGGAGGTGCTCAGGTACGAATCCCGGATTTACATCCTGCAACCTTATGAAACTTCGGATCAGCAAGCCGGCGCCGGCCAGCAGCACCAGCGATAAAGCGACCTCAGCGGTTACCAGCAGTCCGCCGACACGCCTCCGCGTGCCTGTAAAACCGCGTCCGCCCTCCTTCATCGCGTCCTGCACATCCCGCTTCGCACTCGAGAGCGGGAACCAATCCAAAGACGACACCGGCCAGACACGGCTCGAAACAGCAGCAGATCCAGGCTGAACGTCACTCGCATCGCTTCGGTCGGCTGCGCTCGCATCGGCCGGTAAATCGAAAGCAGGACGTCGTGAACGGCAGCGGCGTCGAGGTCGGCAGCGGTGGCGACGCGGCGTTGATCGACGAGCGTGAAGTCGTGCGCGAATGTCTCTACGGTTCGGACCACTCTATCGCGGCCCGCGCCGCAAAGCTCGACCAGATCCTCAGGCGCGGGAAGGGCGACCAGGAGGCCTCCGTCGTCGCGCAGGACACGCCGGAATTCGCCCGCATTCATTCGCGCCGTGATCGACAGGACGATCGAGAACGAGCGGTCGGCGTATGGCAAGAAGCGATCGGCATTGGCCACGATCCACTCGCATCCGCGGTAGCGCCGCGCCGCGGCATCAACCGCCGGAGTTGAGATGTCGACGCCATGCGCATCGAAGCCGGTCTGGCGAGCGAGGGTGCCGAGGTAGAAACCGTCACCGCAGCCGGCATCGAGAACGATGTCCCTCGGGCCCGCGACCATCATCTCCGCGATGGCGTGCAGCAGCGGCTCGGTCACGCCGCGATCGTGCAATCGCCGCCGCGCTGCTACGGCAGCCGCAGAATCGCCCGGGTGCTTTGACCGCCGCTCCTGCGGCTGAAGCAAGTTGATATATCCGCTACGCGCGACATCGAACGAATGTCCGCGCGGACAGAGCAGTCGCCGCTCCTCGCGCCCCAGCGCCATGTGGCAGTCGCGGACAGGGCAGAGGAGCATGGATCGATTCTAATTGCCGGTGGGCGCGGGTGTCCCTGTACTGGTGCCTACGCACAGATCATCCTGGGATGCTACTTGAGGCAGGCCTGCCTCCCGCGTAAGCGAGGTCACCCCAAAAGCCGCGATGCACGATTCAAGGGGGAGGCGACAAGTGGAGACGGCCAAGGACTGGGAAGTCGGCTTTGGGCCTGAGGAAACCTGCAGAGCCCGCTCTCAGTATCTCAATACGTAATCGACGTCAACCCCGAAGACCTCCGCAAGCCCGGCACTTCAAGCTCCGGCATCGGCTTCGCTTCGAATAGCCTTCGGCACGGCACTGCCAGCCAACGCGCCACCCGCGTCGCCTTCTCCCTACGCGCGCTGTCGGTAGAAATGCCCGTGTTCGCATACATTTGCCGATACAACTTGGAGATGAACAGAAACGCCAGCCGGCCGCGCAGCGTGGGTACGCACTTCGACCGCTGCCAAATCTCCCGCAGGCTGTAAAAGCTGTCCCAGACTTCCTGCGTCCGTTCGCGGATCTCCTCCGTTGTCATCGTCTCGTGCTGAGTGAACATCGTCGGCCGAACGCTCGCGGGAATCAGCCAGTAGCGAGTGATCGGAACTCCGTCCACCTGAGGAACGCTCCCGTTCATGGCCTTCTCCCATCGATCGAAGTCCACGGTGCCGGGAAAGGGAGTCATCATCACGAACTGCGCGAAGGTCAGGCCCGCCTGTTTTGCCAAGGCAGCCGTCGCCGCAAAGGTATCCTGGCGGTCCGAAGGAAGCCCGAAGATGAATGATCCGAGCACATGCACGCCATGCTCCTTGAATGTCCTGAGCCGCTTAGCCAAATCGGTGCCGGCCGAGTTGAAACTCTTAAAGACGGACTTGAGGCCCTCTTCGGTGACGGATTCCACTCCCACCAGCGCGCCCTTGATGCGGGCCCGGCGCATCGCGTCGAGAAACTGCGTGTCTTCACCGGCTTCCATCGTGATCTGAGTGAAAAAGACCATGTCATCGGGAAGCTTGGCTAGCTTCTCCATCAACTCGAACCGCTCCGCGCGCATCGCTTTCAGTTCCGCGACACGAGCCACGTTGGCCTGCTTCTCGGCGAGCTGAATGTCGGTCAGGGTAACGGGATAGAAGTTATCGTCCGCAAGCGCGATGAAGCGAAATCCGAGGCGCCGCAATTGCACGATCTCTTCGATCACCACATCCGAGGCACGCTGCCGCGGCTTCTGTCCGTCGGTACGCCACACCGAACAGAACGAACAATGTTTCGGGCAACCGCGCACGGTTTGCACGGAGGCCCACATGTAACGATCGCGCGGAGCAAGTTCCCAACGCGCGGGCAAGAACTGATCCCCCGAAATCCGTCCACCGTTATAAATTCGCTGGGCCGCGCCTCGAATCAGATCGGCGATCGCCTTCGCCCACACGACATCTCCGTCTCCCTTGACGACGGCATGGGCGCCGCCCAGCTCAAAGGCCTCTTCCGGATACAAGGTTGCGTGGATGCCGCCATAGATCACCCGGGCGCCGCGTTCCCGCGCCTTGCGTCCGACCTCCATGCCTCGCAGGGCGTTGCTGGTATGGATGCCGATGCCCACTATGTCGCCGGGCTGTATGCGCTCGGACTGAATCTGTTCGAGCGTCTCGTCGGTGATGAGGGGATCGCCGTACTCGGAAGGAGTCGCGGCGGCAAGTACATACAACCAACGCGGCGTGATCACGCCGATTCCGAACGAAGTATCACTGGGATTGACCAGATGAATCTGCATCGCTGCAGCCCGCCTTGGGCCTTGTTTTTCCTACCTGCGTTGGGATTCTAAGGGATGGCCTGGACATCTCTGGAAGCGCAACGCTCAACGAGCATACCAGAACAGAACAGCGATGTCACACCAGGTTCCATTTGACTATCCTGCCTGAGGGTCCGTGCGCGCCGTAGATATTGATTCGCCTATTCTCTTCTTTCCTCATCCCATCCTATCGACGCGATCATTCGTCCTTTGGAGTTGGTTATTCCTCTTACTACGCGCAACGACACCGCCAACCCCAGCGGTGCAATCCAGCCGCCAAGGCTCGCAAGAAACGACCGATGGTAAGGCAATCGGCGGGGCGATCTGATCCAACAGCGAGTGTTGTTCAATACGAACAGCTCCGCCGGTTGAAGTCTTTACACGACGTGCGATAGTTTCGGTCGTCCCATCGAATTCTGGTTTGTAGTTTTCACGCTCTTTTTGTAAGAAATTCTATAGCGACGTACTCCCACAGAATGAGTTTTTTGTCTTTCTGCACTGCAAGAATAA
>QHXU01000135.1:461-18847 GCA_003223065.1 Acidobacteriota bacterium | reverse complement strand
GGAGGTCGCTATGGCGGCCGATTCTCAAGACGCACCACGTCCGCTTCCCGCGCGTCCCAATCTCCGGCATCTGAAGGATCAAGCCAAGGATCTGCTCAAGACCGGCGGTGCCCAATCGGTTACGGATGCGCAGTTCAAGATCGCCCGTCTCTACGGGTTTGCAAGTTGGCCGAAGCTCAAGGCCCATGTCGATTCACTCGAGGAGATCGGGCAGCTTAAGCAGGCGATCGACACCAACAACATCGACCGCGTCAAGACCCTCATGACGCGCAACCCGGCGCTGCACCGCGCTCCGCTTGGCTATGCCAAAAACGGGCCGCTTACTTGGGTTGCCGAATGCCGCGTGCCGTGGGCGCCACCCGGGCAGGAGAGGCTGGCTATGGCTAGTTGGATGATCGAAAACGGATCGGACGTGCATCAGGGCGGCGACGGGCCGTTGATGCGGGCTGCCCTCAACGGCCAGCGTATCCCCATGATGGAACTCCTCGTGTCCTACGGTGCGGACGTGAACGCGGAGTGGAACGGGGATTTCCCCATTATCTTCGCGCCTTGCGAGGCAGTGGATCCTGTGGCTCTCGAATGGCTCTTGGACCACGGGGCAAATCCGAACTGCGGCAACGCGGACGGGCGGGGCACTGCGCTCGATTACGTCATCGGCTCGTACGCACGTTCGCCACAGCTTGGCCGATGCATCGATATCCTTCTCGAGGCCGGAGGTGTCACCAGGTACGGCGCGCCTGCTGTGCTCGACCTGCTGCGTGGCCGGCTCGATCGCCTTGCGGAGCACATTGACGCTGACTCGGCACTAGTGAATCAGCGCTTCCCCGAACTTGACTGCGGCAGTACGGGCGCGCGCCGCCTCATCCTCCGGGGCGCGACGCTGCTGCACGTGGCCGCGGAGTACGGCAATCTTGAAGCCGCAACGCTGCTTCTGGATCGCGGGGCGCAAGTCAATGCGCGCGCGGCCGTGGATGAAACCGGCGTCGGAGGGCAGACAGCGATCTTCCACGCGGTGACGCAGTTCGGCGATCGAGGGTTGCCGGTCGCGCAATTGTTGCTGGAGCGCGGAGCGGACCTCTCGATTCGTGTGAAACTTCCGGGTCACTATGAACGGCCGGATGAGATAGTCGAATGCACGCCCTTGGGATACGCACTCCGCTTTCCCGGCGTTCTGGGTAAAACGGTGACGCTGTTGCGCGAGCGAGGGGCCGTCGAATGACCATTGGTCCACCAACATTCCTGCGGGAGCGCGGATAGATCAAGTCTTGAAACCGCGTGAAATCTTGTCCGGATGCGCGTTCTTCGCCCACGTCCGGGAAACATTGTTCCGTGCTAACATCGCGCACAGCGCGAAGGTACGCTCCAGTCTGTAATGGATCTCAAACCACTACCGTTTCGCTCCAGCCTGGATCAATACCACCAACAGGCGGAGGAACTGCTCGCAGCCCGCGGCTCGGGCGATCCCCAGGCAATCCGGGTCTTTCACGAACACCATCCCCGTTTCCTGGATTCCAAAATTCCATGGCTGCCGAAAAACCTGCCGGACTCCGAAATTCGAAGCGCCGCGCTTGACCTTGCCGACGCGCAGCTCACCGTCGCCCGCTATTACGACTTTCAAAATTGGCAGGCGCTCGCGGAGTACGCCGAAGCCGTCACTCAGGACGCTTCGCCCGTCTTCCAATTCGAATCGGCCGTGGAGGCCGTCATCACAGGCGCACTGGCTCAGCTGGAAACGTCGCTGCGCGAAAATCCGGAATTGGTTCGGGCGCGTTCTACGCGTATCACCCATTTCGACCCGCCTGTGCATCGCGCCACCCTTCTTCATTACGTCGCCGCCAACGGCGTCGAGGGTTATCGCCAGAGGACTCCCCAAAACGCTGTTGAAATTGCGAAAACCCTGCTCCATGCCGGCGCCGAAGTTGACGCGTTGGCCGACATGTACGGCGGGCATTACACGACCATGAGCATGCTGGTATCCAGCTGCCACCCTGCGAACGCCGGCGTCCAAGTCGCGCTGGTCGAAACCCTGCTGGACTTCGGCGCATCGGTCGACGGGATGGGCTCCACTAAATGGCGGTCGCGCATTCGGATATCGGAGCGCCGCCGAAGCACTCGCCAGGCGCGGCGCGCGAGTGGATAACATCGTCGCGGCGGCCGGGTTGGGGCGGCTCGACGATGCTGCGCGACTGCTCGGCGCTGCCGGCTCTGAAAGCCGCCATCGCGCTCTCGCTCTAGCCGCGCAACACGGGCACGTGGATATCGTGCGGCTGCTACTCGATGCGGGCGAAGACCCAAACCGGTATAACCCTGACGGAAACCATTCCCACTCGACGCCGTTACACCAGGCCGTTTTAGCGGGCCATGACGCAGTTGTCCGATTGTTGGTCGAGCGAGGAGCTAGATTGGACATCAAAGACACCGTCTATCAGGGTACGCCGCTCGGCTGGGCGATGTACGCGAAGCAAACCGGCATCGAGCAGTACCTTCGCGCGCATGGCGCTGTATAGTCCGGGAGACATCGCGATGAACCTCCTCGTCGAGTGCTGTTCCCGCCTGATCGCGTAGTTGGCGCTCCGGTTCCGTATCGGATGAATTGAGTCGGTACCGCTGGACTGTGTGTGGCCTTATTGATAACGGAATGATCGCGATAAAACGTACCCTGCACCCAGAGCTGCCATCGCGGTCACGCATAAATGCGGGAGGACGCTTGCCGGCGGCGCCCCGAAGTTCATCAGCTTGTGCAGAGCATCCATCGTCCAGCCCGTCGGAAACGCCAGCGCGAGCTTTTGTGTCCACAGCGGTGTGCTCTCGATGGGCCACCAGCAGCCACCCAGCCCGGCGAAGACATTGCTTGTGATCACTCCCAATCCGATCACTTGTCCTTCGGTGCGTCCGAAGTTGCCCAGCAACATCCCGAGTGCGGCCGCAAGCGATCCGTACACCAGCAAAACCAGTACGACCACCGGCAGGTTTGGCCCCCACCGGACGTGGAAAAGCACGCTCCCTGCGATCATCGCGAATGCAATCTGGACAACCCCCAGCGACATCCGCGCGCCCCATTTCCCTAGCACCACCGCGCCGCGCGACATGGGCGACGAAGCCAGCCGCCGCAGAATGCCCTGGTTACGTTCCATCGTCAGCGACACGGCTCCCGACGTGAACAGCACCAGCAGCGTGAACATCACCATCGTGCCGGGGACGGATTGCTCGAAACCCGTGGGAGGATCGAGGCGTTTCCCAGCCGGTTTAACGCTCAGAGTGAGCATCCGTGGTTCGGCGGCAAGCTTCTCGAATGCTTCCTTCGAAGCTTTGGCATTCTCGCCCGAGACTACGATCAAGTCCGCGAGCGTCGTATAAACCGCGCGATAGAGCCGCACGCGGTCGTAGTCCGCGCTCATGTCCTCTCCCGTTCGGTCGAAACGAATCTTCATAGGTTTCCCGGCGAGGACCGAATCCGTGAATCCTGCCGGAATCGATAGCCTGCGTCGGTAGCGCAGGAACTCCTTCGGCTCGGGGGCACGGATCACATGGTAGCCGCGCTGATTCAAACGCGCCAGCAGTTGATCAGCAAGAAAACCGGCGTCCGGCGGAGCGCTCACTGCCAGGTTATCCCTCGCGGGACCGGAGGAATTCCCGGTGACCGTACCGAAGAAGTAGAAGAAGATGATCGGCATTACAAACGTCCACAAGAGCGTTTCTCGCCTGCTAAGCAGGTGTTTCGCGTCCATATATGCCAGATGGAATGCGTCTCGAAACATGGCTGTCTTAAACCAACTTCCGCATCCGGCGTGAAGTCCAGAGGAAAAGAAGCGTTCCCACGGCGGCCATGAAAGCGGCCCCCGCCAGAAGATCCTGCATGTGAGCGGACCCGGCAACGAACGCTTTGAACTCCGTGACGGCCCAGCCGTTTGGAGTGAGCCGCCCAATCGACGCCATCCAATCCGGCATCATCTCAAAAGGGAAAAACGATCCGCCCACGAGCGACAGCGGAAACACCACTAGATTCCCTATCACGTTCGCCGCCCGTGGACCCGGCGCGTGGACCGCTATCGTGACCAGGAACAGGTAGAACGCCGTGCCTGAAAGGACCACCCAGAGCGTCGCCAGGGAAACGCTCGCCACCGCAACATGAGCGAACCAGCGCATGCCCGCGACTCCTACCAGCGCGAGGCCGGAGAGTATCACCGCCAGCGAGATCACCCGGCCGCCCAGGAGGGCTCCCATCGAAACGGGCGTTGTGGCCAGGCGGCGCAGCGTGCCCCAGGACTGCTCCTTCCAAATGTCCAGCGCGTGCGCGTTCGCAACGAACAACAGACCCATAAAGAGCATCGCGGGAAGAAATAGCGCGGCAACGTTTTGGTTTTCGCGCTTCGCGGCGGCGACATGCAGTTCCAAGTCGATCAAAGGAGGATTCAGGTACTTGGTCAAGCTCCGGCCGAGCCGGTTCAACGCCACGCTCACGCGGGCAACAGTGTCGTCGCTGGGTGTTTTCTCCGCAGCAATGGCGCGCAACGGGATGGCCGCCTGTCGCTGGAGGTAAAAACCGCCATCCACCACGATGGAGAGAGTCTCCTCGACGATGTTCGGGAGGATCTCCTGCGCCGGGTTCGTCACCAGCTGCAATTGGGCGGGCTGGTTTTGAAGGAACGCCTCCTGAAATCCCTTCGGAACGATGAGGAGCGCAGAGGCGTCGCCACGATCCATGCGGCGCCTGCCTTCCTCGCGGCCCGTGGTTTCGAGCACCAGCATCTTGGAAAGCGGCTCGCGGCTGAATGCGCTTGTGAGCGCCTGGCTTAGCAGTGTTCCGTCTTCGTCGGCCACCAGAAGTCGTCCTTGCGGCGCGGATTGGCCGCCTCCAAAGACCAAAGTGATAAGAGTCACGATGACCAACGGAATTCCGAACGATATCGCCAGCGCCAGGGGATCGCGCCCCAACCGGCGGAGGTCCTTCTTTATGGCGGCCAACAGAAACGGCATTTCTATTCCCGAAGCTCCTTGCCCGTGAGCTTGATGAAAAGACTCTCAAGGCTTGGTTGCGTTAGTGTCGTGCCGCGAACGTCTGCGCCCACGCCGGCTAGCGCTGCGAAGATCGCGGGCAGTTTCTGCGACGCTCCCGCCAGCGACAGTAACAGCAGGCTCTCGTCGACTTGCAGGATCTCCGCATCCATCTGCTGCATCGCCGCGCGCGCGGATTGCGGAGCGAAGACACCGGTTAACCGCAATAAGTCGCGCTCGCCCAGCATCGACCGGAGCTCCGCCAGAGTGCCCGCTGCGATCACTTTTCCGTGGTCCATGATCGCCAGATGATCGCACAGAGCCTCGGCCTCCTCCATGTAGTGTGTGGTGTAGAGCACGCAGGTTCCCGACCGCGCCTCGCCGCGGACCAGGTCGAGCAGCCGCACCCGGCTCTGCGGATCGACTCCCACCGTAGGCTCGTCGAGCAGCAGGACCTTGGGGGAATGCAGAATGCCACAAGCGAAATTCAGACGCCGTTTCATTCCGCCGCTGAACTGTTTGACCGGTTCCCGGGTGCGATCTTGCAGTCCGGTCAGCTCCAGAACTTGCTGGATGCGTTCTCGCAATCTCGAGTTGCGCATCCCCTGCGCGCCGCCCCAATAAGCTAGGTTCTCGTGTGCGGAGAGGTCCTCGTAGAGAGCGATCTCCTGTGGAACCACACCCAGCTTCGCCCTCGCGGCCGTGCCTTCGCGAACCACGTCGTGTCCCATCACCTTGACGCGTCCGGCGCTCGGCGTAAGCAGGCCGGAGATGCAGCCGATCGTGGTGGTCTTGCCCGCGCCATTCGGCCCTAACAGCCCGAAGATCTCGCCCGGATGCGCCGCGAATGACACGCTATCCACCGCCATCAACTCTCCGTACGATTTCCGGAGTTGTTCGACTTCAATCATCGGCTCTGTTCCAGAAATGGCTGTCAGTCAGCGGAGTCCGCTCGCGCCGGGGCCGCCACGAACTCCCGAGTGAGCTCTTCCGGCAGGTCGACATCACGTCATGGCCGCACTCCATCGTGACCGTCCTCCAGCCCCTGGCTTCCTGCTCAGGAATCACCTCGTTTGATTTTAGGCCTCGCGGCTCCTGACTGCCAGCCTCATCCAGGTGTTTCGTTCACATTTGTTGGATGGGCGTGATACTGCAACTGGACGCTGAACAGCCCACTCGGGAGTAGTCTCCGGTTGCGAATGTCACAGGCTTGACCGCCGGACACTCTCTTGATCGGAGTCCGCGAAGAACCCCGGAACAAACGGCTGGTGGCGAGCGTATGATGTGACAATGACCACAGCGCAGACCAAAGAACCGTCTCGCCGGAAGGCGCTCCGGCTATGGCCCGGCGTGGTCCTCGTGATCCTGCAGTGGTCGCTTAGGTTTGTCGTCCCTGCCGTCGTACCCGACGCCCTGTTCTATGGCCTGATTGGAGGAGTGTTCGGCGGTGCGTTGGCAATCGTCCTGTGGTGGGTGTTCTTCAGCCGGGCGGCCTGGTCTGAGCGCTTGGGCGCAATCGTCTTCATGGTCGCGGGCATGTACGCGACAAAAAACATTGTCCACGTGTCGATTGCGACAGGGGCACAAGGAATCCTGCTGTATATCTTGGCTATCCCCGGCCTGTGCCTTGCCTTCGTAGCGTGGGCGGTCGTCACTCGTAATCTCTCGGACGGGATTCGGCGCGTCACGATGGTCGCGACTATCCTGCTGGCGTGTGGAGCCTGGGCGCTTGTCCGGACCGGTGGCTTTACCGCCGCCGACCTCCATAACGACTTGCATTGGCGCTGGGCGCAAACTCCTGAGGAACGGCTTCTCTCCCGATCCGGCCACCTGCCGCCGCCACCCCCGGTCAAGCCAGTAGCCGAGTCTCCTGCTCCTGTTCCCGAGAAACTTGTCATTGCCCGGTCCCCCGCAAAATCCCCCAAACAGCCCGCGACGCTCCCGGCGGCGCCCGCCGTAGGGACTTCCAGCGGAACTGAGTCGAAAGCCGAGTGGCCGGGATTTCGTGGTCCCCACCGCGACGGAATCGTCTCCGGCGCGCAGATCAATACCGACTGGAACACGTCGCCGCCGGTCGCGATATGGCGCCGGCCCGTCGGACCCGGCTGGTCGTCCTTCGCGGTTCGCGGCGACCTCATCTACACCCAGGAGCAGCGCGGTCCTGACGAGGTCGTAGCCTGCTACAAACTGACCACC
This sequence comes from Acidobacteriota bacterium, assembly GCA_003223065.1. Lineage (GTDB taxonomy): Bacteria > Acidobacteriota > Terriglobia > Bryobacterales > Bryobacteraceae > Palsa-187. Next base: position 11,656 of record QHXU01000135.1, on the reverse strand, counting down.
GGCGAGCCGGTGTGGGCGCATCGCGATACAGCCCGCTTCTGGGAATCGAATGGCGGACCCGGGCCGCGCGGCACGCCGACCCTCAACAATGACCGCGTGTACACGTTTGGCGCCACCGGAATTGTAAACGCGCTCGACGCTGGCAACGGCGCGGTCGTGTGGTCGCGCAACGCGGCCTCCGACGCCGCCATGAAGACTCCTGACTGGGGCTTTGCCAGCTCTCCCCTTGTGGTCGGCGACCTCGTCATCGTCGGCGTCGCCGGCCGGCTTGCCGCTTACGACCTCGCCACCGGCGCTCCGCGCTGGTTCGGCCCTTCCCACGGCGTGAGCTATAGCTCGCCGGTTTTGATGAAGAACGATGGAGTGGCGCAGATCGTGTTATTGAGCCAGGCCGGTGCGACCAGCGTTGCCCTGGCCGGCGGCGCGCTTCTCTGGGATTACACGTGGCGAGGCTACCCCATCGTGCAGCCGGCCCTGACGCCGGACGGCGACGTCCTGGTGAGCGTAAGCGACAGTAGCGGCATACGCCGTCTCGCGGTCGCGCACGGACCCGGCGGCTGGACAGTCGCAGAGCGCTGGACCTCGATGGGGCTGAAGCCATACTTCAACGACTTCGTCCTTCACAAGGGACATGCCTACGGCTTCGACGGCAGCATCCTCTCTTGCATCGACCTCAAGGACGGCACGCGCAAGTGGAAAGGCGGACGCTACGGCAACGGTCAGCTCGTTCTACTGCCCGATCAGGACTTGCTGCTCCTGTTGGCGGAAGAGGGTGATCTGGCGCTGGTCCGGGCCGCCGCCGATCGGTTCACGGAACTCGCCCGAATCCCGGCGATCGAGGGCAAGACCTGGAACCACCCGGTGCTGGTCCGCGACGTCCTGCTGGTTCGCAACGGGCAGGAGATGGCCGCATTCCGGCTGTCCCTTGCGGGCCGCGAGGAAGTATCGCCTTCCCGGCCATAGCGGGCCTCAACAACGCCGCCCTCTTCATCGAGGGGCGCAATCATCGGATCTCGGGCTCCAGTTGCCATACACGCCACAAGTTCCGGTCGGCGCGTCATCGCGGCCGGCACAGCATTGCTGTACCCTTGTCAAGGAGATCACCTATGGCAAATACAACCCTTCTTGGGTCGAGCAAGAGCATCTTCCTCGCCGCCGTTCTGAGCTGCGGGCTAGTCTCCGCCCAGAGTTCTTTGAGCCTCGCTTCCAAGATCGTGGCCAGCGCAAACGGCTTCCTGAGTTCGCTTGATGAGGGACAGCGGTCGAAGGTGCTGTTCGAGTTCAACGACGCGGCGCAACGGATGAAGTGGTCGAACCTGCCCACGACGATGGTGCCTCGGGCAGGCCTCAAGATGGGCGATCTGAGCGGGCCGCAGAGGAAAGCTGCGATGGGGCTGCTGGCCGCCACGCTGAGCAAGCGAGGTTATGAGAAAGTGCTCGCGATCGTCGAAGGCGACGAGGTATTAAGAGCCGCCAGCGGCGGGGGCGGGTCGATGTTCGGGCGCGACCTGTTCTACATTTCAATCTTAGGCAAGCCTTCCGTGAAGGACCCCTGGATGTTTCAGTTCGGCGGCCATCACCTGGCGCTGAACATTACCATGGTGGGTCTCGATGGGATCCTCACCCCCAGCCTCACGGCCGCACAGCCCGCGAAGTATACCGTGGACGGCAAGACCGTGCGCCCGCTCGGAGCCGAGAACGACAAGGCCTTCGCGCTGATTAATGCGCTCGACGAAGGGCAGCGGAAGCAGGCGATTCTCAATTACAAGGTGGCCGACCTGGTCCTGGGGCCGGGGCGGGACGGAAAGACGATCCAGCCGGAGGGCATCAAGTGTTCCGCGATGAACGCGAGCCAGCAGGCGATGCTGCTGGAACTGGTGGGTGAATGGGCGGGGATTATCAACGAACAGGCAGCGGCGGCGCGCATGGCGGAGATTAAGGCGAATCTGTCCGGAACCTGGTTCGCGTGGAGCGGACCGACTACCAACGGGATGCCCGCATATTATCGGATTCAGGGGCCGACACTGGTGATCGAGTACGCGCCCCAGCCGCTTGGCGGCGACCCGACGATGCACATCCATACGATTTACCGTGATCCGACGAACGATTACGGGAAGAAGTCAGTGGACCATAGAGTATCGTCACAATGAGACGAATGGGAGTGAGCGCGCTCCTCGCGCTGAGTCTGGTTGGATGCGCGGCCGCACACCGGCTGGACGAGTATCTGCAGGCCACCCTCATCGGAGTGACGCGGGACGGCGTTGACGTGGAGATCCATTTAACGCCGGGTGTTGCAATGCTGCCGGTATTGATGGCTGTCATCGACCAGGATCGCGACGGACGGATTTCCCCGGGAGAAGAGCTGGCCTATGTGAGCCGGGTGGCACGGGAGGTGGAACTGCGAGTGGACGGCTTGCCGGCGCCGTTGTCGTTGATCGAGAGCAGCTTTCCGCCCCCCGAAGCCATGCGGGAGGGATTGGGCACGATCCGGATAAAACTGCGCACGGCGCGCGGCGGGCATGAGCTGCGTTTCGAAAATCGGCATCTGCCGCAAGTCAGCGTATACCTGGTGAATTGCCTTGCCGCTTCATCGGACGGACTTGTGGTGGGGCGGCAGCAGCGGGACGAGGCGCAGAGGTCGATTGCGTTCGAGTACTCTTTCGGCGCGGGCGTAGCGCCGGGACCGCAAGCGGCCTGGATTGCGCTGGGGCCATTCTGGCCGGCCGCGATCGGGATGCTGCTGGTGGCCCGGATGGCGGTGCTTATCTGCAAAGCAAAACGCGGCAAGAGTGCATCAAAGTCCTCACCAGTTAAATCCTTGTAAGCTTAGGTCGTTGCGATCAGGGGCGCGCGCGGCTCAATCGATTGGCTGCTACTGTTTGTCGTAAAAGGCAGTGCCTTCCACCGTCTGGCCGGAGGGATTGGTCCCTTTAACGGCCACTGTCATGGTTTTTCCGTCGGCCGCACGCTTGGCCTTGGCGGTGTAAACCACCTTGCCACCTTTGCTGAAACTGGTGTCCCGCTCGTTGGCGTTGACGCTTTTGGAGCTGACGGCCTCATAAGGCGATTCGATGATCTTCCCCGTTCCGCCGGCGGTTGGGACGGTGAAGTGCACGGAGATCGCCTTGCCGTCGGGTGAAGTTCCCTTGACCATCACGTGCAGATCGCTTCCCTCCTCCGAGAAGCTTACGGTCTGCTCTTTCGGTGCCATCCCCGTTTTGAATTTGGTCTTGGCAGCGTTCAGTTTCCACGTTCCGACGAAGGGGTCCGCTGCGATCAACGCACCGGCAAACGCCAGAAGTAACAACACAAGCTTGCTGTACCGCATGGAAGTCTCCTTTGGCGCGGTATCGTATCACACTCCATCACACAATGCGGCTAATCGCCTGGTCATTTTAGCGTCCGCGTCACCCGAAGGTTCGCAAAATGGCCGCCCGAACCCTCACCGACCCAGAGGCCAAGCGATCCGCGAGCACGGTCGCTCAATTCCTTGACGGTCAGGCAGGGCGCGCTTGCGCCATTCACAAATACGCTCACCTTTGGCCGCGCGACGACGATGCGGGCGTGAAACCATTCATCGCCGTCTGGTTCAGGAATCACGGCCTGTTCGTATACGCCGGGATGCTCTGATCGGAGCGTTTGCCAGGGCCAGCGTGGATCGGAAACGTATTGCACGGCGTGACTGTGGCGCACCGGGTCTGCCACGCGAAAGTTGAATGGCCTGAAATACACCGCGTCGTGCGTCTGCCCATCTACCACGCGGAACGCGACGCCGAGAAAGCTCCCTTGAACCGGCTGGCTGCGTCCCAGCATGTCGGCCTCGATGACTCCATTGCTAAAGTCATAGCCGTCGAGCCACACGACGCCCATGCCCGCCCCTTCGCTGATCTTCAGCGCGTGCTTCCCCTTGATGTCGACAATCGATGTCGTGCGGCCGGCGATCTTCCATCGCGGATCTTTCCCGACAGCAGTCAGGTCCAGACTTTCAGGCGGCTGCGCGCCCGCGCGCATCGCGATCCACGTGAGTGCGATAATCCACGGTTTTGCGTTTCTCATGTCCAGCATGGGCATTATAGCCTCCCCGCCTAGATACGCACTTTCGCCGGTTCGCGTTCATTCCTGGCGTATTGCTGCCAGCGGATCGATCTTGGAGGCGCGCCTTGCCGGAACATAGCTGGCAACCAGTGCCACCATACCCAGCAGACCCGCGACGGCCAGATACACCACGGGATCGTTCGGCTGCACCCGGAATAGCATGCTCTTAAGCAATCGTGTGCCGGTAACCGCCGCGGCCAAGCCTAATGCAAGGCCGAGACCCGCAAGCGCCAGTCCCTGGCCCAGGACCAGCCGAAGCACGGAACCCGTGCTCGCACCCAATGCGATCCGCAGGCCGACCTCGTTCGCCCGTTGGCCTACCGCGTACGCCATCACCCCGTACACGCCGGCCATGGCAAGACATACCGCCAGGCCCGCGAAAACCGTAAACAGAAGGGTACGAAACCGGGGCGTGGCAACATTCTCCGAAAGCACGGCTTCCATGGTTGTGAACTTCATCGGGACGTCCGGCGACCTCTCGCGCGCCAGCTGCCGCAATGTCTCCGCGAGCGCGTTTGGATCGCCTGAAGTCCGCACCACCAGGCTCAAGGCCGCGCCGTTAAATGCGTGCTGCCCGTACGTCATGTAGCACTCCGGCATCGGCTCGCGCTCCGGGCCGCGTTGCCGCACGTCACCGGCAACACCGATGATGGTCATGCCCTTGAGAGAATCGAAGGGACAAAAGATGGTTCTGCCGATTGGGTTCTGGTTGGGAAACGATCTTCGCACCAGCGACTCATTCACCACGGCGACAAAGGGCCGGTCCAATGTATCGCTATCGCTGAAGTCGCGTCCGCTCTTTAATGGAATTCGCAGCGCCGCGAACGTGCCAGGCGCGACGATGGAAAGCACCACGCTGGGAGCACGAGTCCAATCCGGTTGTGCCGGTAATTGATCAATCAGATACGCTCCCGTCGAATCGACGTATCCCGGTGGCGCCATGGTTGCGCCAGCCGCCTGGACGCCGGGCTGCGTGGCAACTTGAGAGAGCATGTCCTTGAAGAACTGGCGTGCGCGCGCGATGCCCACTGATGGCGGCGCAGGCACGGTCGCCCGCATGACCAGGACATTCTCTGGCCGGAAACCCAACGCCACATTGTGCAAAGCTACAAAGCTCTTGATCAGCAGGCCTGCTCCGGAGACAAGCACCACGGCCAGCGCAATTTCGGCTAACACCAGCACCCCGCGCATCCCCAGCATCCCGCCTCCGCTTACAAGCCGCGTGGCTCCCTGCTTCAGCGCGTCGTTCAAGTCGACTCTTGATGCATAGAGCGCAGGAACCAGGCCGAATAACACGCTCGTGATCATCGAAATGCCAAGAGTGAACGCAAGTACCCATCGATCGATGCCGGTCTCGGCAAGCCGGGGCACGTCGGCAGGAGCCAGCGATACCAGCGCTTTCGACCCCCAATAGGCGAGCAGGAGCCCCGAGGTCCCCGCAACGAACGCCAGCAGCATGCTTTCAGTGACCAGTTGCCTCACGATGCGCCGCCGGCTCGCCCCGAGCGCGGCGCGAACGGCCACTTCGCGCGTCCGCGCCGTCGCCTTGCTGAGCAGCAGCGTCGCTGTATTTGCACACGCGATCAGAAGCACCACGCTCACGGCGCCCAACAGGAGGTAGAGCGTGGGGCGAACGTCCCCCACCATTTCATCCCGCATTCGGGTCACGGCAACGCTCCGGCCCTTATCGCTCTCCGGGTACTGCTGCTCGAGACGCCAGGCAATCGAGCTCATTTCGGCTTGCGCCTGTTCGAGGAGCACGCCGCGTTTCAGCCGCGCGACAGCCAGGTAGTTTTGCGCGGTGCGCCGTTCCGGTGTTCCGCCGCCGATCGCAGGGACCCATAGATCCGTCTTATCCGGAAAGCCGAAGCCCGGTGGCAGCACCCCGACAATCGGCCGCAATCCAAAAACACGAACTGTCTGGCCCAGCGCGCGAGGGTCGCCGCCAAAATGACTTTGCCAGTATGCGTAGCTGATCATCAAGGCTCCGGCGCTGCCGGGCTTCATTTCTTCATCTCTGAAGAAGCGGCCGGCGATCGGCTCAACGGCGAAGACGTGAAAGAACTCGGAACTAACCCTGGTGACTCGTGCATACTCAGCCGTTGAGCCGGCGAGTACCGCGGCTTCACGCGAGGCATAGTAGGCCATTGCCTCGAACGATGAACTCTGGTCGTGCCAATCCTGGAAGTCCGGAATCGAGACTTGCTTTGAAAGCGCGGTGGCCGGCTCACGCGACGTTAAGGAAGCGGAGAGCGTCACAATGCGATCCGGATCGCGATACGAAAGCGGCTTTAGAAGCACGGCGTTCACGACGCTGAAAACAGCCGTATTGGCTCCGATCCCGAGCGCCATGATCAGAACGGCGAGCACGGTAAAGCCCGGACTCCGGCGCAGGTTGCGGCCGGCGTACCGGAGATCCCGCAGCAGGTCATCGATGTAGTTCACTCGGCGCATATCGCGGCATTCCTCCTTGCGTCGCTCCACTCCATCCATCGCGCGAAGCGCGGCGAAACGAGCTTCTTCCGGGGATGGGCCTCTGGCGATTTCCAGCTCGATGCGCTGTTGGATGTGAAATTGGAACTCCTCTTCGAGTTCCCGTTCTACGCGATGCCGTTGGAATAGCGTTCGGAGCCGCAGGGCTGCCTGGCGCAACCAACGCGAGTCGGGCATGATTTATGCCTCGTTAAGTCGAATCACCTGGGAAATTGCACCCGCCAGCCGTTCCCAGTTGGCGGCTTCGCGCTCCAGCGCCCGGCGTCCCGGGCGGGTGAGCGAATAGAACTTGGCCCGCCGGCCGTTTTCCGTAACCTTCCACTCCGCCTTGATCCATCCTTCTTGTTCGAGTTTGTGGAGGGCAGGATAAAGGGACCCATCGCTAACCTGCAGGATTTCTCCAGAAACCTGTTTCAACCGCTGGCTGATCGCCCACGCGTGCAGCGGCTCCAGCGCCACGATTTTCAGAAGAAGGAGGTCTAGAGTCCCCTGGACAAGGTCGGCCGGTTTGCTCATGCGTTCACTCTCGGTTACCGAGCGCAGAATATCATAAGCACCCTCGGTAAGCAAGGGGAGACGGTCCAGCTGCCGGTAACACACGATCTGTCCGCTGGTATTAGTCCCTCGATAAGCGCCGGAGGCCAGGAAGTTCTTCAAGAAAAGTTCAATTTCCGTTTGAAGCCGCTACCGCTCGCCTTACAACGCGCCACCGCGGCCCGCTGGCATAATTATTAACAATGCTGAAGCTCACCTGGGCCCAGGCGGCCTCCTGGCGCGTCCGGCGCCACCACCTCGATCAACGCGCGCCCGCCGGCAGCATGCTCGCCGTCGCCAGCCGCCTCTGCGGCCTGCACGCCCAGGTCATGTCCTCGGCCGAGCTGACGGTATGGGCCAGGGTGGAAGGCCTCGAACGCCGGGCCGTTCAGCGCGCGCTGTGGGAGGACCGCACGCTCGTTAAAACCTGGGCCATGCGGGGCACTCTGCACCTGCTTCCCGCCAGCGAGCTGCCGCTGTGGCACGCCGCTCTCAGCACCAGCCCGCGATACCTGAGGCCTGCATTATGGCAGAAATATTTCGGGATTACGCTCGACGAGCTCGACCATCTGACGGAGGCCATAGCAGCCGCGCTTGACGGCCGCGTCATGACTCGCGAAGAGCTCGTCCAGGAGGTGGGACGGCTCACCGGGTCGCCTGCGTTCGGCGTCAAGCTCGCGGAGAGTAGTTGGGGCACCATCCTGAAGCCCGCCGCGTTCACCGGACGCCTGTGCTTCGGACCCAGCCTGGGCCAGCGCGTTCGCTTCACACGTCCGGATACCTGGTTGGCCGCGGCCGCACCGCCGCCGCGCGTTCCGAAAATGGATCCCAACATTCACGCGCGAACTGCGCCGGCCGCCGTCACGCGCCGATTTCTGGCGGCCTACGGTCCGGCTACCTTCCACGATCTCGCGCGCTGGTGGGGTGGTGGCGGCGTTTCCTCGGCCCGGAAATGGATCGCCTCTCTCGGCGAAGAAGTGTCTCCCGTCGATCTGGATGGTACCGAGGCTTGGATGCTCGCCGGCGATGCGCGCGAGGTGCGCGAGCTTCCGCCAATCCGGTCGGTCCGGCTGCTGCCCGGCTTCGATCAGTACGTCGTCGGCGCATCCCGCCACGCCGAGTGCCTTCTGCCCGGCGATCTGCGGCAGCGCGTCTATCGGCCGCAGGGCTGGATTTCGCCGGTCCTGCTGGTCAATGGCCGCATGCAGGGTGCCTGGCGTCACGAAATCAAGGGCAGCCGCGTCGAAGTCGTCATCGAGCCGTTCGTCAAGGTTCCCTCATGGGTGCGCCGCGCGGCCGCGCAGGAGGCCGAGCGCCTCGCCGCGTTTCTCGGCGGCGCGTTGAGCCTCGTCTGGAAGATCTGACCGTTTGGTTCAACGCCGCTTGGCCGGTTCGAACCATTGGACAGCCTCGACAAACTCACTCGCCACTTTGCCGTCAAGGAGCGGTGCCTTCGTTCCTCTCACGTATTTGTCGAAGAAGGCTCGCGTGTAGCTCCGCACCACGCCCAGGACACGTGTGCGCGTCTCCGCCTCGGCGCGGTCGCGCGATTGGAGAAGGGGCAAGTCGCCGAAGTCCGCGTGGCTCGTGGTCTTGTTTTCGAGCACCACCCGATAGCTGCCCTTGCCTGTATTTCGAAGCGTCGCTTCCTGCCGCGCCTTGAGTCTTTGGAGGAGCGACTCGGCTTGGTTCCGCGTGAATTTCATTGCGGCGAGTTCCTCGTCCGTAGGCGGATCCGTTCGCGGAGCCCTCACAATCAGCATGAATGCCTGATCCATGCCCCACCCGCTGGCGTCCGGATAATACGGCGCGAAGGCCGAGAGACCGTCTTGATTCAGGCAGGCTCGCAGCCGCCGGTCGATCTGGCACGCGTGCGCGGCGGCTTGCCCGCCTGCGGAATGACCGAACGCGCCCGCGCGCGTGAGGTCGAGCCGGCCCGCGAACGGCAACCGCGTCGAGCCGCCAACCCGGTTTTCGCGGTCGAGTTCGTTCAGGACGAAACTAATGTCATCCGCCCACCATTGCAGCCGGTCCGGGTTCGTCTCTTCGGACGGTGGCAATCCTTCGATCGAGCTGGCCTTCGGTGGCGGCCAGCGGTTGGGCGCAAGAACAACGTGGCGCCCATCCGGAAACACCGCCAGCACCGCGTCATACGTGTGCGTGATCGCCGCGACCACGTAACCGTGGCTCGCGAGGTCTTCGAGCTGCGCCGTATAGGTTTCCCTTGTCTCGCCGCCGCCGTGAGAAAAAATGAGAACCGGACAACGTTTCGCTGAACGCGCAAACGCCGCGCCTTGGATTGCGTGTGTCCGCACACGTCCCGCCTTGATGGCGTCGTACGCGGTCCTCAGGTAGCCCTTGAGACGCTCCGCGCTTTGCGGTTGGTCAAAAGCGGAACGGTCGAAATACTCCGCGGCCGGCCCGGCTGCGGAATCGGCAGGGTACCAGATATCCACCATGAGCTCGCGATAGCCGCGATCCGCTGCCAGCGGTTCGACACGGGACTTATCCGTCCAATGGACGGTCACCCTTCCCACTCTGAACGGACCAGTCGGCGGCGGGAGCGCACCGGGTCCGCCGCTCGGCGCTTGACCATGGCATATCGCGGCCAGCGTAAAGACCGCCGCCCGGATACTCTTACTTCGGCAACCTATGTCTGTAATTACGGTCTCGCGGCCCGGATGTTCAAAATTTCAGACGTGCTGATCGACCAGGATCGGATTTCCGTCAGGGTCCAGAGCGAGGAAACTGGCTGGCCCCGTCGTGGTCTCGTCCGCCTGTATCTGCAACTCCACCCCGTGTGCCTTCAGCTGGCGCTGCAGTTCGCGGATGTCGGTGAAGGAGGCGAGCTTCTGAGCGTTGCTGTCCCAGCCGGGATTGAAGGTGAGAGCGTTCTTCTCAAACTTCCCTTGAAAAAGGCCGATCACGTGATCGCCGTTCTTCAGGATCAGCCAGTTCCGCGAGGCATCCCCGCCGAAAACCTTGAAGCCGAACTTTTCGTAGAACCTCCTCGAAGCCTCTATATCCTTGACAGCCAGGCTGATCGAAAACGCGCCAAGTTGCATGCCTTGCTCCCCTCAGTATGATAGCGGTTGCTGCACCGCGGAGCGCGGGCCACCGGGCGATTAGGACGAAATACGCGCGGCGAATACCACGGTGTGACCACTAGGTTCGAAGACGCCGATTTCACGCATGCCGTAGAACGTCGTTCGTTCAGGCAAGGCGATGGCGTACCCTTCGAGACGCTTCAAGATGTCGGCAAAGTCCTCGACTTCAACAAATAACCCCACGCTATTGGATCCGGCCTTCGGCGCAAATTGAGGTGCATCTTTTCGGACGCTTTCGAAAGTTTGCAGCATCAGTTCCGCGCCGTCCCGGCCAAGGATGGCGAAGCCGAGACGATCACCTTCCGGTACCTCAGCGGTTTTTGCAAAGCCCATCCGGTCGATCCAAAACGCCAACGATCTCTCGATCTCTTCAACGATGAGAACTGGTGTGATCTTCATGCCTCGATCCTAGATGAGGCGGCGGGTTCGGGTATTGGAAAAAACGGACATGGGCGCGGCGCCGGTGAAGTCGTGAAAATCGCGAATCAGGTGCGCCTGGTCGAAATACCCTGTCTCCAGAGCGATGTCGGACCAATTCGGCCGATCGAGCGTGCCAGCGATCCGGCAGACGCGCCTGAAGCGCAAAATCCGGCACAGGCGCTTGGGTGTAAGACCGCTTTCTTCCAGGCAGCGGCGACGGAACTGGCGCGGGCTCAAATTTGCCTGCCGTGCCACGCAGTCCAGATCGGCATTCCCGTCGGCGCCGGCAATGGCTTCAATAGCCTCCTGCACCGGATTGGGCGCGGCCGGGACCGGTAAGCTGCCGAATAAAATCCGCATGGCATCCTGAATCGATTTTGCATCGTCCAGTTGGCGCTCCAACTCGCGTGCACGGTTCGGCCACAGGTCTTCGAGCGGCGCTGAGCTATCGGTAAACTCCGCCGGCGATACGCCCAGAAAAGCTCCCGCCATGCCGGGCCGGAAACGGACGCCCGCCACGTAAACGTTCTCTGGAAAATGGAAGCG
>QHXU01000135.1:0-263 GCA_003223065.1 Acidobacteriota bacterium | reverse complement strand
AGTGGCATCTGCGGAGAGGCGCTGCGGAGAGTCTTTGCAACCCAATCGGCGTGCGGGAGACCGCAAGTGGAAAGAGCCTTGAGCTCCTTGTCCACGTCGTATTCCACGCGCCGGAGTGATGGCTGCCACTCATCAAGCAAGAGGTACGCGGCCCGGCAGTCGCCGTCGTAAGAAAGACTCACGCTGCCGGTGTTGGCCACCAGCATCTCTGCGCCTTGCGAACACGGAACGCTCCGGATAAATGAGCGATGGATATGCCCATA
>QHXU01000330.1:12496-13065 GCA_003223065.1 Acidobacteriota bacterium | reverse complement strand
CAGCCGATCCCCGATTCCTGGCGCTATACCGCCGGGCGTGTGAAACCCAAGACGCGTACCTTGCAGCCGCTGGCAGCGTTGTGTCCAACATGCTGGTCGCGTACTTCTCGATGGAATACGGGTTGCTCGATTGCATGCCGATTTACTCCGGCGGCCTGGGAGTGCTCTCAGGCGATCATCTCAAGGCTTCGAGCGACGCCATGCTTCCCCTGGTCGGCATCGGGCTGCTGTATCAAAAAGGCTTCCTGCAGCAACGCCTCGATCCGGACGGATGGCAACAAGAGCGCACCCCGGTGAACGATTTTTACTCGCTTCCGGTGACGCCGGTAACGCGGCCGGATGGAAGCGAGTTATTGGTGAGCGTGATGCTCGCCGGCACGCCGGTTTACCTCAAGGTCTGGCGCATCGACGTAGGGCGGGTGAAGTTGTACCTGATGGACAGCAACATTCCGCAGAACGCCAGACCGGACCATCGCGACATCACCAATCAACTCTACGGCGGAGACATGCATACGCGGGTCCGCCAGGAGATCGCGCTTGGGATCGGGGGCTTGCGCGCGCTCAAGGAA
>QHXU01000330.1:7634-12480 GCA_003223065.1 Acidobacteriota bacterium | reverse complement strand
TATCACATGAATGAAGGGCATTCCGCGTTTCTCGCAATCGAACGGATCCGGTTGCTGATGGCCGAGCACAACATGAGCTTCGAGGAAGCGCTGGATGCTTCGCGGAACAACAATGTGTTCACGACGCACACCTCGGTGCCGGCGGGGATCGATCTGTTCGACGTCGGGTTGATGCATGAGTATTTCAGAGCTTATTGCAACGAAGCGGGAATCGCCTTCGAGCAACTGCTGGCTCTGGGCCGGCGGCACCCCGGCGACGGCAACGAGCCCTTTTCAATGGCAATCGCCGCGATCAAGACTTCGGCGTACCGCAACGCCGTGAGCCGGCTTCACCGGCAGGTTTCGCAGCACATGTGGGAGGGCCTCTGGCCCAAGCTTCCGGTGTGGGAGGTGCCGATCACGTCGGTCACTAACGGCGTGCATCTGCCAACCTGGATCAATGGCGACTTGGCCGGCTTGTACGATCAATACCTGCAACCTGATTGGCGCGAGGGTCACGCCGACCCGAAGGTGTGGGACCAAATCGCGGATATTCCCGAGACCGAGCTATGGGAAGCGCACCGGCGGCGCAAGCGGCGGCTGATCACGTTCGTGCGCGAGCGCGCGGCGGCGAGCGCGATGGAGCGTAAAGCGCCGGCAGCGGAAGTGAAACGAATGCAGGAGGTGCTGGACCCGGAGGTCCTGACGATCGGTTTCGCCCGCCGCTTTGCCACTTATAAAAGGGCGACCCTGATCTTCCGCGATTTGCCGCGGCTGAAGCGAATTCTCACCAACCCGCGCCAGCCGGTGCAAATCGTGATCGGCGGGAAGGCGCATCCCCTTGATGTACCTGGAAAAACCCTGATCCGCGAGATCGTGCAGCATTCGCGGGACGCGGAACTGGTGCGGCACATCATTTTCGTCGAAGACTACAGCATTCAGGTAGCGCGCGAGTTGGTGCAAGGCGTGGACCTGTGGCTGAACACTCCACGTCGCGGCGAGGAGGCCTGCGGCACCAGTGGAATGAAAGCCGGCATGAACGGCATATTGAACTTAAGCATTCTCGATGGCTGGTTCGATGAGGGAGGAGAGGCCTCGGGCGGCTGGGCCATTGGCGATCGGGAACCATATTCGCCCGACCGCGACGATGCGCACGCCGCGGGGATTTACTCCATGCTCGAGGACGAAATCGTGCCGCTCTTTTATGAAGGCCGCGAGCAGGGCGTACCCCTGGAGTGGATGCGGCGCGTCAAACAGTCGTTACAGTATCTGAGCGTGAACTTCAACTGCCAGCGAATGGTGGCAGAATACCGGTCGCAGTTATACGAACCAGCACATCGCGGGTATGAAGCCGTGAGCCGTGATCATTTTGCTCACCCGCGGCAACACGTGCGCTGGACGCGGACGGTGATCGAAAAATGGCCGTATGTAAGTTTCATTGACTCCGGCATAGGGCCTCAGCCAGCGGTTTCGACAGGATCGCCGGTACCTTTGCGAGCGGCCGTGGAACTGGCCGGCCTAGGGCCCCAGGACGTGCGCGTGGAGGCGGTGGTGGGACGCGTGGGGGCGGACGGAGAGCTGGAGGACACGCAGATCCTGACGCTGGCTCCGCTGGAACAAAAGGGCACGATGTTCACGTTTGGCAGGGATTTTGCTCCGTTCAACACCGGCCGGCTTGGGTATTCGCTACGGATCAGCCCCAATCATTGTGACGATCCGTTAAACCGGCCGTGCAACGCGTTGATGAAGTGGGCCGGCGAAAAGTAGGAAACGCAGTGAGGCTGGTACTGGTCCTACAGTACCGATTTGTACAAATGAAGCACGGGAGTCAAAGATTTCACTGGATTCTGAGCTCAGTTCGTGGTACATAGTGGTTTAGGCATTTAAGCGGGTTTCAACTCCGAGCAGTTTCCAGTCTTGTTGTACCCGCGTCTCCCGTTAAAGCTTAAAGCTGAACAATCCTACCGTCTAGAACCAAAGGAGTGAGCCAACCAGAAATCTATGGAAGGCGAACGCAAGTACCGGCAACGCGGCTATCAGGACTCCGGCCGCGATTATTCCGGAAACGGCGGGCAAGGCCGCGAAGAGCGTCCACGCCCGCAGGGTCCACGCCCGCCTATTGACGTTACCGGGCCGCGCCTGCCGCGGATGGTACAAAGCGTAACGGCGGCGCGTTGCTTTAACTGTTCCACCACGCTTCCGAGCGACATCGATTTCAGAGGGAACTGTCCCAAGTGCGGCTCGGCGCTGCATTGCTGCAAGCAGTGCGCGCATTTCGAGCCGTCTACGCGGTTCCAGTGCCTGAAGCCGGTTCCGGTGCGGATCGCGGTGAAAGACCAAGCCAACGAATGCGAGTTGTTCAAGCCGCGCGTCACCGTCGCGCGCGATTCGACGCACGGAGGGGCGTCGAACGGTGTGGGAGGCGGCCCTGCCACACCGAACATCCCGGTGCCCCGCAACGCGAATGATGCCCGCGCGGCTTTCGACAGCCTCTTCAAGAAGACCGATTAGCCAGGGACAGAGCGCCCCAAAGGACGCTGTCATCTCCCAACACCGCCGGTAGTACGTCCAGACGCGCGCGTGACCAACCGGTCACCTGGCGGCGCAGCTCCGTGCGGAGCGGCCCAAACAGCGCCTCGCCCGCTTTGGCAATCCCGCCGCCAATAACGATCCTGGCAGGATTGAGCAGCATCACAGCCGCCTTGAGGCCCATCGCCAGGTCCACCACATACCGATCGACAAACTCCGGATCACGCAATAGTTCGTGAGCAGGCTTGCCGTAATCGCGCTCGAGCCACAAGCCGCAGCACATCCGCTCGAAGCAGCCTCGCGCGCCGCAGAGACACTCCGGGCCGCCGGGCCGAATGGTCAAATGTCCGATTTCTCCCGCCCAGGAATCCGCGCCGCGAAAAACGGTTCCGTCTTCGAGAACAATCCCTCCGCCGATACCGGTCGAAAGCGTAATGTAAAAAAGAGGACGGGCACCTCGGCCGGCGCCGTAATCGGCTTCGCCGAGCGCGCCGACGTTGGCGTCGTTATCCATGATGACCGGCGCGTTGAGAAGCTCGCGGAGACGCTCGACCAGTGGAAAATCGCGCCAGCCGCCGACGTGCGTCGAGAGTGCTACGCGCTGGCGCTGGAATTCGACCGGCCCTCCGAAACCGACTCCGCAGCGTTCAAGCGAACCCCATGGATGGACGATGGATCGGATTTGGTCAAGCATCCAGTCAGGACCGCCGGGACGGTTGGTGACTCGCGACTCGCGGCGCGTCATACGTTCGTCGTCAAACAACGCGACGCTAAACTTGGTCCCGCCGATGTCGATGGCGAGCGTGGTCATGCCCTGGCCAGAACCTCTTCCGGCGAAGCCGTGCCCGTGCCCTTCTTCATGATGGTGATGGAGGCCACCAGATTGCCGAACCGCGCGGCTTCCTGGGGAGATCCAGTTACCGCCAGCGCCATCGCCGCGCCGGCCGAAAAGCTGTCTCCGGCGCCGCAGATGTCGACGGGATTTTCCACCGGCTGCGTGCGGACCAAGGTTTCGCGAGAATCGTCGATCACCAGCGCGCCCTCGGCCCCGCCCGTAACGATCAGAAGGCCGGCGCGTGTGTGGGCGCGCAAAGCAGGAAAATCCTTGCGCCCGCAGGCGCGCATGGCGGCAGCCTCCGCCTCTTCGCGGTTACCTTTGAGAATCACGCCGCGGAAATGCTCCATGCGGACGCGCGAGTCCACCCAGACGATTTTCGGTAGATTCGCGAGCGCATCGCGCATTCGCGGCGTCACCACGCCGCCGGCCGAGGTCTCCGCTTGATCCGAAACCAGAATCACGTCGAAATCGTCCACCACGCGCTGGAGCGTAGCGGTTAATTCCGCATCGACCGATTCGGGGAGCGGCTGCGCGCGGACGAAATCGACGCGCGGCAGGTCCTCCACATCTGTCGCGGCATTGATCAGCTTCGTATAGGTGAACGTGGAGACCAGCGGCGAGCGCACCAGAAGATCCGTCCGGATGTTGCGGCTGCGCAGGGCGCGATCGAGTTCCCAACCGAACCCGTCTTCGCCGAGGGCGCCGAGCACAGCGACGCGGCCCACGCCAAGCGCCGCCAGGTTATTCGCCACGGTGCCGGCGGCGCCCGCGGTCACCTCGGTCGCGACCACGCCCACGCGGGGTATGCCGGTTTCGCGAGAAGGCTCGGCCAGGGAGGGATCGTACCGGCACCAGCGGTCCGCGCATACGTCGCCGACGACGAGCGCGCCCAGCTTCCCAAACGCGGCCAGAATGCCCGCCGCATTCATGCCAATAGCTTCCGCAGCGCCGGCAGCGTGGCGCGATGGCCGCCGCAAAAGTAGAAGCTTTCGCCGCCGTCCTTCACCGTGCGCACGAGGATGGTTTTGTGCGGGCGAAAGTAGTAGCCGGGATCGGACTTGGGCAGCTCCCGGCGGAAATCGCCGTGGATCGGCGCCACATCGAAGACCGCGGTGGTGAAACGGGAAATGGAGCGGCCTTGCTGGCCGGCGACGTTGCGCGCCATGGCGAGCGCTTTCAGATACACCTCCGGCCCCATGATGGCCGAACCGAAGTTGAGCAGCACACCGCCTTCGAGATTCTCGACCGACCGGGCGAAGATGAGGAAATCGCGGTAGCTTGCGCTTCCATGTCCGGCGCCGTCGCAGTTCGGGTGTTCGTGCAGGATATCGTAACCGATGCCGACATGGACCGTAGCCGGGACCGAGAGGCGCCACGCCGCCGCAAACACGCTCCAGTCCCGGTAAGGATAATCGCTTTCGGCGATGCGCTTTCCGACGGCCTCGCCGAGGCCGAATCCCTCGCGCGCGGCTTCCGCGATCCAATCGTTCAGCTCGCCGG
>QHXU01000330.1:4545-7597 GCA_003223065.1 Acidobacteriota bacterium | reverse complement strand
AGCCCGAACTCGCCGGTGCGAATGTAGCGCTCGACGCTCTCGGTGGTCGCGCCGATGCGCGCCAGCTCGTAATCATGAATCGCGCCCGCGCCATTCACGGCCAGGTGAGTCAGATAACCGCGCTCCATCAAATCGATCAAGTGCCGGTTGACGCCGGCGCGAAGGACGTGCGCGCCCATCATCAGAATCCGGGCGGAGGACCGCTCGCGCGCGGCGCGCAAGCGTGCGGCGACACTTTCGAGATCGGGGTGCGCGAACGCCGGCACGGGATCGTCGAGCGCGAGCCAATGATCGATGGTCAGGTCGTGTTGGCGCCGGGCCAGCGGCTGGACGGCAAGCCGCGAGCGGTCGAAAGCCTCATACTTCGACGCGCCGGCCATTTGAAAAGAGCGCCGCCACGAGCTGCTCGTGGCAGAGATAGTTGGGGACAATGTAGTCCGCGCCCACGCTGATGAGCCGCTGGCGCTTCCAGCCGTCGACCGCGCGGCACTCCGGCTCGGTGGTCGCCACACCTACCGTCACGCCGCCCACCTGCTTCACTTCCTCGATCTCGACGTAGCCATCTCCGAAGCCGACAATCTCGTCTCCGCGGACATCGGTATCGGAAAGGATGCGCTGGATGAGGATTTTTTTGGAAAAACTCTTGTAATCGTCGAGCGCGCCGTAGACTCCTCCGTCGAAATAACGCGCCACATCGAGCAGGCGGGCCTCTTCCTTCATATAGACTTCGTCGGTGCCGCTGGCCAAATACATCCTGAGGCCGCGCGCCTGCAAGCGTTCGAGCAGGGCCCGCGCGCCCGGCACCAGGTATTGTTCAGGCGAAGCGCGGCGGTCGCGCAAGGCCTCGACGCGATCGCGAATCCGAACCCACAGAAGATCGAGATACATCTTCTTGTATTCAAGCGGTTCGAGCGCGCGGCCTCCGCGGCGCTGCACCTGCGACGCGAACTCCATCATCTGGTAGATCGTTTCCTTGCCGGTGAGCCGCCATACGAAATCCTCGACGACAGCGCGCAGCTCCGCTTCCGTTTCACCGGTCTTAAGATCGAGCAGGATGCCGACCATCATCGGAATCATCACGTCGACCCAGCCGGATCGGATCAGGGAAAGAGTGCCGTCGAAATCAAATAAGGCCACCCGGGCGCGCGCGGCGGACGCTCCGGTTCGAATGTGTTCAATCATCTCGGTTTACAACCAATACTCCCATTTTCCCGCCGCGATCACATATGCGCTCAGGCAGGCGTTGGTTACAGCATGGGCCAGAATCAAGTCTCCCAGGCTCCTGGTGCGGACCATCCACCAGTTGTAGATGACGCCTGCCGCCAGACCGACCTCCCAGTAGGAGCCGTGCTCGCAGGCAAAGAGAAGCGCCGTCATCCAAAATGATTTTGCGGTGTAGGCACCAAGCCGCACGCTTCGGAAGTCCGGAGAAATCAGCCAGCGCATCAGCCAAGCGCGCCAGAACAACTCCTCCGCTACCGGCACGATCAAAGCGGCCCGCAAGGCGCGGAGGATGAGCAAACCGGCGTGGCTTCTCGCGCCGAGCGAGAGCGAAGTTCGCGCGGAGCCGGTGATCACGTTTTCGAACAGCCAATGTTTGCGGTACGCGGGAAACAGCAGGTCGGGGGCGACCCAGACCACGAACACCAGTACACCGATCAACACCGCGCCCAGCCAATGCGGCGCGCGAAAGTCGAGCACCGGACGCGACACGAACCAGAAGACCGCAGGCAGCAGCGCCACGGGCAGGAGCTGCGCGGCGAGGTCCGGTAGCGGCACAACGGCGTGCAAGGCGAGGTAGCCCAGGAACACACCAAACGGCGCGATGTAGGGAAGCGACGGAAAACGGTTCAGCGCGCCGGATCGTTGTCCGGTCAGATCTTCTGCAGCAAGTCGCGTATCTTGCCTACCTCATCCCTGGACGGGCTGTTCTGCATCGCCGCCTCGAGTTCTTTCTTGGCCGTCGGCCGATCACCCTTCTGCAGCAGCGCCATGCCGAAGTGATAATGGAAGGTCGCGTTTTTGGGCTCCTTGCCCACCAGATCCTTGAAAACGCGCACGGCGTCCTCGCTCAGGTTCTTCTTGATGTAGATCCAGCCCAGCGTATCGGCCACGTCCGATGAGTTCGGCAGTTTCTGCAGGGCGCGTTGGGCCATGGTGAGCGCCTGATCCAGGTCCACGCCCTCCTCGGCCTTGATGAAGGCAAGATTGTTCAGGGCCACCGGGTGGTCCGGCTGGATCTTGAGAATCTGCTCATAGATAGGCTTCGCCTCCTCGCGCTTACCGGTGCCGTCCAGGAGCTCACCGAGCTGCATTAGACAGTTCGTGTCGCTCGGAGCTACCTGGCTGCAGCGGCGGAACGTCTCCATCGAGAGGTTCAGGTTGCCCTTGCGCCGGTACGTCTCCGCCAGCCGGAACAAGACATCGGCGGACTTCGGGTCCTTCTCCAACAGTTTCTGGAAGATCTGAATGGCTTCGTCGTAGCGCTCGACCCGCACGTATAGATTCGCCAGCGCGAGCTTCAGGTCGGAACGTTCCGGCTCGCGGTCGATCGACTTTTGAATCTCCTTGATCGCATCGGGCATGCGGTTTTGGCTGGCCAGAGTCTCGACGACGCCCGTGAGGCCGCGCAGATCGCCGGGGTTGGTCCGATGAAGATCGCCGAACAACTGCTCGGCTCTCTTGAAGTCTTTATCCTGCCAGGCGAGGTACCCGATCTGATAACGCGCCTCCGAATTCTGTGGATAAGTCTTCGTGATGATATCCAGCTCCTGCCGGGCCCTGTCCTTATCGTTGAGGTTCATCAAGGCGTTCGACCGGACCAGCCGCGCCTGCAAGTTACGAGGGTCGAGCGTGAGGATCTCGCCGGCTTCCTTCAGCGCATCAGACGAGTTTCCCTTGGCCAGGTAGAGACGAGCCAGCATCTCGCGCGCCACGATGAAATCGGACCGGATCTTGATGGCGCGCTCGAGTTCGAGCCTGGCCTGATCCATCTCCCCTTTGGCGATCAGGGCCCTGGCCAGATTAAACCGCAGCAGGTGGTTGTCGGGTG
>QHXU01000330.1:0-4492 GCA_003223065.1 Acidobacteriota bacterium | reverse complement strand
ATTTCCAGTGGTCAGCATCAAGGCCGCGCGCATGGCGATCGCGTCCGCGTCCTTCGGGTTCTGCTTCAGGATCGCGGCCACGAGATTGTTCGCGTCAGTGCTCCTGCCGGTGGTGGCGAACAGCTCTACCAGACGTTTCTGGAAGATCGCCTTGTCCTTGGGCAGGGCTTTGATCGCCGCCTCATACTGCTGCTGGGCGCGATCGAATTCACGCAGCCGGAAGAAGAAGAAATCGCCCGCGAGCAAACGGCCATCGGGAAACTGCTTCTCATCGGTCATCCGCTGGATCACCGCGTCCATCTCCGGGCGGCGCTTGAGCAGGTAATAGTGACCCGCCAATTGCAGCAGATAACTGGCCTGTTTGGGATTGTTCTCTACCTTGAGCTTGAGGAGCTGCTCGGCTTCGTTCAGCTTATTCTGCCGGGCATATTGCAAGTATAAAAGATCGTAAATCGGCGAGAAGGTCTTTTCCTTCGAAATCAGTTCGCGCGCGAGCTTTTCCGCTTCCGGGAACTGGTTGCGGGACACCAGCGCCTGAAAATACGCCAGCACCAGGTCGGTCTGGTAAGGCTTGACGCGGTTGGCGAGATCGAATTCCCGCACCGCTTCCGCCGGGTTCTTTTTCAGCAACGCGATCTGGCCGCTGAGCCGGTGGCCATCAAAAGAGCTGGGGTTCTGCTGCAGCAACTTTCCGGCGAGTTCCGAAACCTCTTTGAGCAACTCCTCAGAGCGCGTCGAATCCTGAGTGGCGGCCAACAGGTACAAATCCGCGAGCTTGGTTGCGGCGTCTGAGTTGGAGGGCTGCAGCTCAACGGCGCGGCGCAACATGCGCCCCGCGTCGGCATAGGCAGCCAGCTTCAAATCGGTCAACCCAAGGCGGTAATAAGCCTCGCCGAAGCGCAGGTCCTTCTGCAAGGCGCGCCGGTACATAATCGACGCTTCCTTGAATTTTGCCTTGGCGAAAAATTTATTCCCGTTCTCGAGATACCGCTGCGCCTGCGCCTTAGGATCGCGGCTGCACGATACGACGATCAGTAGAAAGGGGAGCAACAGACAGACGGGTAGCAGGACCCGGCCCTTTTTGGTCATGTTCTCACTACTTCAGCACAAATACAGGTGAGACCGCAATCGAAAAATGGGTCTGGACCGCAAAAAATCACGAGCCCGAAGCGAGAACGGACACCTGGGCGCTTCGATCCGCCGGCCGGTAGAGCACCTCCACCACATTTCGAACGTATTGCTCATCGGAGAGCTGCTCGATCGCGTCGGGCGGATAAGGAGCGAGGGTGCGGAAGTGCGCAGCCAACTCGTTGAACACTTGCAGGCGAGCGCCGGGTTCGAGCTGGTCCCGGCGGAGCAGCGCCTCGAGCGCCACTCGCGCGATCGCGGGGCTGGTCTTCTGCCGCAGCCGGGCGGCAAGCCGCCGGTCCTCGGCGAGCGAGTTGTACTTGCTTCCGAGAATCTGATCGAGATCCGGCCGCACGAGTTTCGGAGTGCGCACCACGACCGTTCCGGCGGCCAGATCGCCCAGACGCTGGCGATATCGGCTGAGCACGCAGGCGACTCCGCCCACGAGGTACAGCAGCGGCAGTGCATCGACGAATCGCATCAGGTTGCGGACGACCACCTGGCTCGGCTCAAGCCGGAGACCGCGCGCGTCCACCACGCGCAGGCGCAGCAGACGCTTGCCGACGGTCTGGCCTCGCCAGCGCCACCGCTGTAAATCAGAGATCACGAAATAGCCGATCACGGCCAGGGCGTCGGCCAAATCCTGGCCAAAAACCAGCAGCGGCGCGAGCACTTTTTCCAAGAACGACCCGAGCATGATGATGACCGCGATGTCGATGACCAGGGCAAGCATGCGGCTGAAGGGGCCGGCGAGCGGCAGTGAGAACTCGATGCCCTCCGGAGTGCGAATGACCAGCGCGTCGCGGTTCCTCATTTGCTGCCTGCCCTGGAGAGAAACAGTGTAAGCAGCGCGGCCTCGACCAAGCCAAACGCGATCTTCATCCCGTAGGGAATCACCGGCTCATGATATTGGGAGAGGAAGGCCTCGACGATGCCAGCCCAAACCAACATCAGCGCGGCACCGCCGGCCAGCGTCACCAGGTCGCGCAAGACAGCGCGCAAACGATCCGGCCGCGAGACGCGGCTGCCCCAACCGATGAGCGCGTAGGCGAGCACCAGCCCCGTCTGACCGCCGACCAGGATGGCGGGAATTTCGATCACGCCGTGCGGCAGAAGCCATCCCAGCAGGAACACCGCCTGGCCGCCGCGTATGTAATCGAGCGCCACCGCGCCCAAGATCACGCCGTTATAGAACAGCACCGCCACGGTGCCAAAGCCGAACGTCATACCGAGCGCGATGGTAGTCAGCGCGACTTGTGTGTTATGGGTCATCAACTCGGCGGAAAAGCGGCCCTTTTTTCCGGCCAGTTGCTTGCCTTGCAGCTCGCGCTCCCGCGCCACGCGCTGGGCGGGCGATGTCTGCAGGCCCTCGAACGGCATCAGGACGTACTTCGCCTCGGGATCGATGCGCATCGCAAGCGCGCCGAAGGCTGAGCCCAGCAACGTAAGCGCTACCGCCAATTGGAACGCGCGCACGTGGCGGCGGAACGTTCGCGGAAACTCGGCGGTAATCCAGCGCCAAGGGCGGAACTTCCTGCGCTCGCGCGCTTCATGGATCTCGGCGTAGGCGCGGCTGACGATCCATTCGAGGTACCGCCGCAACTCGCCCTCGGAAGCGAGCGCCGAGACTTTCGCCAAATCGGCGGAAGCACGCTGGTAGAGGCCGTGGAAGCGCTCCAATTCTTCGAGCGACATGGACGGATCGGGCCTCGATTCGAGCCAATCGAGCGCACGCTCGAGCGCGGTCCAGTGCGGCCGCCCGGTCTCGACAAAGCGGGCGAGATCGAGAATCATAATAACTGCCTCTGCTTCACTTCGTCGTAGAGGCCAATCAGATTCGCGGCCAGTTTTTCGGGTTCGAGGAGAGCGAGGCGCACGCCTTGACGGGCCAGCGTCGCCTCCAGTTCGCGCAGTCGCTTCCAGGCGAGGTGACCGGCGAGGTGCCGGTAAATGTCCCCGGCCGATTCCACGCCGGCATCGTGGAAAAGCGGCTGCGCGGCCCGGGGACGCAGCATCGCCGCCATCACCAGGTGACGGCGGGCGAGCAATTTCGTGGCGCGAACGAAACTGCCGGCCAGCACGGGATCGTCCAGCGCGGTGAGAAACAGCAGGAGAGCCCGCCGCGCCAGGCGCATTCGCAAGAAGGTGGCGATTTCGTCGAAGTCCGGAGAGACGGGCCGCGGGTGGAGCTGATAGATCGCATCGCGGCAGGCGGCGTAGTGCTGTTTTCCGTTGCGTGCGCGGGTGAACACCTCCACCTGATCGCTGAAGGCCGCGAGACCGAACAGATCGCCGCGCCGCTCGGCTGCCGCGCCTACCACCAGTCCGGCAGCGATGGCGCGCTCGAGCGCGGTCTCATCGCCCGCCGGCCGCGCCGCCAGGCGTGAAGCGTCGATCACAACGTAAACCTCCTGCGTGCGCTCCACCTGAAAGACCTTCGTGATGGGGCGGCCGCGCCGCGCGGTGGCCTTCCAGTGAATCTCGTCGAAGCCGTCGCCGGGGACGTACTCGCGCAGCTTTTCGAACTCGCGCCCGCGCCCGAGCTGGCGCAGCACGTGGAAACCTTCGACCCCGCGGCGCAGGGCCTTGAGATCCTCATTGCGGCGCAGGTTTGGATAGACCCGGATTTCGCACGCCACGGGATCGCGCCGTCTCACGGCCCACAATCCCAGGGGCGAATCAGCCTCCAGGTAACAGCATTCGATGCGATACAGGCCTCGCCGCGCCGGCATCCACGACCAGACGAACTCGGCTGTATCCGCGCCGGCCGGCAGAGCGACGGTCTGTTCTTCGGACGCGGTCTGGAGGCCGTCCGGTGCAACCATCCCGATCCGAACGCGGCGGCCGCGCCTGCCGGGGTTTTCGACACGCACGGCGAAGCTGCCCTCGCGATCCTTGAAGAAGCGCACCAGCTGCGGCAACTGCACGCGAATGCCGGCCAGCGCGCGACGGCGCAGGGCCATGTCCACACACGCAACCAGGGCCACCGCCGCCAGTGCGGCGACCGCCGCGGGCCTGGATTGAGCCCAGAGCGCTCCGAGGACGGCGGCAGGAAACCCGGCCAGTGCCGCCAGCCAGATCAAGCGCGCGGAAGGCACCATCAGACCGGCACCGCTACGCTCTCGAGAATTTTCTGCACGGTCTCGACCGGAGTGGCGCCTTCGATTTCGAACTCCGGCCGCAAGATCAGCCGATGCTCGAGCACAGGAATCGCCATGGCCTTCACGTCATCCGGAGTGACGAAGTCGCGGCCGGCAAGCGCGGCGTGGGCGCGGCTCGAAACCACCAAGGCCTGGGTCGCGCGGGGACCCGCGCCCACCATCACGCTCTCATGGGTCCGTGTGCGGCGGATAACGTCTACAAT
>QHXU01000319.1:598-5500 GCA_003223065.1 Acidobacteriota bacterium | reverse complement strand
CGAGTCCCGGTCGGAGACACGACTGACAGGAGCACACAAGTAAATTTGAATTGATCCGAAGATCGCAGGAGGGGCAGAAAAATGAATGCGAATCAGATGGGACGGGCGGCGTATATCGCGGCCCATAAGATCCTCACAACGAACTTGGATTCACCGGAGAAGGCGTGCCCGGGGATGAGGCGCACCATCGCTGTCGACCGGGTGGCGGAAATCATCCTGGATGTCTTCGGGGCGCATTCCATGAGGCTGGATGAGCAGACGGACTGGTGGCCGCGGGAGGAGCTGGTCGAGGCTCGTTCCTGAAGGAGTACGGATGCCGGCAACACGTCTAGGGACGTGTTGCCGACAGAGCTTGGCTGATAGCCTCGCGTGCAGGCTCGATTACTCGAACAACAGGGCCATCCGCAAGCAACGCACCGGGAGGCTTCTGATCCCAGACCGCGCCCGCTCCGTACACAGCGATGTGATCCCACACAATGCTTCTGCGGTCATGTTCTCCCATGGCTTTGGAGATGAGTCGCTCCTTGTCCCAAAACTGAGCCACGCGCGGGTCGGAAATCCGCCTAAGCGCCGCTGTGGAAGGCGCTCCCCAATCTGTCGGTAGCACTGGCTCCCACACGATGAAGGCGCGTATCCTCTTGGCGTCAGATTCCTGCAACACGCGTTCGACTGCAGAGGCCCCCTGCAGGCAGACGGGTCAAGTCGGCGATAAAAGCACCAGCAGGCGAATGTCGCTGCCTGCTTCATTGAACGCGCTCTTGATTTGCGAAAAATTCTCGGGCGTGAGCCGGGCGAGGGGCGGCTGGCCGGGAGGGACTTCGTGACCGCCGTAATTGTAGTACAAGAGCCCCGCGGCAAGGGCCAGCACTGAAACTGCGCCTGCGAGGGTCTTGCGGCTCATCGTGTTCCCCGAGCGAAGAGATTGGCTGCGGCGTTCGCCAGCACCTGGGGAAATACAATCGAAACGGCCACAAGGACGGTCGAAGCACCCAAGAAAAGGTTGCTGAGAAGGCTCGGCCGCCGCTGGCATTGCTTTGTCCGCCAAGCCTGATAAAACCCGTAAGCGATGAACAAGACAGCAGCGCCCAGAAGGTACGGTCTCATTACTCCCAGCACTGCGGAGGTGCCGGCAAATCCGGCGGCGAACGCGAACGGCAGAATTGGCAGACAGCAACTCGATGCGGCGATCACGCTCCCGATCGCCGCAAGGCTGGCGATTGCAGTGCGGCTATCGCGTGTCTCGCCCGCGTTCGTGGAACTGTGGGTGGTAGTTTTCATTCGTTTACGGCGATTTGCGTCTATTTACATCAGACGGCTTCCGGAAGGGTGAAGTAGAAGGTCGATCCTTGCCCGGGTTGCGAATCAACCCAGATGCGTCCGTCGCGCCGTTCCACAATCTTCTTGCAGATCGCCAGACCAATCCCGTTTCCATCATACTCGCGGCCGTGCAGCCGTTTGAAAATGCCAAAAATCTCGCCGTGGTGCTGCGGATGGATACCGATCCCGTTATCCTTTACCGAGAAAAGCCACTTTTCATTTTGCTGCTGCGCGGAGATGCGAATGTGCGGCGCGTCGGCTCCTCTGAACTTAATCGCATTGCCGATGAGGTTCTGAAATAGTTTCGTTACTTCATTGAATTCCGCGCCGACCTGAGGCAA
The DNA here is from genome assembly GCA_003223065.1 of Acidobacteriota bacterium. Lineage (GTDB taxonomy): Bacteria > Acidobacteriota > Terriglobia > Bryobacterales > Bryobacteraceae > Palsa-187. Next base: position 3,842 of record QHXU01000319.1, on the reverse strand, counting down.
TGGATCGTGAGTGATGACGGCATGGCTCTCCCTGACCAGCACGTCCAACATCATCACGACCTCGCCGAGCACGGCTTCAGAATCACAGCAAGCAGCGGCATAGCGCGGCGGATTCAGCTGCTCCGAATAGGCGAGAAGATCGTTCAACAGCGAGTCCAAGCGGTGTGCGCCATCGGTTATAAAGTTGATGAACTCCTTGGCGTCGCCGCCGAGTTGTTGCTTGTAGCGTTCATCCAAGAGCCGGGTATAGTTGGCGATCGTCCTTAGCGGCTCTTTGAGATCATGCGAACTGGCGTGCGCCAACAATCGAAGCTCGTCGTTGGCGGCGTGCAACTCAGCCGTACGCTCCGCGACACGACGCTCCAGATCGGTATTCGCCGCCTCCAATTGCGTGGAGTATCTTTTGACCAATGCACGTTGCCGGTAAAGGTCCACGAAAACGGAGACCTTAAACTTCAGCACTTCAGGATCAATCGGCTTGTATAAGAAATCCACGCCGCCCACGACGTAGGCGCGAAGTAATTGCTCCTCAAGCTCCTTGTAAGCCGTGATGAAAATAATCGGTGTCCGCCCGTTCCGGCCTTCGTCTCGTATCCGGCGTGCGGTCTCGAAGCCGTCCATCTCCGGCATCATGACATCGAGCAAGATCAGTGCGAAATCACCCGCTGTCGTCAATGCGACCGCTTCTTTTCCGGACGATGCGGTCAGGATCTCGTGTCCGGCGCCTTCCAACAATGCCTGTAAGACCACGAGATTCGTCGGCCGGTCGTCTACCAGGAGAATTCTCGCTGGTCGGGGTTCTTCAATCGGCTCCACGGCCATCGCGGTTTCCTGGCATTGCATGGCAGTTTTCCGTCGGCGCGCTACAAACAGTGTAATTGTACGCCAGAGCCGGCTTTTGCTCAAGCTACTGGGGCTGGCCTCGCCCGCCGGGAGCGCTGTGCTGCCAGGGGATTCCGTGGGGAGCGAGAATAAAGGTATGCGCAAACGTCTGATCAGTTCAGCGCCCTCCGGCAATGCCCCGTTGCAAAGTGAAGCCTGGCTGGATCTGGAGCGGATTGCCCAAGTCGAAGTCACATCTGAGGATCATGACTATCCGATCGAATCTGCGTTTAACTTTGGCAAGGGACCAGGTTGGCGCGCCGCGGGCCGAGGGGAGCAGACGATTCGGCTGGTCTTCGATCGGCCTCAGCGACTGAAATGCATTTGGCTCCGGTTCTTGGAGACTGAGGCTGAGCGCCTGCAGCAATTCACAATCCGATGCTGGCCTGCCGGGGAGCATAGCGCGCACGAAGTGGTTCGTCAGCAGTGGAACTTCAGCCCGCATGGGTCCACGACCGAAATCGAAGACTACAAGCTCAACTTGGATAACGTGTCAGTCTTGGAACTGACGATCAATCCTGACCTTAGCAGGGGTGAAGCGGTCGCGACGCTTGCAGAGTGCCGCCTCGCGTGAGTGTGACCTTGACGCAGAAAACGGATCCGTGTAGTCTAAACAGAAGTCCCCTTCTAAAAGCCGTTTTACAACTTACTGCTCTTTCAACGGGATGCAGGATTCCCTATGTCTTACCGATCCTACCGCCTTACAAAAGACACAGCCGCTATCCTCGCGGCGGACAACAAGCAAGATATCGTTACCGTTCCATCCGGAGGTGTGATTACGATTGCTGGCGTCGCGGCAGACGGCATGGTTGAGGCTCTCTGGGCGGGCAAGAAGATACGGCTGTTTGCGATTGATGTGGAGCAGCGTGGAGAACTCGTCAGCAGCCAGGGCGCGTAAGCGATATCGAGTTCCTACGCAGCCCCATGTTTTGGGATTTTCTTGAGCATATCCAGATAGTCCGCACTCGCCCTATCGTAGCGCGCACGTGCTCTCGAGACTATCTTGCGCTGCGGCTTTCTGAAATGAGATGGCGCAGAGGCTTGGAGGTCGAGCAGTAACTGGACTTCGCGCCTCCAGACTCTGAGCGCTTGGTCACGCCGGTCTTTTGCTAGTTGAATTGTCACACTTCTAACTTGGCCGAGAGCCGTCCTCCACACCCTCTCACGTCACACAGATCTCCCGAAAAGCGCAAAAACGCTTCATCGGGAATAATTCTTTTTTGGTTCTTGATAATAGTATGTGCCGCGCCCAGGCTCTACTATTCGGAAGCGACCTTAGGTTCGAGAGCTCTTCGCCCTATGCGGATGAAATGCGTTCTAGGCGTGAAGTCGCCGCCGTGCCCGATGATCAGCACCCGTCCGATGTATGCGTGGGGCCCGGCTCGACCGGCGGGTTTTTGAAACGTAGACGCACTTCTGACTGATAGCGAAATGCCCGGTACTCACGATTCAGAGAATCACGGTAGTACCAGATTCCGTCTACTTTACGGGCATCATCATATGCGTACCCGTCGTAATGGACGCTCCACGATTGTGCGGCTTCGATCTTCTGACGGAGAGTTTTTGGCACTGTGGCTTCCCTCCTTAACAACAAGCCGAGCGCCTGCGCTGTGGTCGTTGCAGAGCAAGTTAAACACAGATTATGGCTCTCCGACAACCTATCTTTTGTGTAGCTGAACAGCGAACATTGCCGCAAGCTTGCGGGCAACTGGTCAGAATACGGACAATCGAAGCGTATAGCGCCGGACAAAGGAGTTCCAAATCATGTCACTTTCTTCTCGAAGAACCTTTCTCGCGACCACTGCGGCGTTCTCCGTTGCGCGCGCGCTGGGAGCGAACGACAAGATCAACGTGGCGGTAATCGGGCTGGGAGGCCGCGGCACAGCCCACGTGAACGAATACATCAAGCTGCCGGAGTGCCGCGTCACTGCGCTGTGCGACGTCGACCAGGCGGCGCTCGAGCGAGCCACCGCGAACGTCGAAAAAAAGACCGGCCAAAAGCCCAAGGGCTATGCCGATATGCGCGCCGTATTCGCCGATAAGGACGTCGACGCCGTCTCGATCGCCACGCCGAATCACTGGCACGCGCTGGCCACCATCTGGGCGTGCCAGGCAGGCAAAGACGTTTACGTGGAGAAGCCCGCCAGCTACAACGTCTACGAAGGCCAGCGGATGATCGAGACTGCGCGCAAGACGGGACGCATGGTCCAGGTGGGCTCGCAAAGCCGCAGCGTTCCTCACAAGCAGAAGGCCATGCAGCTACTGCAACAAGGCGCCATCGGCAAGGTATACCTGGCGAAGGGGCTCTGCTTCAAGCGGCGCAAATCCATCGGCCATGCAGCGGATTCGCCGGTTCCGCCAG
>QHXU01000319.1:0-555 GCA_003223065.1 Acidobacteriota bacterium | reverse complement strand
CGCTTCAAATACAACTGGCACTGGTTCTGGGACACCGGCAATGGCGATATCGGCAATCAGGGGGTGCACGAGATGGACATCTGCCGATGGGGACTAGGCGATGTCGAATGGCCGAAAAGCGTAGTCTCCACCGGCGGCAAGTATGTCTACACTGACGACCAGGAAACCCCGAACACGCAGCTTGCCAGCTTCGATTATAGCGATCGCGAAATCGTATTCGAGGTGCGCGGCCTGCTGACCGGCGGCGAAGGTGGCCTGGAACGCAGGGGCGGCAACTTTGTCGGCAACCTCTTTTATGGCAGCGATGGCTGGATGGCCGTCGACTCAGCCGGTTTCCAAATTTACAAAGGCGAAGGTAGTAGCCTGGCCATGGAGGAGAAGGCCGTCAGGGGCTCCGAAACGGCGCCGCACATGACCAATTTCCTGAACGCGCGCCGGACGCGTAACGCCAAGGACCTGAACGCAGATATCGACATTGGCGCAATGTCCGCCGCGCTGTGCCACCTGGCCAACGCCAGCTCTCGAGTGGGCCGCAAGCTCACCGTCGAACCCGGC
>QHXU01000134.1:29112-54676 GCA_003223065.1 Acidobacteriota bacterium | reverse complement strand
CTCCGATCGTCGTGATCAATAAGATCGATCGGCCCGATGCCCGCATTCAGGAGGTCCTGAACGAAATCTACGACTTGTTCATCGACCTCGACGCGACTGAGGATCAGCTTGGATTTCCGGTGATCTATACCAATGCCAAGGCCGGTATCGCGAGAATGGAACCCGGCGCCGGCGGTTCCGATCTGCGGCCCCTGTTCGAAGCGATCGTCGAACATATCCCGGCGCCGGCCGGCGATCCTGAAGGCCTGCTGCAACTGTTGGTGGCGAACCTCGATTACAGCGATTATCTTGGCCGCCTAGCCATCGGCCGCGTCTTCAACGGCACGCTCCGGCTTGGTGACGAGGTGGCCATCGCCAAGCTGGACGGCACGTTCCAACGGACCAAAATCACCAAGCTTTACTCGTTCGAAGGACTGAGGCGAGTGGACGAAACCGTGGGGCAGCCAGGCGACATCCTGGCCATCGCCGGGGTCGAAGGCATTACGATTGGTGAAACTGTGACCAGCGCGGAGTCGCCCCAGCCGCTCAAGAAGATCCAGATCGATGAACCCACCATCGCGATGACCTTCACCATCAACACCTCGCCATTTTCCGGCCGGGAAGGAACCTACGTCACGTCGCGCAACCTGCGCGACCGCCTGGATAAGGAACTATTGACCAACGTCTCGATTCGCGTTGAGGAGGCAGGCGGGCCGGACGCGTTCAAGGTGATGGGCCGCGGCGAGCTGCAACTCGCCATTCTGGTCGAGATGATGCGGCGCGAAGGCTATGAGCTGGCTGTCGGCAAGCCGGAAATCCTGACCAAGAATAGCAATGGCAGGCTGAGCGAGCCACTGGAGCTACTGGTGGTCGATTGCCCGGAGCTGTACATCGGAGTGGTGATCGAAAAAATCGGCGGCCGCAAAGGAAAGATGCTGAAGATGATCAACCACGGCTCTGGACGCGTCCGGCTGGAGTTCCACGTCCCTTCGCGCGGGTTGATCGGCCTGCGCAGCGAAATGCTCACGGATACCAAGGGTACGGCTATCATGAATTCTCTGTTTCACGGTTACATCGAGTGGCAGGGCGATATTCCCAGCCGGCCCACGGGTACGCTGGTCGCCGATCGCCCCGGCAAGACCACCGGCCACGCCATCTTCAACTTACAGGAGCGCGGCGAAATGTTCGTGTCGCCGGGTACCGAGGTCTATGAAGGCATGATCGTCGGCGAGAATGCCCGCGACGCAGACCTTAACGTGAACATCGTAAAAGAGAAAAAGCTCACGAACATGCGGGCTTCGACCGCGGATGACGCCATCCGGCTGGTACCGCCGAGGTTATTGAACCTGGAGCAGGCCATCGAGTTTATTCGAGAAGACGAACTCGTGGAGGTAACTCCGAAGTCCATTCGATTGCGGAAGAAGGTCCTGAAGGCAAATCAAAGGTAATGAACGCTTTCTTGTTCCAAATCTACATAAGTCTTTTAATATCATAATATTAACCTAAAAAGCCGGGGCTGATTCTCTTTCCAACAGCTTGGTCAGCGTGCGATACTGGGCATTAGAAGCCCCATGACTCAGGTGGGCGAGGCGATAGCCCGTTATCACAAAATCATCGAAAGCGAACCGTACATCGACCTGGCTTGGGCCCAAGCGCTCCAGGAGCGCATGAAGGCCGAGCGGCTCGGTGGCCGGATGATTTCTCCGGTTTTGCGGCCGCATTTTCTCACCAATCGCGAATACGCGTCGCTGGTGAAGGCGGCTGAGGCTTTGTTTTCGGCCATTAACCGCGTGGAACAGATGGCGCTCTCGAGTTCCGCGCTTATGGCGCGCCTGCAACTGCTGCCGGCCGAACGCATGCTGGCTGCCGTCGACCCGGGTTATTCGTTCGTGAGCGTAACAGGACTGCTGGACACAAATCTAAATGACGGCACTCTGCGTTTCGTGGCGCACAACGCCGAAGCTCCCGCAGGAGTGATCTACGGGGACACGCTGGCCGATCTTTTCTACGAAGCAGCGCCGGTCAAAGAGTTCCGGAAAAAGTACAAACTCAAGAAGCTCGGCGGCAAGGCATACTTGCTGAACGCAATGCTCAAAGCGTACAAGGATTTTGGGGGCAAGCAGAAGAAGCCGCGCATCGCGATCGTCGAGTTCCGGCAGCCGTTCCAAACGGCCGAGGCGAGCGAACACGCGCTGCTGGCTGAGTTCTTCGCTAGCGAAGGATTTCCAACCGAGATCGTTTCGCCGGACCAGCTCGAGTACCGCAGTGGCATCCTGCGGCGGGGTGAGTTCGCGATCGACATCGCGTTTCGCCGTATCAAGCTACAGGAATTCCTGGTGCGATTCGATCTATCGCATCCGCTCGTGCGCGCATACAAGGAGCGCGCGGTGTGCATGGTGAACAGCTTCCGCTCCGAGTTGGGAGCAAAAAGGGTCATCTTCGACCTGCTCACGGACGACTCCGTGACTGCGCGCTTTCCGGCGGGGGAGCGCAAAGCCATCAAGGAGTTTATTCCATGGACGCGCCTGGTGCAGGCCGCCAAGACGACCTACCGCAACCATACCGTGGACCTGCCGGAGTTCGTGATGAAGCATCGGAACAAGCTGGTGCTGAAACCGAACGACGACTCAGCCGACCTGCACTCCTTCCGCGGCGCTGAAACCGACGACAGCGGATGGGAGAAAGCGCTTCGCCAGGCCATGCGCACACCCTACGTGGTACAGGAAGCGGACGAGCCGTCCCACGCCGTTTTCCCGCTGCTGCAATATGGCAGCTTGATGATGAAAGAGATGCAAGTGGACGTGCACCCGCATTCGTTCCTGGGCAAGGTGCATGGCTGTTCCAGCTGGCTGAGCGTGGCGGGGTCGAACAGTTTTTCGACGCTGACGGGCCTGGCGCCGACGTTCTTGTTAGAGGGGAAGTAGCGAGCCTCGCTCAGGGCTGCGGTTCACTCTCCGCCGTCACCTTCGCCCGCAAATTCGCAACTCCGGCTGTCGGACGCTCATCGGTCACAGCAATCGCGATCGCGTCGTCCAACCAATCATGAGCCGTGCCATCAGGATCGTGCGAGGCAAGCGTCAGCGTGTACGCCTGCGGGCACAGATCGCACAGGAACGAAAAAACGATCGTAACCGTGGCGCCCGCTTCGCGCGGTCCGATCTTCACCTGCTCCAATTCGGTGTTGGTGCCGTACACCTCGAAGCCGATCTGGGTGCGGATCAGAAGTCCCAGCACGGGCTCGGCGACCGCTTCGTGAAAGCGCACCGTCGCGCGTACGCTCACCATCTCGCCGCTCTTCCAGACGATGGTCGGTTTTCCGCCCGCTCCGAGCGTTTCGATCGAGATCACTTCCGCCCGCCCGTCGCCGCGCCGAAACGCCGGAGCCAAACGCGGCGGAATCGTCTCGCCCCAACTCCGGACGCGTTCGGCGACGAAGCGCCGATACCTGTCGAGCGTCTCGCGCGGATCACCCTTGGCGGCCATTTGGCCTCCATCGAGCCACCACACCTCGTCGCATAAGCCTTCAAGCAGTTTCTCTTCGTGCGACGACAGCAGCACCGTGGCGCCCGCGCGCCGCAAGCGGTCCAGGCCGGCTAGCGTTCGGGCCCGCACCACGGCGTCCTGCGTGGCGAGCGCCTGGTCCAGCGCCAGGACCGCGGCCGGCGCCAGGTTCAGAGGGTCGCCGAGGGCCACGAAACGCCGTTCGGGACTCGAAACGATTTCGCCCTGCTCGGGTTGCAAGATGCCGCCGGCAAGTTTCAGCAACTCAGTGATGCCCGAGGTTTTTTCTCCGATGACACCTATAATCGCCCCTCCAGGCGCAACTGCGCTGAAACCGGCCAGGGGCGCGGCATACACATTCCGGAACTCGATGGACACCCGGTTCCAGGATACGTCAGCGGGAGTAATCGGAACAGGTGTTCCGCTCGATCCGGTTTTGCGCGAGCGAGACCCCGGGGCCGGCGGCAATGCAACGCGTTTTCATCTTGTGCCCCGAAATCTGGTTGTTACGAATCACGTTTCCCCGTGTCTGCTCGAAGCGAGCCACGCCGCGGCCAAGATAGATTCCCGATTCAAGCATCTTGGGTTCGTCCTTTTTGTATATGCAGCCGAAGCGGGCCGCGTTCTCATTGCACTCCGCCTTGTTCAGGTGGTGGAACACGTTCCCGATGACACGGTGACCGCTGCCCATCAGGAACAGGCCGCCGAACTTGGTTCCGTCGATATCGTTGCCGGTGATTTCGATGTTCTCAGAGCGCATGTCGGGATCAGTATTATTCATCACGATCCCGAAGTGGCCGAACGGGTATTCTTCGGGCGGGCGGCGGTTGATGCAACGGTTGTCACGGATGGCGCCGTCGTGGAACCCGTCGAGATCGATGCACTTGCCGTTCACCTCTTCGAACCTGTTGCCTGAATATTCCGAATGGTCCACATTGCCCGAAGTGTCGATCGCCACGGGCGTGGCCCCGCTTTCGAAATCCACGCCTTCGGACGGAAAGCCGACGCGCGTTCCGGTGTTCTCTTGAACGCGCACGCGCGTGGCGTGACCCACCTGGATCGCGTCCCGGCCCACCGAATCGAACCGGTTAGCGGCGAACAGTCCGTCCTCCGAGCGTGGCGAGGTGTACAGCGAGTGGGTCCACAACCCGTTTCCATTGATCCGCCGGAAGGTACAGTCGCGCACCTCGAAATTCCTGGACCCCTCTTCTATCACGATCCCGCCTGTGCTATTGTTCCGGCCGCGTGCGTTGCGCGAGCCTGACTCTTCTACCTCGACGCCGCGGATTCGGATCGCCGAGGAGCGGCTGATCAGTATCGCGAAATTGACAACGTTAGCGAGCTTCAGATTCGAAAGCTCGGCCCCCTCCACGCGGTCGAGGAGCACGCCGTTGTCAGGATAGTAAAGTCGAAAAGCGTTCTCCGGCGGCGCCATTTCAAGCGGCTTGGCGAGCGCCGCCCGGTTGCCGTCGATCGAAAAATCACGCATCCGTACGCCGCGCGCGCCCTCGGCAGCGAAGATCGCCCGGCCTTTGAAATCCTTGCCGGCCTTGAGCATCGTCCCCGAGCCCACGATTTCGAGATCGTGCGCTCCAGGTGCGACGCGAAGCTCGGAAGAAACTTCGATCACGCCCGACGGCAAATGGACCACCCCTGTGATCTGTGCCGCAAGGGTTTTTCGCAGGCGTGCTTCAGGTGAGCCGCAGCCCGCGAGCATGAATACAATACAACCAAGTCCAGCTGTTAATCGGAACGCTTTTTCACCCACTCGCCGATCCACTCGAGAAACTGGTTGTACCACAGCATGCTGTTTTGCGGTTTCTGGATCCAGTGGCCTTCATCCGGGAACAACAGCAGCTTCGACGGGACTCTCTGCATTTGCAACGCCGTAAAGAGTTGCAAGCCTTGTCCCACCGGCACACGATAATCCAGCTCTCCGTGAATCACTAGCGTCGGCGTCTTGAAATCTTTCACGAAGTAGCTAGGCGACCACCTGGCGTACATTTCCGGGTTGTCCCACGGCATACCTCGAAACTCCCACAGAGGGAACCACAGCTCTTCGGTTTCGCCGGCCATGCTACGGAGGTCGAAAACGCCGGCGTGCGAGACCAGCGCCTTAAATCGCGAGGTGTGTCCGAGCAGCCAGTTCACCATGTAGCCGCCATAGGAGCCGCCCGCGGCGGCCATGCGGTCCGCGTCAGCATAGGGCAGCGTAGCCACGTGGTCGGCGACGGCCATCAGATCGTCGTACACTTTGCCGCCCCAGTCGCCATTAATATCGTCGATGAACTTCTGGCCATAGCCGGTCGAACCGCGCGGGTTCGGCATCACAACCATGTAACCGGCCGAAGCGAATACTTGCGCGTTCCAGCGATAACTCCACGTCTCTCCCCAGGCGCCTTGCGGCCCGCCGTGAATCAGCAATAGAACGGTATATTTTCTGAACGGCGAAAAATCGGGCGGCTTCAGAACGAACGCATGCACGCGCGTTTTATCCGCGCTCTCCACCCAGATTTCTTCGAGCGGCGTGAGCGACGCGCCGGCCAGCACGGCATCGTTGAGATGAGTAAGTGGCACGCCCGTGCCGCCGGTCGAGGTTGCGCGATAAATCTCGACGGGCCGCGATCCGCTCTGCTCGGTGTAGATCATGATTCGCCCGTCCGATGTAAAATGCACGTCATCGAGGCTGGACGAGCCGGAAATAATATTGCGCAAAGCACCACCCGTGACCGGAATCATTTGCAAGCCCGTGCGGCCGCGGTCTTCCACCGTGAAAAAGAGCCGCGTCGAATCGGGTGACCAGGTCATGCTGCCCACCCAACGATCGAGGCTCTCAGACAGGCTATTGGTGCGCCCGTTCGAGCGTTCGAGCACCATCAGCCGCCACCGGTCGCTTTCATAACCAGGACGAGCCTGCGAGCGGAATGCGAGGTATTTTCCGTCGGGCGAATAAAGCGGCGCGTTATCGGCCCCCAGCCCGATCGTGATCTTCTTTGGCTCACCGCCCGCGATCGGCACGGTGTAGACATCAGAGTTCGTGCTGGTAGCCTGGTCGGCGCCGGCGTTCATCGTGAACGCGACCTCCGTCGAGTCGGGCGAAATCGCATAATCCTCTGGACCGCCCAGCGAGAATGGCGGTACGTCATGCGTGCCCGGAGTCAGATCTCTGACCGCGGTGCCGTCGTCAGCGTTCATGACCATCAAATGCTGCCGGCGCTTGCTCTTCCACTCGGTCCAGTGCCGGTAGAGTAGTGAGGTGTAGATGCGCGCTTTCACCTTGCTGCTGTTCTCGCCTTCGAGTTTGGTTTTGTTGCACGGGTCGTCGGATCCGCACTCAGGATAGACGCTCGACAAGAACACGACCTTTTTACCGTCGGGCGTCACAAGGATGCCGCTGGCTTCGGTCGAAACATGACTGACCTGTCGCACGTGGCCGCCATCCGGATCCATCGCCCAGATCTGCGATGAGCCAGAGCGGTTCGAAACAAAGTAGATTTGTTTGGAGTCAGGCGACCAGCGCGGGCGCTCGTTCTGCGTACCGTCATGACTAATCTGGCGGGGGAAGCCACCATCCACCGGGACCAGGTAGATCTGTTTCGGCTTCGCGTTTTTCTCCATATCGATGGTCTGGACAGTGAAAGCCACTTGCTTTCCGTCCGGCGAGAGCGCCGGCTCGCTGATACGTGCCAGCTTGACCATGGTTTCGACGTTAAACGGTTGTTTCTGCGCAAAAAGACCAGCGGCGCAGGCGAGAGCCAAAAGCGGACGAACCATATGCGACTATTCTATCGGTTAAGTTATCCTCGAAGCGTGCTCACAAAGGCAGAAGTCTTTAGACGCCTGCATTTAAGCGCGCCGATTCTGGTGCTGCCAAACGCATGGGACGTTGCCAGCGCGAGGATTTTCGAGAGCACCGGATTCCCCGCCCTCGGCTCTACGAGTGCTGGAATCGCCTTCGCTCTCGGATATCCCGACGGGCAACGCATTTCGCGGGGGGAAATGCTCGAAGTGGTGGCGCGTATCGCCCGTGCGATCCACATTCCGGTGACGGCGGACGTGGAGGCGGGCTATGACGATGCGGTCGAGACAGCACGCCAGGTGTGGGCGGCCGGCGCAGTCGGGATGAATCTTGAGGACACATACGGCGAAGACCGGCTGATTGAGGAGGCGGAACAGACCGCCACGATTCGGGCCATCCGCAAAGCAACCCCCGAAATGGTGATCAACGCGCGTACGGACATTTTTCTCAACGCCATCGGCGATGAAGCGACGCGGTTCGATCGCGCAGTTCAGAAACTGAACGCCTATCGCAACGCGGGCGCAGATTGCCTCTTTGCGCCGGGCGTGCGGGATCGCGCGACGGTCGGCCGGCTGGTCAAAGCCGTCCGTGGCCCGCTCAACGTTCTGGCGGGGGAAGGCACGCCGAGCGCGCCAGACCTGCAAGAAATGGGCGTGGCCCGTGTGAGCGTGGGGTCGGGCCCGATGCGGGCGACAATGGGTCTGGTCTACCGCATCGCCCGGGAGCTGCGCGAATCGGGCTCTTATACATCCTTCACCGACGGCGCCGTTCCCTATGCGGAATTAAACCGGCTGTTGGGATCTGGATAGCATGGACTGATCATAAAAAGCAGACGGCGGCCCGTTTACCTGCTACCCACTTCCCACTGCCTGATCCCGATATATTCGTCCAGCCACTTAAGCGCTTCCTCTTCGGTCGAGAACGCGCCGTCGAGCTGCGCCTCATACGCCGCGCGGGTCACCGCACCGATGTGTTTTCCGGGGCGGCTGCCGAAATAAGGCAGCACGTGACGGCCGAGGATCAGCGGCAGCTGCGGCTGTCGCTCCACCGCCTGCGCTGCGGCCATATCGCGGATGCGCGCCGCCGCCTCGGGCAGCCCGGCTGGCCTTGGCGGGCGTCCGGAGGCATCCGCTTCGATCAGCCGCACAAGTTGGGCGATGCTCGCAGGCGCGAGGCGCACAGCCAGGCGGCGGACGTTACGCGGCGTCACATCCATTCCCAGATGCGAATGCACGAGGTGATTCTCCACCAGCGGAACCACGTGCTCGACGATCGCACCCTTGATGCCGATCCGTTCGAGAAAGTTCCGCGCCGCAATGCCAGCCGCCGCCTCATGACCATAGGAGGTCCACCGCAGCGCGCCATTCTTCTCGCGCAATGCGGTCGTCCCGGCTTTGGCGAAGTCGTGCGTAAGCGCGGCAAACAGCAGCACCGCCCGCTCGTCGCCTTCGAGGCCGTCGCGGTCAGCGATCGCCGCCGCCGCGTTGACGACGTGCATTGTGTGCGTTATCTGTTCGATCTCGGGGAAATGGACTAGCCAGCCGGTGGCCGCAAGGTATTCGGCGATCCGGCCAGGCTTCACACTTTTGACGGCCCACTTCATGAATTCTTCCGCCACCCGCTCCTTGGGTAAAGTCGAGTACTCGCCGGCTATGACTCGGGACTTTTCCGCCGTCGCCGGATCGAGCGCGAGGTCGAACCGGCATGCGAACTGCATGCCGCGCAGCACACGCAGGGGATCCTCGCTGAAAGCGTCGCTGGTCGCGCGCAGTATTCGCTTTTCGAGGTCCGGTACGCCGCGGAAGAAATCGAGCAGCTCGCCCGAGACCGGATCGAACGCGAGGGCGTTGATGGTGAAATCGCGGCGGCTGGCGGCTTCGCGCGGGGTGATGTTTTCGTCGAAGGTCGCAAGAAAATCGCGATGACCGAGGCCGATTTTGTTATCGCGCCGCGGCACGCTGAAGTGGCACGCCTCGCCGTTCGATGCGGCGAAGTTCACCACGCCGAAACTCTTGCCCACCACATCGATGCGCCCGTGTCGCGAAAGAACTTCGGCCAGCCGGTCATAGGTAATCCCGTATACCTCGATGTCGATATCTTTAGGCTCCAGGCCAAGCAGCGCATCTCGCACGGCTCCGCCGACCACCAGCGCACGAAAGCCTCTCCCATGCAGGTCACGCACGATCGCGTCGAGCGCCGGCGGAAGGAAGAGGTTCATCCTCTTTCATTGTCGCAGCGCTTGCAGCTCAGGCGGGTTAGGGAGCCGTTGAGGCAGCGGCGAGCTCGGTCGGCCGCTTCGCGCCCTCGTTCCCGTTCAGGAAGCGGTCGAACCAGTAACACTGCCAATTGAGGCTCTCCACCAGATGCTTCGGCTCGCCATTGCGGGTCAGGTTGTGATTCTCGCGCGGGAACATCACGAACTCCGAGGTGACGCGATAGTGCTGCAGCGCGCGAAACCACTGCTCCCCCTGCTCGATCGGTACCCGGTAATCATTGTCGGAATGCAACACGAGCGTCGGCGTTTTCACGTTCGCCACATATTTGAGCGGCGAGTACTTCCAGTACAGATCGAAATTGTGGAAAATATCGCCGCCGAAGTCGCGTTCGTGGCCGTATGCGCCGTCGCGGGTTCCGTCGTCGCTGATGAAATTGGAGATGCTGCGCAGCGTAACGGCCGCTTTGAAGATGTTGGTGTGGGTGATGATCCAGTTCGTCATGAAGCCGCCGTATGAGCCGCCGGTGACGCCCAATCGGTCGCGGTCGATCCAGGGATTGCGCTTCAGCACCTGTTCGACACCGGTCATGATGTCGGTGTACGCTTTACCGCCCCATTCCAGCGCGACGGCGCGCTGAAACTTTCTGCCATAGCCGGTGGATCCGCGAGGGTTGCAGAAGAAGACGGCCCAGCCTCGGCCGGCATAGACCTGGAACTCGTGGAACCAATCGACGCCGTACATGCCCGCCGGCCCGCCATGAATGCTCAGCACCATGGGATACTTTTTGCCCGGCTCCCAGCCAACCGGTTTGACCAGGAAGCCGTCGATGGGCAGGCCATCCTCGGCTGTGTAAGGCACACGCTCCACTTTGGCCAATGAAAGCTTGCTCCATAGCTCGGCGTTCAGGTGCGTGAGTTGCCGCTCCGGGCCGCCGGCGTCGTCGCGGGCGTAGAGATCGTCCAGGTGCTCGAAATCATTTGCGATGTAGACCAGTTTGCCGCTCGCGTCGTGCGCCGCAAAACCGTGCACACCGCGCGGGCCCGAGGTAAGCGGCCGGATCTGGCCGGTCGCGACGTCCAATCTATAAACGTGGGTTTCACCTTTCACGCCTGACCCGAAATAGATCGCCTTGCCCTGTTCCGCCCAGACCATTTCCGAGACCGTTTGATCGAAATCCTTATTCACTACCGTCGACGGCTTGCCTCCCTCGGATGGCGCGACATAGATTTTCGGTTGATCCTCCTCATCCACGGCGCCCAGGAAGGCGATGCGGCGTCCGTCGGGCGACCAGCGGGGACTGCGATCCGGGCCTTCGTGATCGGAAATCTTCGTGAGCGCGCCGCCGGCGGCAGGAACCACCCAAATATCGGTGTTGTGGTCGAAGTCAAACTCTTTGCTGGTGCGATTGGAGACAAATGCGACGCGCGCAGAATCCGGCGACCAGTGCGGTTCGGTATCGTTCCAATCGTCGCCGTCCGTGATCTGTTTGGGGGCGCCGGATTTTACATCAACGATTGCCACGTGCGAGCGCCTCTCGTCGAAATAGCCGGTATCGTTGAACTTGTAATTGGCGTGCGTGTAATGGCGGACGTCGCTCGACTTGCTGGGCGGCGGGCCCGTCCGTGTAAGACACGCGATGCGCGTCGAATCGGGCGACCATTCGATGCTCGAAGCTCCGTTTTCGAAGTTCGAAATCCGCCGCGCTTCGCCGCCGTTGCGCGAGAGCAGCCAGATCTGGTTGCGGCCTCCGTCGCGCCCCGAGAGGAACGCCACGAAGCGTCCATCGGGAGACCAGCGCGGCGACATGGACGACGCCGATTCACTGGTAAAGGGCACCGGGGGATGACTACCGTCAATCGCTGTGAGCCAGATACGCGACACCCGGCGGTTGGCCTTTTGATCGACGCTGGTTACCGTGTAGGCAACCCACTTTCCATCCGGCGAAATCTGCGGATCGCCGGCGGATTCGAACGCGAAGTAGTCTTCGGCGGTGACGCCGCGGCGATTGCCGGATTGACCGAACGTCACGCAGACCACGCAGAAAAATATCAGTATGCGTCGCATATCCATCCGGTCGATTATGGCACCTTCACTTCGGGCGGGTCAAAAACCGGCTACATCGAACCGCAATCTCCGACCATTCTGGTCCGATATGGTGTATCCTGAAATTTAAGTTAGGCTCCAGCCTAAGTCTGGACTCAGATGCAACCGACTTGTGATCGCCAGAGGGCGTCGGGATCTGATAGGGAGCGGCTACGGGTGGGACTCAGAACAAACATGCAAACGAGTTTCAAGAAGAAACCGAAGGCGCCCAAACGGAATCCAGGCGCCCGGAATCTGACGGAACTCAAACACGGAGAATCCGGTATCATCGAGCGGCTGGATCTGCCTGAAGAGGATTCACGGCGGCTGATGGAACTGGGATTTCTGCCCGGCCACGTTGTGACGCCGGGGCACTCGGCGCCGGGAGGCGATCCGAGAGTTTTTCGCGTGGACGGATCGGAAGTTGCTTTGCGCCGGGAGACCGCGCTCAAGCTAATTCTTCGCTAGGATACACAAAACATGGGCGACTGCCACGGCTGCGCTGCGGCAACGATTGCTCGGCCGCCGGTTCAGAGCCGCCGGCACATCGTGGCCATTGTCGGCCCTCCGAACTCGGGAAAATCGACGCTATTCAACCGGCTCACAGGACTTCGTCAAAAAGTGGCGAATTTCCCGGGCGTAACGGTCGAACACCGCATGGGACGCGTGAAGCTGGAGGCGGGCCGCGAGATCTACGTCGTCGACCTTCCGGGCGTCTACAGCCTCAGCCCGCGTACCGAGGACGAGCGCGTGACGCACGACGTCCTGTGCGGCACCATGAAGGAACTTCCCCGGCCGGATGCCGTCTTGCTCATCCTGGACTCGACCAATCTAAGCCGCCATCTGATCCTGGCTGCGCCCGTGCTGAGCCTGGGCCTGCCGACGCTGGTAATTCTGAACATGGCCGACGATCTGGAGCGGCGCGGCGGCGACATCGATTCGGCCGAGTTGGCAATGCAGCTGGGCTCGCCCGTGGCGCTCGTAAGCGCGGCCAAGGGCAGTGGAGTGGACAAGGTGTTCCAGTTCCTCTCCGGGACGACGCTTGGCGCTGCGGCCAAGCCGCCGCTGACCGAGCTGCCCGTTATACAGGACATTCCCAAGTGCCGCGCCTGGGCTGCGAGCGTCGGCACCAAGACGAACTACCAGGCTCCGGCGCCGCCGCTTTGGACGCGGCGCCTCGACGCCCTCTTCCTGCATCCAATTGCCGGACCAGCGGTATTTCTGCTGGTGGTGATCGCGGTGTTCCAGACGATTTTCAAGGGCGCGCGGCCGATCATGGATGCGGTGCAGACGGCGATTCAATCGTCGGGCCTGTGGTTCGGGTCGATGCTGCCGGATTCCGCGCTGCGGTCGCTGGTGGTCGACGGAATCTGGAGCGGTGTGGGGTCGGTGGTGGTCTTCCTGCCGCAGATTCTGCTGCTGTTCCTGTTCATCGGGATCTTAGAAGACTCGGGCTATCTTGCACGCGCCGCGCTGATCGCGGATCGCACCATGGCGCGCTTCGGCCTTCAGGGCAAGAGCTTCATTCCACTGCTCTCGGCCTATGCCTGCGCGGTGCCGGCGATCATGGCCACACGTACCATTGAGAACAAGCGGGACCGCATCGCGACGATTCTAATCGCGCCGTTCATGACGTGCTCCGCGCGGTTGCCTGTCTACATTCTGATCATTGCGGCGTTTATCCCCGAAAAGCCTCTTTTGGGAGTCTTTTTCGGAACACGCGCTGCGGCGCTGCTGGGGCTGTACGTGCTCGGTTTTCTGGCAGCAATCCTGACCGCGCGGCTGCTCAAATCAACCGTACTAAGAACCTCCCGCTCATCATTCATGCTCGAGATGCCGCCTTACCGCTGGCCGACCGTGCGCTCCCTCGGATTGCGTCTGGTGGACCGGTCGAGGGTTTTTCTGCGCCGGGCAGGAACGGTGATCCTCGCCGTGGCGGTGGTGATATGGGTACTGGCACACTTGCCGCTAAGCGGCGGCAAGACACCGCCCATCGAACACAGCCTGGCGGGCATGATCGGGCATACGGCGGAGTCGGCGATAGCGCCGCTCGGCTTCAACTGGAAGATCGGGATCGGGCTGATCACGTCGTTGGCGGCGCGCGAAGTGATTGTCGGCACGCTCGGCACAATCTACGGCATGGAAGGGACGTCCCAGTCGGTCGGCTTGCAGCAAGCGTTGCGCCAGGACCTGACTCCCGGCGGTGCGGCCGCGCTGCTCGTTTTTTTTGCTTTCGCCATGCAGTGCATGTCCACTATCGCCGTGGTGCGCCGCGAAACCGCGGGATGGCGCTGGCCCGCGGTGCAGTTCGCGTACATGACCGTACTCGCTTACGCTTGCGCGTTTCTCACCAACCGGGTGGTTTCAATTTGGTTTTGAGGGAAACCCGCGCCTCCGGGGAAGTTCCCAAACGAGCGCGATTACTCATCTGCGCTTGCTACCATAAATCGTGCGAAATTTGATGATTCTTGGCTCCGGCTGCGCCGGCAATACGGCCGCCATTTACGCAGCCCGAGCCAATCTGAAGCCTCTGGTCGTAATAGGCCATGAGCCCGGAGGCCAACTCTCCCTGACCACTCTTGTCGAGAATTTTCCCGGCTTTCCCGATGGCATCGATGGCCCGGAGCTAGTGGAAAACATGAAGAAACAGGCCGAGAATTTCGGAGCCGAGTACATCTACGGCACGGCAAACGAGGCCGATCTTTCGAAACGCCCTTTTCGGATCAATGTCGACGGTGAATGGCACGAAACGCGTACGCTGATCATTGCTTCCGGCGCTTCGGCGCGCTGGCTGGGACTGCCGAACGAGCAGAAGCTGATCGGGCACGGCGTCAGCTCTTGCGCCACCTGCGACGGGGCGTTTTACCGCGACCGGAAGATCATGGTGATCGGCGGCGGCGACTCGGCAATGGAGGAGGCGACGTTCCTGACGCGCTTCGGCTCGGAGGTGACCCTGGTTCACCGGCGCGATCAGTTCCGCGCTTCAAAAATCATGCTGGATCGCGCGCGCCACAATCCAAAAATCAAATTCCTCACCAACACGATCGTCGACGATGTCTACGACGCGTCTAAATTGCTAGTTACTGGAGTCAAACTCCAGGACGTCTTGACCGGCCGCCAGTGGGACCAGGCAGTGGATGGGTTCTTCGTGGCGATCGGGCACATCCCCAATACGAAGCCGTTCGCTGGACAGATCGATCTGGATCCTGACGGCTACATCATCTCCAAGGGCGGCGCGCGCACCAACGTGACTGGAGTATTTCACGCCGGCGACGTGCAGGATAGAAGCTATCGCCAGGCGGTCACGGCAGCAGGCGCCGGTTGCATGGCGGCGATTGAGGCGGAACGGTTCTTAGAGGCTGAGGGCCACTAATACAGTCGTTTGTGGTTCCTAGTTCGTATTCCGCGGGCGCTCGAATTTCTGGTTCACGTACTTTCCAGCTTCCTCGATCGCGCCCTGGGTGTTGTCCTTGGTGCGGAGCGCCTGCCGGTATTCATTCACTGCGCGCTCCCTCTGGTCGGTGATGTCGAAAATCTTGCCCAGATTGATGTGCGACCACACCTCGGTCCACTTGGGATCGAGATCACCTGAAAGCGCTTCACGGAACTCGTTGGCCGCGGACTGATAATTGTTCTGCAGGAAAAAGAGCTCTCCCACCCGGTAATGCGCCAGCGAACTGTTACGGCTTACTTCCAGCGCCTTTTGATACTCTTTCAACGCATCGTTGAACTCGCCCACTTCGGCAAACTGCTCGCCGCGGCGGATGGCAACAGCCACGCGCATTGGATTGTCAAACCGCAAGACGCGACCTTTGGGATCGAGCACCACGTTTCTCGGCTTGCCGAACGTCTCGACCACGAACTCGGAGGAAGTTCCCACCACTTCGACCTTCTTCTCCTCGGGATTGCCCTCTGTATCGATACGCAGTTCCACGGGCATGCGGAACGTGTCGAGGTCCTGGGAGATCTTGCCCATCACGCGGAACCCCTTTTGAGTGCGAAAGACCGTGTATTCCATCTTGAACTCAGGCGCGCCGCTCGATTCGATCCACTGCAGGAAGAACCAATTCAGGCCTTGGCCTGAGATTTCCTCGCTCAGCTTCTGAAAATCGGCGGTACTGGCTGATTTCCAGGCGAACTTCTCGGGAAATGCTTTCAGAACCTTCAGGAAGTTCTCATCGCCAATCACGCCGCGGAGCATGTGCAGCACCGCCGCACCCTTGCCGGCTGTGGCGGCCCAGAATTCAGGCGAGTAATCCTCCAGGCGCGACGCCTGCATCAGGGGAGGCTGATCCACCGTAAGCGCCTCAACGTAAGTATCGTGCACCTCGCCCTCGAGCGCGGAAGGCCCATTCACGTGCTCCAGGTAAAGGAACTCGGCGTAGCGGGCCAAGCCGTTTTCGAGCCAGATGTGGTTGCGCGTGGTGGGAGAGACGAGCGTGCCCCACCATTGCCGGGCGACCTGGTTCGCCACCAGCTTCATATTCACCTGTTTTCCGATGCCCTTCGGCGAAAGGAACAACAACCCTGGCGCCGAGTATCCGTTCGGGGTGCCGGCTTCGGTTTCGACCACGGTTAGGTTCTTCTTAGGCGGCAGCCCGTACAGGCTGGTGAGATACGTCATCACGCGCGATATCTCTTCGCCGTACGCGCCGGCCATGTCGCTCGACTCACGCAAATAGAAAAATGTCGTGACGCCGCCGGAGGAGACCGGTTTGGCTTCGCCACGCACCACGGCGAAGCTGCCGGGGAACGACATCTCATCGAACTTAAACCGGAAGGCGGTCATGCCGGCCGGGGCGGTTTCGGTACTGTCGTTTCCGCTGGCAACCACGATGTAACCAGCCGGCACGGTGACTTTCAGATCGGAACTGAAGCGGTCGGCTGTGTAGTCGTTCACCGGGAACCAGCGCGCCGGATACATCAAATACGAAAAGTCAGGATGGATGGCGGCGAACTTGATTCCGAAAACAGGAGATTCCTCGTTGCCGGTCAGCTTGCCGTCGTACACGAACGTCAATGCGGCGACCTTTCCCTTTTGGAGCGGCTGCGGCAGGCTCAGCCGAACGGTCATGTCCTGCTGCATTCGCGAGGCCGGAACCTGGCGTCCGTCTTCGTCGACGACCTTAGTGAGATTCAGGGCGTTATTCAGCTCGAATGAAAGGGCGGAAGTCTCTTCCTGGGGAATGAAGCGGACCAGCGCCGTGGCGTTCAGCGTCTGCGCGCGCGGATCGATTTGTGCGTCGATCAGGTAGCTCTGGACGTCGATACGCTGGCGCGGCTGTCCTCTCTCCTGGGCCAACCCTGTGATTGGCGCGGTCACAGCGGCGAGGGCCGCCAACACGAACTTAACCAGCTTGAACCGTTTCTTCACTCCACACCTTCTCGATCCAGTCGGCGGCAGTTTCGATGGGATCCCGGGCGCCCGATAGCTTGTGAGCCACCTCGGCCAGATCCGCGCGCATGGTTACTCGCGACGCTTCGTCTTCGAGCAACCGAACGGCCTCGGCAGCAATCCGCTCGCCCGTCATTTCGTCCTGGATCAATTCCGGAACCACGCGGCGGCCGGCGACCAGATTCACCATGGACAAAAATGGCGCCTTAACCAACCACCGCCCTACTATCCAACTTAACGCGTTTACCCGGTAAAAGGTCACCATGGGAACGCCTAGCAGCGCCGCCTCCACTGTCACAGTCCCACTGGCCGCCAGCGCTAGCTCGGCTTGCGCAAGCGCATCCCAAGTAAAGCCTTCAATAACTTGGATGGATGACGCGCGAATCCGTTCCCAAAAACTTGTCTTTTCAGCGCCGAATTGGGTAGGCAGCGCCAGGATGAAACTGACGGAATAACGTTTTCCAATGAGATGCGCGGCATCGAGCAGAGCACGCATATGTCTCTCGACCTCGCCGCGGCGGCTTCCAGGCAGGAGGGTAACGATGCGCCTGTCGCGGGGCAGGTTAAATCTTTCGCAAAACTCGTTGCGATCGAGCGATGGTTTTACGATCCGTGCCAAGGGATGGCCGATATAGGTAACCGGGACGCCGTACCGGCGGAAGAAATCCTCCTCGAAAGGGAAAATGCAGAGAAGACGGTCGATAGTGGCGCGCATGGTGCGCACGCGGCCCCGGCGCCAGGCCCAGGCCTGCGGCGCAATCAGATAGACCACGGGGATTCCGTGCCGGCGCAGGCGCTTGGCAAGACGAAGATGGAAATCGGGCGAATCGGTCAGCACCGCCACATCGGGGCGCTCTGTGCCGATCGCTCGGGAGAGCTTCCGGTATTCACCGTAAATTCGCGGAATATGCGCCAGAACCTCGACCAGGCCGACCACTGCCAGCGACCGGGCATCCACGATGGTCCGGACACCCGCCGCCTGCATTCGAGGACCGGCGCAGCCGAAGAATTCGGCGTCCGGGCGCCGCAAGCGGACGGCTTCCACAACTCGCGAAGCGTAGAGATCGCCCGAAGCTTCACCGGCCGAGATGAGTACCCGCACGAGCACCAGTCTATCCTGCGCGGCGGGAACGGCTGAAACAAGCGAATCTCTGCGGATTGCCGAAGAATAGTTTCCGCCCGCCGGGGTCTAGCGCGAAGCTGCAGGGGCGGTTCCGGTTGCGGCGGGAGTCTTCTTCAAATACTTGTCGTACCAGGCCAGATACCGTTCGTACCGGTCCTTGACGTAGCTGGGACGCTGAATGCCGTGGAATTCGTTGGGATAAATCACGAGCTGCGTATCGATGCCGAGGCTTCTAAGCGCCTGGTACATCTGCTGCCCGCCTTGAATCGGCACGTTGAAATCGCGCTCGCCGCCCAGGAAAAGGGTCGGGGTCCGGATTCGGTCGGCGTGCAAAAACGGATACGAGATCTTCACGTACGTTTCCCAGCCTTCCTTGGTCCAGGGCGGACCGAGTTCGTTGTCGTACTGGAGGATGTATTGGTCGGTCCCGTAGAAAGAGACCGTGAATGCCGTGCCGGCCCCGCTGGTGGCGGCTTTGAAACGAGGATCACTCGCGATCATGTAGTCGGTCAGAATGCCGCCGTAACTCCAGCCGCCGACTCCCAAGCGATCCCGATCTGCCACGCCCATCTTGATGACGTAGTCGACCCCGGCATCGAGATCCTCGACTTCGTAATGCCCCCAGTCGGCTGCAATGGCGCGCGAATACTTCTGGCCGCGGCCGGCGCTGCCGCGATAGTTCACCGCCAGCACGGCATAGCCATTGGCTGCGAAAACCTGCCGCTCGATACTGAACGAATGTGCGTCCTGACCGTTCGGACCGCCGTGGATGCGCAGCAACAATGGAACCTTGGTTCCCTGGACGTACCCAGCCGGGTAAGTCAGCAAGCCATGCACCTCGGTTCCGTCTTTGCTTTTGAAACCGACCTCCTCCGTCTTGCCCCATTCGATTTCGGCGGTCAGTTCGTCATTTTGATGCGTGAGCTGCCGCAAGGTCCACCCTCCGTTCACTGCGTAAAGCTCGTTATGCTTTACGTCGGAGCCCGAAATCACGACCGAGCAACCCGCGGCAGAGTTCGGGCTGCTCACCACGATCGGCTTGGACATCAATAGCTCCGCAGCGCCGCCATTCACGGTAACGCGCGCGGGATATACCGAGCGGTCATCCGTCACGAGCACGGTAATCGATTTGCCGTCCGGACTCCAGCGCGGCGCGGACACGCCGCGGTCGAGATCCGCGGCGGCTTTCACCAGCATTGGGGCGCTCGATCCGTCCGCCGTCACTACGGCCAGCCGCTCCATGTTATACGCGGCCCATTTTTTCTCATCGCCCTCCAGAAACGCGATCCATTTCCCGTCAGGACTCCATTCGGGGCGGCTCCGGCCGACGCGGCTGTTGGGCGGGGTGAGAGCACGCTCCACGGCTCCCGGCTTCGGCTCGGCGATGAATATCTGCCCGCCCGGATCGCGATCCGGATCCAGCGCGTGGTTGCTTATGAACGCGATCCATTTTCCATCGGGTGACCAGGCAGGGGCGGACTCGTCATACTTGCCGGCCGTCAGCCGTTCAAGCTTCTTGGTCGCGATCTCGAACAGGTAGATGTGGTTGTGGCGCCCCGAGAGCAGGTAGCCTTGCACGTCCTGCTTGAACTTATAGCGATCGATCACGATCGGCTTGGGCGCGGGTCCGCGTGCGCCGCGGCCGCCGCCGGCAGCGGGAGGTGTTGCGCCCTCGGGCGTCTGCTCTGCATCCGGATCAGGATCGCCAACGACGAGCGCAAGCCACTTCGAATCGGGCGACCATTCGTAGCCCTGCAGGCGTCCCTTCAACTCGGTGAGTTGCGTCGCCTCGCCCCCATCCCGCGGCAGCAGCCACACCTGGCTGCCCCGAGCCTTCCCCGGGCGTGATGACGTGAATGACAGATATTTTCCGTCAGGGCTCCAGCGCGGAGCGGACTCGCTTTCCTGGCTCGAGGTGACCTGGCGGTTTGTCGCGCCGTCATAACTCGCCATCCAGATGTGGCCGTCACTGCGGTCCTCCTTCACGTCGATTTGCGAGACGGCGTAAGCCACCCACTTACCATCGGGCGAGCACTGCGGATCGCGGACTTCGCGCATCCGGGCGAGATCATCGAGCTTGAACGGGCGCCGCGCCGTTTGTGCGAAAAGCGCAGCCGCCGAAAGCAGCATGAGCGAGAGGCGAGTGGCACACATGGCGATTAGTTTACACCGGCCCGCTTTCCGGCGCGCCCCGACGCTTGATAGCATGCCCTAATGATGCGAAAACTCACCCTGTTGCTCGTGGCGTCGTTCGTCGCGTTCGCCGCTGATTCCAAGCTGGCGCTCGATGGGATCGACTCCTTCTCTGAAAAGGCGCTGCAGGACTGGAAGTGCGCCGGCTTCGCCATCGCGATCATCCAGGACGGAAAGGTGGTCTTCTTCAAGGGCTACGGACTGCGCGACAGGAAGCACAGTTTGCCGGTGACGCCGAGGACCCTTTTTGCAATTGGCAGCGCGACCAAATCGTTCACCGTGACCTCTCTCGGCGTGCTGGTCGATCAGGGCAAGCTCGACTGGGACAAGCCCGTGCGGGACTATATGCCCGACTTCCGCCTGTGGGACCAATTTGCCACCGAGCGGATGACGCCGCGCGACCTGGTAACGCACCGTTCCGGCCTGCCGCGCCACGATCTCATCTGGTACAACTCAGGCTTGTCGCGGAAAGAAATGTTCGAGCGGCTGCGATATCTCGAGCCTAGCAAGGATTTCCGTACCACTTTTCAGTATCAGAATCTGATGTTCATGACCGCGGGCTACCTTGCCGCGCACATCGCGGACATGTCCTGGGAAGCGCACGTCCGCAAGGTGATCTTCGAGCCACTCGGCATGTCCGGATCGAACTTTTCGGTCATGGATTCGCAGAAGTCATCCGATTACTCGCTGCCGTATTCGCTCGTGAAAGAAGAGATCAAGGAGATTCCATTCCGCAATATCGATCAGATCGGCCCGGCGGGTTCGATTAACTCCAATGTGGAGGACATGGCCAAGTACGTCATGATGCACCTGGCGCACGGAAAGGGAGTATTGAGCGAGCGTAACGCGAACCAGATGCAGGCGCCTCAAATGTCGATCGCCGGGCCGGGAAACGACAAGGAACTGGGAGCGCAGAGCTACGGGATGGGCTTCTTCCTCACCAGCTATCGAGGCCACTATCTGGTGCATCACGGCGGGAACATCGACGGCTTCTCGGCGCTGGTCAGCTTCATGCCGCAAGACCAAATCGGCATGGTGATCCTCACAAACCAGAACGGCAGTTCCCTTCCCGCTGTGGTTTCCTACAACGTTTACGACCGCGTGCTGGGACTCGACCAGATCGACTGGACCAAACGCATGAAGGACCAGCAGGAAAAGACCAAGGCGGCGGCCGAGGACGCGAAGAAAAAGGGCTACACGCCACAGCGCACCGGCACGCATCCCTCGCATGACCTGGCCGAGTATGCGGGCGAATATGAGCACCCGGGTTACGGCGTTGCCAGGGTCGAGATGGAGAACAACGAGCTCAAGTTCATGTTCAATGGCCTCGGTGGGACTCTGAATCATTTCCACTACGACATTTTCGAAGTGGCCGAGCGGGAGCAGAATCCGCTCTCCAAGATGAAGGTGCAGTTCCATACCAGCCTGCAGGGCGATCTCGATTCGCTGGCGCTGCCGCTCGAATCCACCGTAAAGGAGGTTGTCTTCACCCGGCTGGGCGACAAGCGCATGACGGAGAGGACCTTCCTTGAGCCGCTGACCGGCGCGTATCAACGCGGCGCCTCCACCGTGACCATCGCGTTCCACGGAGACAACGCGATCACGATGACCCTGCCGGCACAAGGCACATTCGACCTGATTCCCGTGCGTGGCACACGATTCAATGTGAAGGGGCTCACCGGCTACAGCATCGAGTTTAAAGGCGACGACCTCGTGTTCTACCAGCCGAACGGAACTTTTTTGGCGACGAAAAAAAAGTGAAGCCGGACTGCCGGATCCCTGCGGACCTCCGACACTGCGAAGAAAGATCAAGATCATGTTTGATCTAACCGGAAATGTCGCGATCGTCACGGGGTCGTCGAGAGGGATTGGCCGCGCGATCGCCGAAGCTCTCTCGCGCGCCGGAGCAAAGGTCGTGATTTCGAGCCGTAAGGCGGACGCTTGTGAATCCGTCGCCGCGGCGTTGCGCCAGGAGGGATGCGAGGCTGTCGCAATCCCCTGCCACATCGGGCGGCGCGAAGATGTCGACGCGCTGGTGGCCAAGACGCGCGAACACTGGGGCCGCATTGATACGCTGGTCTGCAATGCCGCAGTGAATCCTTATTTCGGGCCGATGACGGGGCTCACCGATGCAGTCTTCACCAAGGTTATGGAGTCGAACGTTCGCAGCATACTGTGGCTGGCGAACCTCGTACAGCCGGAGATGGCCGCCAGGCGTGATGGCGTGATCATCATTGTTTCGAGTATCGGCGGGCTGAAAGGAACGGACACGCTCGGCATCTATGCGATCTCCAAGGCCGCGGACATGCAACTGGCGCGCAATCTGGCGGTCGAATGGGGACCTCACAACATCCGGGTCAACTGCATCGCGCCGGGCCTGGTGCGCACCGATTTCGCGCGTGCGCTATGGGAGGATGCGACGCTGCGGGAGGGATCGGAGTCGCGTACCGCGCTGCATCGTCTTGGTGAGCCGGAGGACATCGCGGGCGCCGCGGTGTTCCTGGCGGCGCGCTCAGGCCGCTGGATCACCGGTCAGACCATCGTCATCGACGGAGGCAGGATGATCACATGAAAGCGGCGATTCTGCGCGCGATCGGCAAGCCGCTCGCAATCGAAGAAGTCCCGGCGCCGTCGCCGCAAGCAGGAGAGGTATTGATTCGCGTCGAGGCTTGCGGCGTCTGCCACTCCGACGTGCACCTGGCTGACGGCGATTGGGACCTGCTGAAGCCGATCACCAAACTGCCGCTGATCCTGGGCCACGAAGCAGCGGGGCGCGTAACCGCGCTCGGCGAAGGCGTGAGCGAGCTCCATTTAGGAGACCGGGTCGGCGTTCCCTGGATCCACTGGACCTGCGGCGAGTGCGAGTTCTGCCGTGAGGGCCGCGAGACGCTTTGCTCGAACCAGAAGATTACCGGCTGCACGGTGGACGGCGGCTTCGCCGAATTCCTTACGGCGCCGGCGACGCACGCCGCCCGCCTGCCCGCGATTCTGAGCGCGGCCGAAGCCGCTCCCCTGCTCTGCGCCGGCCTCACCGTGTACAAAGCGATCAAAGCGTCGGGAATCAGGCCCGGTGAGCGTCTGGCGGTGTTCGGTATCGGCGGACTCGGGCACCTCGCCGTGCAGATCGCACGTGCTTTGGATATTCGCGTATGTGGTGTAGACGTCGCCGACGATAAATTGGAACTGGCTAAATCGCTGGGTGCGGAGTGGACCGTGAACGCGGCCCTGGAAACCGTGCACAAGAAAGTTCGCTCCTTCGGCAGGGTGCACGCGGCGCTCGTCACTTCGGCCAGCCCGGCGGCTTACGAAGCCGCGCTGCGCTGCCTGCGCGGCGGCGGGACGCTCCTGGTGGTCGGCATGGCTAACCAGCCGTTCAAAGTCTCGGCGGTCTCGCTGATCTCGGCCGAGACGCGAATTGTGGCCTCGGCTGTCGGCACGCGGGAGGATTTGCGGGAGCTGTTCGCGCTGGTGGAACGGTTTCCGATCCGTTGCCGCGTCGAAGAAAGGCCGCTCGAGGAAGTCGGGCGGGTGTTCGAGGAACTGAAGAGCGGGGCTGTGCTCGGCCGGATCGTACTCACGTCATAGCAGCATATAGGTAACGATCGCGATTGCCGAGAGATTCTTCCGGTCGTCGTAAATGTCGACCCGCGAGACGCACAGCGTGGCTCCGGCGCGGAGCAGGTAAGCGCGCGCGATCACTTTCTTGCCTCCGATCGGGCGCAGATAGTTGACCTTCATCTCGGTGGTCGTGGACTTCCGGGCGCCGTAACCGAACCTGTTCTCGATTGCGTGCCACGCTGCCTCATCCGCGATCGAGGCGGTGACGCCGCCATGCAGCACTCCGGTCAAGTTCAGGTATTCCGGCCGCAGCGCAAAGTGGACCGTCACGCCATCGGAATGCTTCCGCGCCACACGCAGGTTCAGTTTGTGTTCGAATGGCATCCGGTCCTACAGCGTTGGTGAGTCGTTACCGAGCAGTGCCCGGCGCACGACCTTGATTGGCGGAAATCCCTGTTTCATGAAGTTGTCGTGAAACTCCTGTGGACTGAACCGGGGGCCTCGCGTCTTGCGGTAGTCCTCCCGCAGTTTCAGGATCTGCAGCTTTCCGAGCGTGTAGTACAGATACGTCGGGTCAGCGGTGCCGCGTTTGGTTTCGCGGACAGCGATCTCGTGCGTCTGGTAGCCTTCTTTCTCGAAGAATTCGATGCCCTGCTCGAAGCTGCGCCTGCCGGTGTGCATCTCGATTCCAACGATGTAGCGGGCGTCGCGCAACAACGCATCCTGCAATTGGCCCAGGCGCATTCGCGGATCTTGCGTGTATCCCTCATCGAGCATCATCTGCTCGCAGTAATGCGCCCAGCCCTCGGCGTTCGAGGCCGCGCCAAGAAGCTTTCGGACCTTCGAATCCACGTGCTTCATCCACAGGAATTGCACGTAGTGGCCGGGGTACGCTTCGTGAATCGCCGTGCTCAGGATGGTGCCGCGATTGAAGCCCCGCATAAAGTCTTCGACGCGTTCCGGCTTCCAACTGTTTTCCGGTAGCGTGACGTTGAAAAACGCCTCTTTCGCGACGCTCTCATAAGGCCCGGGAGTATCCATCGAGGCGAACGTCAGGGCGCGCATGAACGGCGGCGTTTCTTCGAGAATCGGCGGTACAGGAGACGGAATCGTGATGATCTTGTGCGTGACGACAAACTCCCGCAGCTTCGTGCAGATGTCACGGAACGTATCGAGCAACCCACCGGGAGCGGGATGGTCCTTTTCGAGCGCGGCCAGGACCTGCTGCGGTGTTTTGCTGGAATCGATTTTCGCCGCCGTCTCCTTGAATTGTTTCTGGTTCAAGTGAAGATCATGGTAGCCGATCTCGAGCAACCGCTCGAGGGGCATATCCACCATTTCTTCGTAGGCCAGTTTCCTCGCGTAGTTCTCCGCTCCCAGACGAAAGTCGCCGTTGGAGCGCGGAAGCAGGTCTGTGCGTAAGAACGTCTCATAATCCTTCAGTGCTGCGATCACGGCGCCGTTCGCGGCGCGGAAATCGGCCAGAAGCCCCGCCTCCTGCACCTCCTTGAACGCCAACGGCACGTCCTTTTCGAAGAAGCCGATGATGCCCGGAAGTTGCTCGATCGCGATCTCCGTGTAGACCCTGGGTGGATTCTTCAGATTCGCCCGCGCCTCGGCCAGAGCTTGCGGCATGCTCCGCTCGCGTGCGGTCAGCGCCTTGAGCCGAAGCTCGGGCGCCGCAAATTTGCGGCTCATAATGACGAAGGCGCTATTGC
>QHXU01000134.1:16302-29083 GCA_003223065.1 Acidobacteriota bacterium | reverse complement strand
TATTGCAAATGCCGCTCGAGTAGACATCGGGATTCTTCTGCCACATGCGGACGGTCTCGAGCTCGAACAGGCTGGCGCGGATGTAGTGGAGCACAAGATCCCGGTCGGCATCGCCTGGAAGCTGTTCAAACTCGGCCTCAAACTTCTTGAGTGCCGCGAGCCTCGCCGAGTTGGCTGCCTTCGAATAGTCCTCAAGCTTGTCGTCGTACTTGTGAATGCCAGCGGAGGTGGCCGCCGTCGGGTTGTAGGGGAAATAGTATTCGTCGAAAAAGCGATCGGCCGGCGATTGACCTTCGGCTGCGCACACAAGAGCAAGCATCATCATGAAAAGAACTCTCACACACTACACTTTACAATGGTGAAATGGAGTTCCGTCCCGTCCCGGAGCAGCTCGAATATCTGAAGAAAGGCTTTGCGGAAATCATCCGCGAAGACGAATTGAAGGATCGTCTCGAGCAGTACGCCAAGCTTGGCCGGCCCTTGCGTGTGAAAGCGGGCTTCGATCCCACCGCGCCCGACCTGCACCTCGGCCACACCGTCCTGCTGCGCAAAATGAAACATTTTCAGGACCTCGGGCATACGGTGATTTTCCTCATCGGTGACATGACGGGGCTGATCGGGGATCCGACGGGACGCAACATCACCCGGCCGCCGATGACCCGCGAGGAGATCAACCAGAACGCCGAGACGTACAAAGCCCAGGTTTTCAAGATTCTCGATCCGGTCAAGACCGAAGTTCGGTTCAACAGCGCGTGGCTTGCCCCGCTGCGCTTCGAGGATTTGATCCGGCTGTTTTCGAAGTACACGGTGGCGAGAATCCTTGAGCGCGACGATTTTTCGAAGCGCCTCAAGGAGGGCACGCCGATTTCGCTTCACGAGGTGATGTATTCCTTGGCGCAGGCGTACGATTCGGTGGCGCTCGAGTGCGACGTAGAGCTTGGCGGCACGGATCAAAAATTCAACCTGCTGGTGGGCCGGGAGATCCAACGCGACTATGGGCAGCCGCCCCAGATCGTGGGAACGACGCCGATTCTCGAAGGGACCGACGGCGTCGAGAAGATGTCGAAATCGAAAGGCAACTACATCGGCATCACCGAATCTCCGAAAGTGATGTTCCGGAAGGTGATGGGCATCAGCGACGAGTTGATGTGGCGCTACTGGGAGGTGTTGACCGACGCGACGCTGGAGGAGATCGCGGCCATGAAGCGGCGCGAACCAATGGTCGTGAAAATGGAACTGGCGAGGCGCCTCGTTTCCGATTTCCATTCGCTTGCGGAAGCCAAGCAGGCCGAAGAAGATTTCAATCGCGAAGTGCGGCAGGGAGCCGAACCCGCTGACATCGAAACGGTGGATTACGGTTCTCCCGGCGATATACGCCTGCCACAGATGCTTCAGGGTACAGGGCTCGTGGGAACTCGAACCGAAGCCGAACGTATGGTAAAGGCCGGCGCCGTCGAAATCGACGGAGTCCGGTGGACGAGCATGGTGTTTTATGCAGAACCCGGCACGCACACCGTGCGCGTCGGCAAGAAGTGGAAACGCATTACAGTGAAAACGTGAAGATCACGTCGATAGGCGCGATCACCTCCACCGGTTCGCCATTGAGCAGCGTCGGGCGATAAACCCACTGGCGCACGGCATCGACCGCCGCCCCCACCAGCAACGGATGGCCGCTCACGACCTGCAGCTGCCGGATCGTCCCGTCTTTTGCGATCACGCCGATAAGACGCACCGTGCCTGATACGCGAGCTTGTCTCGCGAGCGGCGGATACGGCGGGATCACACGCCGGATGAGTTTCGCCGCCTGGACGTCGCCCCCGACCGGATGCGGCTTGTCGGGCGCCTTGACTGTTGCAGGCGGATTTGCGGGCGGTGGCGGTGCGTCGATAACGCGCGGCAGCGCCGATCCAAGCCCTGACGGCACTCCCTCCTGGGAAGCGATCATGGGCGCACCCGTCTCCGGCAACACCGTCGGGCCCGGTGCAGCATCATGTTGCCGCATTGAAAATAGGAACACGTGCGACGCAGCCAGCGCGAGCCGCCCGGGTTGCGGATTTGTCCTGGGCTTTACGGGGTCCGGCGTGTGGCGTGGCGGCGAATTCTGCAAAGGGAGCGACATCCACGGCCGCAGTTCCGGAAGACGATCGATGTACATCAAGGGCATGAACACCAATACGCCGATGGCCAACGTTTGCGCGGTGACCGATGCCGCCAGCGCTCCGGTCTTTCTCCCCGTCGCAGCATCCAGAAGCATGGATTGCTCGAACATGCCTGGATAGACACCGCATCTCGAAGAAGGTTCCAGGCCGGCGCGACGCGATGAGCGCTCAGGGCTAATTGAGTAACTCCGGTATGGCTTTGCCCTTCCCATCCTTCGTGACGTAGAAGGGTCGCTTCTCGACCTCGTAGGACGTGTCGGGAGCGATGCCGAGGGCTGTGTAAATGGTCGCGTGCAAATCGTCGATCGTCACCGGGTTCTTGATAATCCGGCAAGGACGTTCGTCGGCGGTCTGCCCGTAAACTTTCCCCCTGGGAGCGCCGCCGCCAAACATCAAGACCGAGCCTGCCTCGGTGAAATGCCGGTGCATGCCGTAATGCTTAGGCTCGGTCATGATATCCGGTTGGTCGACCTGGTTCTTTACCTCTTGTCCCGGCTTTCCCTCGGTAATCATGTCGCGGCCGAATTCACTGGCAAAGACAACGAGAGTGCGATTGAGCAGGCCGCGCTCTTCCAGATCAAGAATCAACTGGGCCACCGGTGCGTCGATCGACTGCTTCATGCCGATGGTACGCTTATGGCCGTTTTCGTGAGTATCCCAATACCGGAGGCTTCCACCAGCCGCCGCGCCAGCAGGCAACGTAGCCCGAAGCGCCCGGTGTTGTAGACGTCATAACTTGCCTTCGGTTCCAGGCGCAAATCGAATGCCTTAGCGGCAGGCGAATTCAACAACCGGTGTGCGTTCTCAAGCGATCGCAACAGACTCTCCCGCTGGAAGTCGCTGCCATATTCTCCCACCGGGCTGGCTGCCACCAGCCGCTTGAATTGCTCATAGCGATTCGTGAAACGGGAGCGGCCGACGTGCTCCGAAGGCCGGGTGCGCGACACGGCATCATTAGGGTCGCTGATCAGGAAAGGCGAATGCTCGCTGCCCAGGAAACCGGCCGTGTGAAAAGCCTTCACGGAGTCCGTCTCTGCGCCGATCTCGAGATTCTGGCCGATGTCGATGAACGCGGGAATATCCGGATTCCGCGGTCCCAGCGTGCGCGAAATAAACGCACCCATGTGAGGCACTGCGACCGACTGC
Source organism: Acidobacteriota bacterium (assembly GCA_003223065.1). Classification (GTDB taxonomy): domain Bacteria; phylum Acidobacteriota; class Terriglobia; order Bryobacterales; family Bryobacteraceae; genus Palsa-187. The sequence continues at coordinate 25,778 of QHXU01000134.1, read as the reverse complement.
GGCGGAGCATAGCCGGTGTGCCAGTGATATTGGTGGCGCGAATGCAGAATGAAGCCGAGATCGCCCACACGGTGAGATCGAATGAGCGTAGCCCGATCCATTACCTTGGCGATTCTCTCCAGTCCCTGGGAAATCTTGATGTTATCGACGGCCGTATCGATAGAAGGAAACGTGCTCAGCACGCGCTTCGATTCGAGACCCGGCTGAAACGGCGTGTACGTCTTTGGGTCGAAGGTTTCGGTCTGCGCCATCCCCCCGGCCATCCACAGCAGAATGAGACTATCGGCCCGTGGCTCAATCTTCTTGGTTCCGGCATAAAGGCGCGGCTCGGGACCCGCCAACGCGGCCAGCGCCGCGGCCGTCGAGGCACGTAGGAAATGGCGGCGCGAAAGACCTGACACGATTCTCTGTTCTATTCTCTGCTCGTCGCGATTCATGACCGACTCCTAATTAGTTCCTAATACACATACTGAAAGTCCGGATGGAGCAACAGGCTCCACAGAAAATCTTCCAGGGCCGCCGGCTCAAGCCGAGGCACGCCCTTAGCGCCGCCGAAATAATTTCGAGAAATGCGCATCTCTTCGGAGCTTGGCTCGCGGGCGAACAACTGCAGGAACAGGCGATGAATCGCCTCATCGACGCTCAGAAGCTGCGGGGGCGAAGGAACCGGGGGCGAACCGGAGACATTGGCCAGATGCTCCGGATCCGGCTCGGCGCCGAAGACGAAAAATCGCACGGCTCCGCCGATGTCACTGGGAAGCGACCGGTCGTCCAAGGCCACGCGGCCGCGCATTCGGGTAAAGCCGAGTCCATCGATGTCAAACACCAGCCTGCTGCCTAGCGGCGCGGTTAGCGCTTCCCCAACGGGTTGCTTGTCGGCAACCAGGGACTCCCGCTGGAATTTGGAGTTTGTCGCTAAATCCGCAAGCTTCTTTTCGCCCTTCGGTCCGATTAACACGACACCCGCCCAGCCGGCCACCGTGCGCGAAGGATCGTACGCGCCGGCATCCTCCTGGAGAAGCCAGAGCTGCTTGAGGCCGGAAATGTCGATGTCAAACGAAACCGCTCCCTTGCGCACATTGCCGCTGTCAAAAAGATTTTCGGGCGCGGGCGGCAGCTGGCCCAGCAGGCGCAGCGAACCGCGACGCAACACATCCTCGAGCGACGTGCCATTGGCGAGCTCCAGCTCCTGGAATGTGGTGGCGCGGTTGTCGCGAGTAGTAAAGACCTGGTCGCGAATGGGCCGGCCGAGCGCGAGCGTCAAAGGTGATGATTTAAACTGCCATTCGCGCGCAAGAATGGCGCCATGCGAAGTTTGAAGGATGCGCCATTCGCCCGTAATCATCGAGACGGTGTCAGCGAACTGTTCGGCCGAGAGCCGCCTGACCTGCGGTCCTCGAAATACGTACGGCTTTTCTTCCCGCTCGGCGCTAACCGTGGCCGGCAATTGATAGGCTTTCGAGGTCATCAACAAGCGCAGCAGGTAACGGAGATCGTTTCCGTGCGCTGTGAAATCGGACGCGAGCCAATCCAGCAGGTCGGCGTTCCAGGGTTCGCTATCCATGTCGTCTACCGGCTCGACGAGACCCCGGCCGAAGAGCTTCTGCCAGTAACGATTCACGACGGTGCGCGCTACGCGGCCGTTTCGACTGTCAGTGAAGAAGCGCCCCGCGGCCTGATGCCGCTCGCTGAGCGTCGCATTCTCCGGCACCGCGCCGAAATCCGGATAAAGCAACTGCGGGCCCGTATATTTGCCGGTTTTTGCGTCACAACGAACCAGCTCCAGCCGGCTGTCAGGAGAGAACAGCGCAGCCATCCCGTAGGATTCGCGTAATTTATAGCGGTTGATGAAGCTGTCGTGGCAGGACGCGCACTTGAGGTTGATACCGAGGAAGATCTGGGCAGTGTTCTGCGCCGCCTGCATATAAGGGGTTTGACTCGCGTTGACATCTCCGCGCCAGTTCACCCCGATCAGGAAACCGTCCGGGTCGTCCTTCTTGACCGGGTTGACGAGCGCAGCGATCATTTTGTCGTACGCCAGATTCTGTTCGAGCGCCCGGAGCAGCCAGGAAGTGATGGACTTGCGTTCGCCCTGATAATTCCCGCCGATATCGTTCCGGAGCAGGTCATTCCACCAACTGATCCAATGCTCGGCATACATCTGGGAGTTGCCCAGCAGCGAATCAATTAACCGCTCACGTTTTTGAGGGTTTGGGTCCTTAATGAAGGACTCAAGCTGGGCTGGTGCCGGTGGAAGACCCCACAGATCGAAATAAACACGCCGTGCGAAAATCGCGTCACGGACCGGAGAAGGAAAGGCTATTTGGTGCTTTGCGAAGTAAGCCGCGATGAAACGGTCGACCGGATGCGCTTCATTGCCTTCGGGCAGGTTCGGTCGCCGGGGAGCTATAGGGGCGACCCAGCCAGAAGGGGCGCTCGCGGTCTCCGGCCATACGGCGCCCTCGTCGATCCAGGCGCGGAGAGTCGCGATCTGGGCCGCGGTTAGCGGCGCGCCAGAAGCCGGCATGATGCTTCCTTTTTTCCCGCTGACCTTTTGGATCAGCAGGCTGTCATCGCTCTTGCCCGGAATAATCGCCGGGCCGTCCACGCCACCGCTCAGCGCAAGTGTACGGCTGGTAAGGGACAGACCCGCAGCGGGTTTAGCGCCGCTGTGGCAGGGAGCGCAGCGTGACGCGAGGATTGGATGTACCTGCGTTGCAAAGTCAACTGCCTGTGCCCGGTTGGTTAGTAGTAAAGAAACCGCAAGAAGCGAGGATTGACCAAAGATCCTGGTTTTCAAGGCTCTCATCACGCCGCGCCTTGTCCTTAAATATTCCGGAATCCTCTTAGATTATAGCGCTCACGTTTTTTCGATAGATCGAGCGGCGTGCCAGCCGCAGACCCGTCAGTACATCAGCCGCAGGCCGAACTGCATGCGGCGGGGCGCGACGAGTAGACCGCCGATCTTCCCGAAGTTGGCGCTCGTAACCGTCAGGTTAGCGGTCCCGAACTGCGTATGATTCCACGCATTGAACATTTCCCACCGGAACTGGGCGTTGAACCGCTCACCCACCCTGGTGTTCTTCACGACCCCGAGGTCCCAGTTATTGAGACCCGGTTGTTCGATCGAGCCCCGGCCCGCGTTGCCCTCGATGTGGATTGTTTGGCCGGAGGAGTCGCGTGGGAAATCGAAGGCCTTCGTGTTCAGGAAATTGTCCGGTAAGCTGCGCCCGGCCTTGACATCCCCGATGATGTTGGGCCGCGAGGAAGTGAACGACCCAGCGTTTATCCAATCCACTCCCAAGCCAGGCGTCTGGAACTGTCCCGTGGCGAAAGTGGTGATGCCGGTCGCCTGCCAGCCGCCGGCGATTTTGTCCAGGACCGGGTTCATGCCGCCGCCGAACCGCTTGCCGCGCCCAAACGGCAGTTCGTAAACGTAGCTGTATACGAAACGATGCGGCACGTCGAACGTGCTGGGACCTTTGTCCCATTTCTTGAACTGAGCCGAGATGGCCGAGAAATCGTCGGTGGCGCCGAGATCCAGCGCCTTCTCCCACGTGTACGAAGCCAGCATGTAGAGCCCATTGGTGAACGTCTTCTCCAGGCGCGTAGTCATGGCGTTGTAGCTCGACCAGCCCCCGTTGTAGGTCAGCAAAATGAACCCGTACTGCGGAAACGGCACGCGGGCCGCGATCGGTATTGTGCCGGTGGGATCCAGGCTCGCGATGTTCAGGTTGCGCCGTTCCGGCAGTTTCTGTCCCGTGCTTCCGGTGTACTCAACTTCGAACAGATAGTCCCGCTTGAAGGTATGCTGCACGCCGAATGACCACTGGCTCAGGTACGGCGTGCGGTTGTGCCGGTCGAAGGAAAAGGGGTTCAGATTGGGCGATGCCGCGAAGGAGGGCAGCATGTTGCTCATCAGGAGTGTTGGCTTCGTCGGGTCGCTGTTCAGCGTCTGCGACTGGTAGAAAGGCGGTCCGATCACCTTGAACTGCTCTTCATTGAAATTGTCGGTGGCGTAGTAGATGCCGAAGCCGCCGCGCACCACCGTGTTCTTGGCGAAGCCCGGACGGTACGCGAAGCCAAAGCGCGGGGCGAAGTTGTTCCAGTCCGGATCGACGATGGAAGGACGCACTCCATGGTTGGCATACACCACGGTACCGAGATCCGGCGCGAACACCAGAGCCTTGCCGCGCGTTTCGGCGGGAGATGCGGCGTATTCGTACCGGAGCCCGAAGTTGAGCGTTAGATTCGCGGTGACGCGCCAGTCATCCTGAACATAGCCGCCGTAGAAGGTAGTGCGTTCGAACTGACTGGAATCGCCGAGGGCGCCGCCCGCCGAAATCGGCAGCCCCAGCAGCATGTCTCCCAAGCCCAGGCCTTGCATGCCCGTGAACCGCCCGTCGAAGTTGAAACTCGGGTTGCCCGAAAAATCCGTGATCTCGTCATAGCGCTGGCGGGTGACCGTCAATCCCAGCCGGACATTGTGTTTGGGTGTGTTCCAGCTGAAATTATCGGTGAACTGGATATTCGTGTCGGTGGCGCCGATAGCCTCGGAAAGCGAACCCACACCGCCAAACCCGGACGGGTTGAAATCCGGCACGCCGAAATCGAACGGATTCGGGGAGGTGTTCTTCAACCCGAAGACCTGGCTGGCGTAGTCCTTGGTGAGCGAAGTCTCCGCCTGACGGTACGTAAGGCTCCGGTTGTAGCCGAACCGGAACTCGTTGATCTTGGTGGGACTGATGATGCGCGCATAGGTTACGGTGTAAAGCCGGTCAGTCTGGGGGAACACGTCGCCGCCCAAGGCGCGGAGTTGCGGGCGCAGCAGGGTCTCATCCGAGTTGGAGAATGTGCCGTACAGGATGTCGTTCGAGCTGAAGTGGTGGTCGAGGCGAACATTGTATTGGTCCCAGTCGTTGATCGTCTTGGGGAAGCCCACGGTATTGAAGGTCGGGAAATTGGGCGAATTCGGCGTTACAGCCACGTTGGGCTTCGGCTGGTACGGCAACTGTTTCTGGACGATGGGGTCCAGGCGGATGGCCGGAATGACGTTACCCGCGAATGGGAGCCCCGTGGAAGGGTCGATCACATCATGGCACTTGCGCGAACTGGGGTTGGCCAGGCACAAGGGTGAGTTCAGCGGGAAAATTCCCGTTCCGGCGCTGTCGTCGGCCAGGTTCCCGGCCATCTGCGCCGGCGAAGGGTAGAGTCCCGTGGCGGTGTTGGCCTGTCTTTGGCGGAACCCTTCATAATTGAAAAACCAGAAGGTCTTGTTCTTCCCGTTGTAACCCGGCAGATAAACCGGTCCGCCCACGGCCGTGCCGTAGTTGTTCTGCGTAAACGCAGGCTTGGACCGGCCTGCGCGGTTCGCGAAAAAATCGTTGGCGTCCAGATTGCGGTTGCGCAGAAACTCGAAGACGGCCAGGTGCAGGTCGTTCGTGCCGGAGCGGATAGTGGTGTTGATAATGGCCGAACTGCGGCCGAACTCGGCCCCAAACGTGGAGCGCTGCACCCGGAACTCCTCGACGGCGTCGGCCGAGGGCCGGATTCCGGCGCTGCCGAACCGCGCATTTCGCGTCTCGATGCCGTTCACCAGGAAGCTGTTGTTGGTTTCACGGCCGCCCGCGATCGAGAGAGTTGAGTCAGTGCGGCCGGTCCAACTCGTGGCCGGCGAGTTGCCGATGCCGATGGGGGCCGCTCCTGCGGAGATCTGTGCCAATTGAATGAAATTGCGCCCGTTCAATGGCAGTTCCACGATGGACTTGTTATTGATCACCTGCCCCACCGCCGCACTCTCGGCATTGAGCAGGGTTTCAGCCGCCGCGGAGACGTTAACCGTTTCGGCGACGGCGCCGACCGTTAGCCGGGCATCCACGTGGCCGCGCTGCCCGATCGCAATCACGATGTCGGTGATGTTTGCCTTTTGGAAACCCGGCGCCGTCACATCCAGCCTGTAGGGGCCCGGCTTCAACTGGCTGAACAGGTAATTGCCCAGCGTATCGGTCAGGCCATCGACTTTAACGTTGGTATCAACAGCGACCAGCTCGAGTTTCGCGCGGCTCACGAATCCGCCGCTCGGATCGGTGACGCTGACGACGAGGTCACCCGTAATGGACTGGCCATACAAGATTGCGCCGGTGGCGAATGCAAGAGAGATGAGGATCCCCTTAACGATGCTCATTTGGATTTCCCTAATGTGGTAAGCCCACGCTGTTCGGAAGCTCGCCGGAAGTGAAACACGGGGCCGAACGCAAGATTCGGTATTGGCGAAATCTCGGGTTCTTGCCCGCTCGCGGGAGGATGTCTGCTCCGGCGCATTAGGCCAACGGGACATTTTCTAAACCAGAATTTCCTTTTTGGCCTTGCAGTTTTGGCCTTCCAGCCATGATGAGTATACATCACGCAATCGAACGCGGCGGGAGGCTTTTCGTTGATGGCGCCGCTGTTTACTCGACGATCCGGCCGTCCCGCATTTTCACGATGCGGTGCCCGTAGGACGCCGCCTCCGGATTGTGCGTGATCATGAGAATGGTTTGGCCGAGCCGGTCGTTCAGATCGCGCAGCAAGCGGAGCACCGCATTCGAATTCTCCGTGTCGAGATTGCCGGTTGGCTCGTCGGCAAGCAGAATCGCCGGGTGATTCACAATCGCCCGCGCGATGGCCACGCGCTGCTGCTCGCCGCCCGAGAGCGCGCGAGGCTTGTGATGCAGCCGCGTCCGGATCCCCAGCAAATTCAGAATTTCGTCAAACTGCGGATCACTTTCCACGTTCCGGCCGGCTATATCCCGGGCGATGGCGATGTTGTCCGCGGCCGTCAGCGTTGGCAGCAGGTTGTACTTCTGGAAAACGAAACCGACGGCAGTCTTGCGAAGCTCCGTGCGCTCGCGATCGGTCATCTTGAGCAAATCGCGTCCGTCGATGTGAATCGTGCCGGAGGTCGGAGGCGTCAGCCCGCCCAGGATGTGAAACAGCGTTGACTTGCCCGAACCGCTGGGCCCGATTACCGCCACGAACTCGCCCCGCGTCACCGAAAGATCGACTCCCCGCAAAGCGTGCACGTCCACCTCGCCCACGTGATATACCTTCGTCAGATCGCGGATCTCAATCATAGGCCAGCGCCTCGATCGGATCTTGCCGCGCGGCTTTAAATCCCGGATAAAGCGCGCCTATGAGCGAACCGACGAGCGCGATCACGCCCGCCCAGGGCCACCAGCCATAGACGATCTCGGTGGTCATCGTGGGAACGAATGCGCCCATAAGCGAGCGCGTGCCGTACGTCATGCAGATGCCGGCGATCGTGCCCGCCACCGCGAGCAGAGTCGTCTCGCGCAAAAGAATCCCCAAGATGTAGCCCGGCGACGCGCCGAGCGCTTTCAAAATCCCGATCTCGCGCGTGCGTTCGAGCACCGCAGTGTACATGGAGAGGAACACCACCAGAAACCCGACTACCACCGCCAGACCGATGACCACTCCGATAAAACGCTGGAGTATCGGAATGTTGTCGACCGAGATGAGAGACACAAACTCCTCGACGGTGTAGATCTTGTAGTCCAGCAGTTTCTGCTTGAGTTCACCAAGGACCTCCGGAATGTTGGCCGAAGCGTCCGCCTTGACGTAAATGACCGATATCTTGTCTTTCGCCGAGTACTTGTCCTGCAAGGACTCGATTTCAGCAAACATGCGCGACAGCTTGCCCTGCTCGACCACGCCCGCGACGCGCCAGGTCAGGCCGATATTGATCGACTGACCCGCGTGGATGTTCTTGGAGCGCGCGTAGACCTCGTCCACGATCAGATCATTCGGGCCGGTGAACGGACCTCCTTCCAGGTAATGGAAGCCGCCGCTCATCGCGTTGAACTCGTCGAGATGTATGCCGGTGATCGAATCCAGTTCGCCGATAGGCTGAACCAGCGTACCAGTGGCGAGCGCCACATGCGGAGCCGCCCGCACCACCGATACGATCTTCTCAGGCATGTTTCCCGAGAAGCCGAGAATCGAACTGCCGGGCGGGCGCACCAGGATGTCCGCGCCGGTGCCGCGGGAGCGCATCGCCACGTCGTGCAGCATGCCTTGACTGACACCGACGAGCGTCAGGATCATGGTGACCTGAACGCCGATCGCGAGCGCGCTGAGCAGAGTTCGGACCGGACGGTGCTTGAGATTTTCCAGGACGAGGCGGTAAACCAAGCCGTTAGTGTAGCAAGCCGTTCTCTGAATCGCGCACAATGCAACGCCGCAGGGCTGCGTCCTGTACGTTCACGCCGGAACGATGCGCTCCTTCCCAGCGTCCCACTTCATGTACTTGCGCTGGCGATAAGATTCATTGCCCATCGCGCACGCGACCACGCCGTAATAACCGAGCATGACATCGCACTTCAGCGGCTCGTTCTTGCGAATGGCGTTGATCAGGTTGCGGTGATGCAGGTCGAGCGCCTCGGCTCCGGTCTTCTCATGCGTGACCTCTTTCGCTTCGCCGGCGAACTCACGCTCCGGCCGGATTGTAAAGCCGGTGCGCGTGAATTCGAGCGTCGCCTTGTGACCGCGCAACAGGTGATCGACCGGGCGCGCGTTGGCCATGGACGAGATGAGCTGCACAGTCGGCCCGCCTGAATAATCGAGCAGGATGTTGAGCGTGTCGGGAATCTCGGCCAGGCTTTCGGTGAACTCGAACTTGCCGCCTGTGCCGGCGCCGTAGGCGGGGAATGTCAGCCCCAGCGACTTGATGATGCGCGTAGCACGGTGCACGAACAGATCGCTGGCGATGCCGCCCGAATAATCCCAATAGCGGCGCCAGCGGAAGTAACGCTCGGGATCGTAAGGCCGTTTCGGCGCCGGGCCGAGCCACGCCTTCCAGTCCAGATTCTCTCCCGGCCGGGCATCCGGGTCGATGGGGTAGGCCCAGAAATCGCCCGTATAGTTGCGCGAATAATCGATCTGCGCCAGCACAACTTTGCCGAGTGCGCCCTCTTTCACATAGCGGTGGGCGGTTTCATACGAATCGTCAGACATGCCCTGTACGCCGACCTGCATCTTCACCCCAGTGGAACGGACCTTGTCGACCACTTTTTTGGATTCGTCGACCGTGCGCGTCATGGGCTTTTCGCAGTAAATGTGCTTGCGGGCATCGGCGGCATCGAGCGTCATGCGGCAGTGCCAGTGCTCGGGCGTGGCAATGAGCACGTAGTCGATGTCCTTGGCATCGAGCAGATGCCGATAGTCCTTGACGATCTTTCCACCCGTGAGCTGGGCGCCCTGCTCCGCGCGCTTGTCGTATACGTCGCAAACGGCAAGGATGTCGATATTATCCGGCTCGCGCATCTTGACGAGGTCGCGGAAATGATCGGTCGCCTGGCCGCCACAGCCGATGGCGCCGATGTGAATGCGGTCATTCGCTCCTAGGATCTGGGCATAGCTCTTAGCGGTGAACGCGAGGGAGGTCGCGGCGAACTCACGGCGGGTCAGCGAAGGCATGC
>QHXU01000134.1:590-16188 GCA_003223065.1 Acidobacteriota bacterium | reverse complement strand
GTCGCCGGTCCAGCCGCCTTCCGGACCGATCAGGACCGCGACAGCGTCCGAGGCTTCGCGCGCGTCCGGCAAAACACGATGGATCGGTTCAGCGCCACGGGTCTCATCGAGCACATACCTGTATGTCGCCTGCCGCAAGAGTACTTCCTGCAGAGCCGCCGGCCCGGCGACTTCGGGCAGATGGGCGCGCCGCGCCTGTTGGCTGGCCTCGAGAGCGATCCGCCGCCAGCGCTCCAGGCGCTTCACGGCCGCGCGTTCGAGCCCATGCTCGCAGCGCACCGTCCTGACCGGCACGATCTCCGCGACGCCCAGCTCCGTCGCTTTCTCGATTATCCATTCGAAGCGGTCGAACTTGATCAAGGCCGCGCACAACGTTAGCCGAACCGGCAAACTCTCGGAGTCCAGCTTTTCGATGGTGCGGAAGAGAACGCTATCTTTGCGCGCCGTCTCGATCTCGGCCAGATAGACGTTGTGGTTATCGGATATTTCGTACCGTTGGCCGGCCTCGACCCGCAACACTCGAGTGAGGTGCGTCGCATCCTCGCCCGCAACCTGCGCATGTCCATTCCGGACCTCGTTGACGAAGAACCTCCGCCTCATTGCGACTCCTGGGAGGACGGCCCTCCCGCCGGCTAAGGCGCAAGCCTGGAGGCTTACGCTACGATGAATTCTTCTTCTTTATGATCTCCCATCTGCGCGGCACACTCCTCGAAAAACATCCCAACCAGGTGATTGTGGATGTGCACGGCGTAGGCTACGAAGTTACGATTCCGGTCTCGGCCTTTTCGTCGCTGCCCGAGACGGGCGCCGCGGTGCAGCTCCATATTCACACCCACGTTCGCGAGGACACGCTGGCGCTGTTCGGCTTCCTTTCCGCCAGCGACAAGGCGCTGTTCGAAAAACTGATCGCGGTAAGCGGCATTGGGCCGAAGCTGGCGGTGGCGGCCCTGAGCGGCTTGACCACGGCGGATTTGGCGGCAGCGATTCGTGGGGGCTCAGTGGAGCAGCTAGTGCGGATTCCCGGCGTGGGCAGGAAGACGGCGGAGCGCATGGTGCTCGAGCTGCGGGATAAGCTCGATCTACTCGGCCTCCCGGCGCGCGCGGATGCGGCCGCTACACCCAGGAGCGCCTTCAGCTCGACCGAAGAGGATGTCATCTCCGCGTTGATGAACTTCGGCGCGAGCCGCGCTTCAGCCGAGGCCGCGATTTCGAAGGCGCGATCGGCCAACGAGTCGAACGAATTTGACCCATTGTTTCGGCGCGCACTGAAGTTGGTTCGTTAGTACACTGAAAAGTCATGCGTGAACAGGGCATCGTTTCGGCCTCTCTGCGTGAGGAGGAGCGCCAGTTTGAAGCCACGCTAAGGCCGAATCGCCTCGCCGATTTCGCCGGGCAAGCCAAGGTGAAAGAGAACCTTGCCATCGCCATTGAAGCGGCGAAGCGGCGCGGAGAGGCAATGGACCACGTGCTGCTCTACGGTCCTCCAGGGCTGGGGAAAACCACGCTCGCCGGCATTATTGCGGCCGAGCTTGGCGTCGGCTTGCAACAGACCTCGGGCCCGGTGCTGCAGAAAAAGCTCGACCTGGTCGGCATCCTCAGCAACATCCAGCTTCGCGAGGTCTTCTTCGTAGATGAGATTCACCGTCTGCTGCCGGACGTGGAAGAAATGATTTACTCGGCGCTCGAGGATTTCCGCATGGACATCGTGATCGGCACGGGTCCGGGAGCGCGCACGGTGGCGATGGATATCAAGCACTTCACCGCGATCGGCGCGACCACGCGCCAGGGGCTGATCAGCGCTCCGCTGCGCGGGCGCTTCGGGCTGGTGCTGCGGCTCAATCATTACGAGCTCGCCGAGTTGACCCGCATCGTCCTCCGCTCCGCGCAGTTGCTGGAAGTACGGATCGACCCAGAGGGCGCCGGGGAAATAGGGCGGCGCAGCCGAGGCACACCCCGCATCGCCAACCGCCTGCTACGCCGTGTGCGGGATTACGCTCAGGTCCGCGCAGCCGGCTACATCGACCTCGAAGTGGCCAGGCTGGCGCTCGATCTCTTGGAGGTGGATCGTTTCGGTCTCGATGAGATCGACCATAAAATCATGCTGACGGTCCTCGAGAAGTACGGCGGGGGCCCAGTGGGCGTCAACACCATCGCCGCGTCGATCGACGAGCAGCCGGACACCATCGAAGAGGTCTACGAGCCGTACCTGATGCAGCTCGGCTTTCTCGATCGCACGCCGCGCGGCCGGGTCGCGACCGAGCGCGCGTTCGAATATTTTCAAGTGCCGCGCCGCGCGCGCGGGATTCAGAATACGTTGTTTTGAGAACCACCTACTTATCGCTGGGTTCTAATCTCGGCGATCGAGAAGCCAACTTGAAGGACGCGAGAGAGCGGCTCGCCTCGGCCGATGTGCGCATTCTCCGGGTATCCTCGATCTACGAAACGGAACCGCGGGATTTCGCGGGCCAACCCTGGTTTCTGAACCAGGTGATCGAAGCCGAAACAAGCCTCTTTCCGCGTCAGTTGCTGTCGCACGTTCAGCGGGTCGAGCGCGCCCTGGGCCGCAAACGAGCAGCGCCCAAAGGCCCGCGTACGATCGACCTCGACATCCTGCTTTTCGGCGAAGCCGTTGTCGCGACGCCGGATCTCGAGATCCCGCATCCGCGCCTGCACACCCGCCGTTTTGTGCTCGAGCCTCTCGCGGAGTTAGCGCCGGATATCCGCCATCCCCGGACACGCCGCACCGTGCGCGAGATGCTCGCTGACGTGAAAGATCAGGCGGTGCGCAAAATCTAGCGCTCGAGCACGCGGGCTTTGTCCGCCGGAGTCATTTTTTCTGCGGCGTAACGGAGCACGAGCCGTGGAGCCTTGCCGCGCCGTGGAAGCAGGAACCGGACGACCTCGGCCGGCTTTTTGGGGTACGTCTCTTTGAGCAACCAGCCGACGCCCTTCTGCACCATCTCATCGGAATCCGCGATCAGCGGATCTGCTATGCGGAAAATTTCGCCCATGTGCAGGCCCCGGCGTGCAGAAGGCACCAGCGCCACCGCGGCCGCCCGCCGCTTCCAGCGGTTCTTCGACTTGGTCCACGCGTCCAGCTCACCGATCAATCCCGGATCGTTGGCGATCGATGCGCCCAGGAGCCACAACGAGAGGCCGTCCGTGTGGCCCCAGTTGTGCACGTAACGATCGAGCCAGCGAGTGAACAAAAGGAACTCGCGCTCGCCGCATTGCTTCGCGAAACGCCGGTAGAGATAGCAGACCAGGCCGCCTTCCTCGTTCTTGCCGCTCTTCCAGAGCGCCGTGCAGAAACGATCGCGCTCGCTGGCCGGCCATGTTTTGATACGCGGGTAAATTTCACGCGCCACGCGCTGGATTTCGGGCGCCGCCACCCCGTAAGGATCCACCCGCTCATCCGGTTTATGGAAGCGGAGCGTGGAGACCCGTCCTCGCGCGTTGCCCAGGCGCAGAAATTCGGCGCGGACTCGCTCCAGCAGCTCATTCATGTCGAAACCGTATCCGCGGGCCGCGCCGTAACGATCTTCACCCGTGTGATCCGGTTGCGGTCCATTTCCTGGACAATGAACGTGCGCGAGCCGTAAGTTACCGATTCACCCGGCGCAGGGATGTAGCCCAACTGGAACAGCAGGAATCCGGCCAGCGTCTCGAAGCCCGCATCACCCGGCAGCTCGATCTCGTATTGCGAAGCGAGATCGCGGATGTTGGTGCTGCCATCGACCTCGATCACGGCCGCGCCCGCCTTGGGAAGCGGCCTCCGCACATCGTGCTCGTCACCGATTTCGCCGAAAACCTGCTCCAGCACATCCTCGAGCGTCACCAGGCCGGTGATGGTCCCGAACTCATCCACTACCAATGCCAGGTGCGTGTGCCGTCTCCGGAACTCGTCCACCAGTTGGTTCAGGGGTTTGGTTTCGGGCACCACCAGCGCTTCACGAAGATATCGGCGCAGCACGAAGGGGCGGACGGGTTGGCGGCGCTCGCTGGCCGTCTTGCGTTCCTGCCAGACGCGCATCAGGTCCTTGTAGTGAACGATCCCGATAATGTGCTCCGGTTTACCTTCATAGACGGGCATCCGCGAGTACTTGTGCTCCAGCGTGATGCGCAGCAACTCGTCAAGGCTGGCGTCCACTGGAAGAGAAACGATATCAATCCGCGGCGCCATGATCTCGCGCGCGTTGATATCCTTGAGCTCGAGCAGCTTCTGGATCGCGTGCTCTTCGAAGCCCAAGAGATGTCCCTCGCGCCGGCTCGTTTCGACAATGAATTTGAGTTCCTCCGGAGAGTGCCCGCCGCCACCATGCTGTCTCACTCCGATAGCGCGGGAAAGGACCGCCGCCGTTCGCTCGATCACGAAAACGAAGGGCGCGGAGATCCGCTGAAACAGCAGCAGCGCGGGCGCCACCAGTAGCGCCAGCCGCTCGGCTTTGTCAATCGCGAGGTTCTTTGGCACGACCTCGCCAACCACCACGTGCACGTAGCTTATGGCCAGAAACGCCAGGCCGAAGCTTACTCCGTGAAGCCAGGTCGTGAGCTGTTGCGTCAACGGGCGCCGAATCACCGACTCGAAGAGCGTCAGAAGTACCTTGTAGACCGTGTCCTCGCCCGCCCAACCCAAGCCGAGACTGGCCAGCGTTACGCCTACTTGCGTGACGCTAAGGAGCCGTTCCGGTTTGGCCAACAATCCCAGCGCCGCGCGCGCAGAGGCGTTGCCTTGGCCGGCCAACTGTTTGAGCCGCGATCGGCGCACAGAAACCAGTGCGACTTCGGCGGCCGCAAAGAAACCGTTGACCGCAACAATGGCAAAGAGCAGGACAAGGCGTAGCGACATACTTCCGGACTTGCTGGTCCTGGCTTTTCAGCTCCTTTCCGCTACAATCGAGCAGTGCTGTTTTCGAGTCCGCTGCTGCGGGCGGTCAATCTGAGCATAGCCCTTTTGCTGATCGCTCTTGTGTTAGCGGCCTATTGGTTCGCCTGGCGTCCTCTGCCGCGGACTTCGGGTCAAATCGCGGCGCCGGTTTCCGCCAAGGCGGCCATCTCGCGCGATGCATTGGGGGTGCCGCACATCGATGCCGCTACGTGGCAAGACGCGATTTTCCTGCAAGGCTACGCGACCGCGCAGGACCGGATGTGGCAGATGGACGCATTGCGCAGGTTGGCAGCCGGCGAACTGGCGGAGGTCGCCGGCAAGCAGGCGGTCGAGCTCGATGAAGAAGCGCGCCGCTTGCGTCTGGCGCGCATCGCGGAGGCAGCCGAACGGAGCATGCCGCCCGCGGACCGCGCCGTGCTCGCCGCCTATGCGCGTGGCGTCAACTTCTATCTCGAAACGAATCGCGGACGGTTGCCGCTCGAGTTCACGCTGCTCGGCTACGATCCGCGTCCATGGCGTGTGCGCGATTCGATTCTCGCCGGTCTGCAGATGTACCGCGCCCTCACCACAACCTGGCGCGACGAAATCACCAAACTGCACATGCTCGAGAAGGGTGACGCAGCCAAGGTGAACGCTTTGTTCCCTTCGCGCTTGAGCGCCCAGGTGCAACCTGGTTCGAACGCCTGGGCGGTTTCCGGCGGCCGCTCCGTGACCGGCAAGCCGATCCTCGCCAACGACCCGCACCTGGAGTTCACCGTCCCGGCGAGCTGGCACCTGGTGCACATCCGCGCGCTGGGGCTGGACGTGGAGGGCGCCGCGCTGCCGGGCGTCCCTGCCGTGATCGTCGGACACAACCAACGGATCGCCTGGGGCGTGACCAATCTTCATTTCGATGTTCAGGACCTGTATCGCGAACAGATCGATCTTCAATCCGGCCGCTACGTCTTTCGGGGGCAGTTCGAGCAGGCGCGGCTGGAACGCGATGCGATCGGGATCAAAGGCGCCAAGCCGTTGGAGATTGCGATCTGGGTGACGCGGCACGGCCCGATTTTCCTGAAAGACGAGAACAACCAGTACGCGCTCCGCTGGGCGGCCGCCGGATCGTCGATTTTCGAGTTCCCGTTCCTCGATATCGACCGCGCCCATGACTGGACCGAATTTACCCGGGCGATTGCGCGGTTTCCCGGCCCGGGGCAGAATTTTGTCTACGCAGATATCGATGGCAACATCGGCTACCATGTGACGGGCAGCCTGCCGATTCGCAAGAACTGTGCCGGAGATGTGCCTGCCGACGGCGCCGCCGGCGAATGCGAATGGGAGGGTTTCATCCCGTTTGACGAGCTTCCCCAGGTTTTCAATCCGCCCTCGGGCCTGATCGTCACGGCGAACCAGAATCCGTTTCCGGCGGATTATCGCTATAACGTGGGCGGCGGTTTTGCGCCACCTTACCGGGCGCGTGAAATCCGCGAGCTGCTCGAATCGCGTGCCAAATGGCAGCCGGACGAGATGCTGGCCGTGCAGAAGGACGTGTACTCGGCGTTCTCCTATTTTCTGGCCCAGCAGTTGGTGTTAGCGTGGGACGCCCGCAGAGCTGGGAATCCCGCGTTGCGCGACGCCGTGGACCTGCTGCGCCGCTGGAACGGCCAGATGGAAAAAGGAACCGCCGCGCCAATGCTCGCCACGCTCGTTTTCCAGCAACTGCGGCGCGATTTCGCCGAGCGCGCCGCCCCAGGTCTCGGGCGAACTTACGATCCCCAGATCGCCCCAGCGGTGGTGGAGCGGCTGCTGCGCGAGCGGCCGCGGGATTGGTTCCCGGATTACGATCAGCTCCTGCTCCAGTGCCTGTCCGAAGCAGTTGAGGAGGGCTCGAAAACCCAGGGCTCGAGGGTTTCGCGCTGGGATTACGGACGATATAACGAGTTGAGAATTGTCCATCCAGTGGACGGCCGGATTCCGCTTCTGGGAAGTTATTTCAACATCGGGCCGGTGCCGATGAGCGGTTCGCCCACGACAGTGAAGCAGACCACACGGCGTCTGGGCCCCTCGATGCGCATGGTCATAGATTTGGCCGACCTTGAGCGCTCCCGCCAGAACATCACCATAGGCGAGTCCGGACATCGCCTGTCGCCGCATTACAAGGACCAATGGGAGGCTTACTACGCCGCGCGCAGCTTTCCGATGCAGTTCCAGAAGGTGGACGCAAAGCAGGTGCTGGTGATTACGCCGGCTACTCGATGACCGGGTTCAGGGCTCTGCGTCGTATGTGCCGAACCGCTCTCGTAAGGGAACAGCCGGGAGCAACTCGAATCGCCCATCCTCATACAGCCGGTACCGCCGGCCCCGCCAGATGATCGTGTTGCCGAAAAAGCCGGCCACCCAGAAGCAGAATCCCGCCAGGTCCTCGAGCGGTACCAAAAACCAGTTGAGCCGCGCCCGCAGCACTCTGGCTGACACGACGTACGCGGCCAGTCCGCGCACTGCGAAAGCCAACGGGAGCGCCGGCCAGAAAGAACGCTCGACCGCGCACACCAGCAGCGCCAAAGGCAGCGGCATCGTGAACACCTGTCCCAGATAACCCCAGGGCCGGGATCGCCGCGTGCTTCGCGCCCAGCGGATGCGGTGCGCCGCGTTGTGGCGCAGATCCGCGCTGCCGATGTGGTGCTCGATCACGCAGGAGGAAAGAATCACGCCATGGCCGGCTTCGGCAGCGAACTTCCCCATCACGAAGTCCTCCGCCAGGTAATCCTTCAGGCGATCGAACCCGCCGATCGACTGGAGCACGTGCCGCCGCGCCGCGATCGTCGGGCCCACCGCAAATTGCATGCCTTCCACCATCCGGGCGACCAGGATACCTCCGATGAAATCGGTATTCATTCCAGTCGCCTCCAGGCGCGACCAGAAACTGGGGCCAGCAACGGCACGATAAGGGCACGTTGCCACGCCTAAGCTTGGATCCTGAAACTCGGCGGCTACTGTGCGTAGAAGCCCCCGAGAAACGCGGGTATCGCTGTCACTCATCACCACCAGGTCGTTCGCGGCTGCAGCCAGCATCCGATCCAGGCTGTAGACCTTCGCGTTCGGATATGGCGGCTCACCCGTAATCAGGACTCGCGACGGAACCGCCGGATATTCACGGCGGAGTTTCTCTACGACGGCTGCCGCAGGATCGTCTGCGGCGCGGAATGCGAACAGAATTTCAAACTCAGGATAATCCTGCTCGAAAAACGTTCGCAGGTTCGACTCCAACCCGTGATCGAGCCCGGACAGCGGCTTCAGGATGCTGATCGGCGAGAGTACTTTGAGCGCGGGCGGCCGCACGGCCAAATATCGCAGCGCCGCGATGATCGAAAGGAGAGAGCAGACCAGCGCTCCGGCGAGGAGAACAAGCAGTGTTACAGCCATGTCATTCCGGATTGACGCTCATCGAGTCAAAAAGATCCCCACTATGCATACTGCTAAGAATACCGCGGTGTTGCGCAGCTTCGCCTTATCCGGCCGACCCAACCGATGGGACGCGAAGCTATGCGTTCGTTCTTCGAGCGCCTTTGCGGTACTCTGGTCTTCTTATGCCCATCCTGCATGCGATCCTGCTCGGCATCATCCAGGGCATCACTGAATTCCTCCCCATCAGCAGCACCGCGCATCTCTGGCTGGTGCCGTGGCTTCTGGGATGGCCGGACCAAGGCCTGGCGTTCGACATCGCCATGCACGTCGGGACGCTGGCGGCCGTGATTCTGTACTTCTTCCGCGACTGGTTGCAAGTGATCGCGCAGGGCTTCGGATTCGATTACGGAGGAGACCCGGGCCTCAAACAAAACCCCAAGCTCCTGTGGCTGCTGGCCGCCGCCACCATTCCGGTCGGCGTCGCCGGATACCTTTTCAAGAAACAAGCCGAAACAACGTGGCGCAGCCCGTACGTCATCGCCGCGACCATGATCAGTGTGGGACTAGTCCTGTGGTGGGCGGAGCGCGCCGGCCGTAAACAGAAGGATCTGGCTGTCCTGATGCCCGCCGACGCGATGAAGATAGGCGCTGCGCAAGCGCTGGCCATAGTCCCTGGCGTGTCCCGCAGCGGTATTACTATCTCGGCGGGCCTGTTCCAGAACCTTAACCGGCCGGCCGCAGCGCGGTTCTCTTTCCTGCTTTCGGCGCCTGCGATCGCCGGGGCCGCAGGCAAAGACCTCTGGGATTTGATGAAGCATCAGGGCGGCATTCCACCTGAGATGCGGATGGTGTTTCTGGTGGGGATTGTGGCCAGCGCCGTGACGGGCTGCCTGGTGATCCATTTCTTCCTCAATTTCCTGCGGCGCCGGTCGCTCGCTTTCTTTGTGTATTATCGCGTCGTTTTTGGCATAATAATAATTGCTCTGGCCACCATCTTCCGCACCGGGGGATGAAGTATCTAGGACCGACCGCCCATCCGCGGCTCAATGAAGCTGTAGCGGTGGTGTTTCTATTCGCGGGACTATTCGTTTTTTTTAGTCTCGTTTCCTACCACCCGCTCGACGCTTCGCTGAATACCGCCACCGGCGTCGTAAAACCAATCAACCTGACCGGACGCGTTGGTGCTTACGTTTCCGATTTCTGGCTGCAGACGTTGGGCCTGGGCGCCTACGCGATTCCCTTGCTGATCCTGCTCCTGGGCTGGAAGTGGATCCAATCATCGGCGATAGACTCGCCGTGGGCGAAAACGGCCGGAGCTCTGATGCTCGTCGCTGCCACCTGCACCGCACTGTCCCTAGGCCCCGCCTGGAAACCGGTCTCCGGCGTGATCCCGGCCGGAGGGCTGGTCGGTTCTGTCCTGGCGGACTTTCTCGTTTCCTCGATGAACCTGATGGGCGCAGCGCTGTTCACCGCTGCGTGCTGGATCGTGTCGTTGTATCTCGTTTCGAAGTTCGAAATGTCACGGCTGGCGGTTTGGTTCCGGGGACCGATCGGCTGGTGCCGGAAGTTCATGGTGTGGTTCCGGGGCTGGCGCGCCGAGCGCGCGCGCTTGGCAAAGGAGCGTGCCGAAAAGCGTGCCCAACGTAAAGCGGCTGTGCGGCCCGCCGCGAAGCCGCCAAAGGAGCCGCAGGCTCCCCCGATCATCGATCCGCTGGCGCCCGCGCCGGTCGATGCCGCCGAACCGCCGCCGCCGTTCGAAGACATCCCCATTCGCCCGTTCGAAATCGAGGCCGCGCCACCCGAGCCAGTCGAGCCCTCGCCGCCGCCTGCGCCGGCGCTGGTCGAACGGCGGGCGCCCAAGCTTGAAGACGCACGGCACAGGCAGCGTACCGAGTTTCGGCTCCCCTCCACCGACCTGCTCCAGGAACCGCCAGGCCGCAGCGCCTACGACAGCGCGGAACTAAAGGAAATCGCCGCGCGCATTAAGTCGAAGTTCGAAGAGTTCAATGTGCTCGGCTCGGTGGTCCAGATCAACCCCGGCCCCGTGGTCACCACGTTCGAGTTCAAGCCCGAGGCCGGCGTCAAATACTCGCGCATCACCACTCTCACCGAGGATCTTTGCCTGGGCCTGCAAGCCGAATCGATCCTGATCGAGCGCATCCCCGGCAAACCGACGGTCGGGATCGAAGTGCCAAACTCAAAGCGCGAGGTCATCAGCCTGCGCCAGATCCTCGAGTCGGAGGAGTTCCATGCTTCCTCCTCGCCGCTCACCGTGGCCCTCGGCAAGGACATCAGCGGGCGCATCAAGGTTGCCGCGCTCGACACGATGCCTCACCTGCTGATAGCCGGCTCTACCGGATCGGGCAAGAGCGTCATGCTCAACTCGCTCATTATGTCCATCCTGTACAAGTCGACTCCGCAACATGTACGGATGATCATGGTGGATCCGAAGCGCCTGGAGTTCGGCCCTTACGAAGGCATCCCGCACCTGCTCACGCCCGTGATCACCGACGCCAAGAAGGCTACCAACGCGCTGAGAAACGCCGTGCTCGAAATGGAGCGGCGGCTGAAACTTCTGGCGGCGCAGGGCGTCCGCAACATCGACCAATACAATCGTAAAGTGCGGCAGCTCGAATCGCAGCCGCGAAGCCTGTTCGAGGAGGAGTTGGCAGAGGAAGAGCCGGAACAGATCCCACACGTCCTGATCTTGATCGACGAGCTGGCCGACCTGATGATGGTGGAACGCGCCAACGTCGAGGAGTCCGTGACGCGCCTGGCTCAGATGGCGCGCGCTGTCGGCATGCACCTGGTGCTGGCCACGCAGCGGCCGAGCGTCGACGTGATCACCGGCCTGATCAAAGCCAATTTCCCGTCGCGGATCAGCTTCCGCGTGGCGACCCGCGTCGATTCGCGCACCGTGCTCGACGTGATGGGCGCCGAGCATCTGCTCGGAAAGGGCGACATGTTGTTTCTGCCGCCCGGCTCCTCGCGCCTTGTCCGAGTGCATGGCTCCTATGTCAGCGAGGCGGAAACCGGTCGAGTGGTCGAATTCTGGAAGCAGCAAGCTGAACCGGAGTACGACAAGACGTTTCTGATGGCCCCGCCGTCGGAGGAAGAAGAAGGCGAGGCCGAGGAGTTCGATGGTTCCGAGGATCCCGTGTATCAGGAAGCCGTGCGTGTCGTGCTGGACATGGGCAAAGCCTCGACCTCCACGCTTCAGCGCCGTCTGCGCCTGGGCTACGGACGCGCCGCCCGCCTCCTCGATATGATGCAGCGTGAGGGCATCATCGGGCCTCCCGACGGCAGCCGTCCCCGTGAAGTTTTAAAGCGCCCGGATTGGCTGGAAGAAGTGGAGAATCAACTAAAATAGAAAGACAGATGTTGTTCCGTATCGCTGCTTCTTTCTGGCTGCTTGCGGCAGCCTACGGCGCCACTCCACGTCCCTTGGCCGATGTCCCGATCCAAACGGCGGACATCAGGAAGATTGACCTGAAGCAGTATCGCGGAAAAGTCGTGCTGCTGGCGCTGATTTCGACTGAATGCATACACTGCGTCCAGTCCATTGAAATTCTGAACCGGGCCCAAAAGGATTTCGGCCCGCGCGGGTTTCAGGTGATCTCGGCCGCAATTGAGGAGAATGCTGCTTACAAGATTGGCGCGTTCGCTTCGCGTTACCGGCCGGCGTTCCCTCTCGGGTACCTGGATCGCGAAAGCGCCATCAAGATTGCCGACATTCCTAAAGACATGCGGCCTTTCGTTCCAATCCTCATGTTTATCGACCGGAAAGGAACGGTGCGCTACCAGTTTCACGGCGATCACCAGGTGATGCGGCAGGAAAAACAGGAAGAGCAGACAATCCGGGGCATCGCCGGCCGCCTCCTGATAGAGGGCAGCGAGAAATCCGCGCCAAAGGCCCAGGCCGCCGCGAAGCGGCAGTAACAGCCATTACAGCTCGAACTTGATCCCTTGCGCCAGCGGCAGGTCTCGCGACCAATTGACTGTCACCGTCTGGCGCCGCATGTAGGCTTTCCACGAGTCGCTGCCGGATTCGCGCCCGCCGCCGGTTTCCTTCTCGCCGCCGAACGCTCCCCCGATCTCTGCCCCGCTGGTCCCGATGTTCACGTTGGCGATGCCGCAATCGCTTCCGCGTGCGCTGAGGAATGTTTCGGCCGAGATCAGGTTCGTCGTGAAAATCGCTGACGAGAGTCCTTGCGGAACGTCGTTGTGCCAGCCAATCGCTTCGTCCAGCGAGTCGAACTCGATCAGGTACAGAATCGGCGCAAAAATCTCCTCCTTGAGAATAGCCATGTGAGGATGCGCCTTGACCAGCGTCGGCTCGACGAAGTATCCGGCGCCGGTGTTCAGCCGGCCGCCGCCGGTGAGCACTTCCCCGCCCTGCTCCCGAATCGCTCGTAGACCTCGCATCATGTTCTCCACCGCGTTGCCGTCGATCAGGGGTCCCATCAGTGTTGCGGGATCGAGCGGATCGCCTACCCGCACTTGCTTGTACGCCGCGATCAGCTTCTCTGTAATCGCTCCGGCGACGCCCTTCTGCAGAAAGAGCCGGCGAATCGACGTACAGCGCTGCCCCGCGGTCCCTGCCGCTCCGAACAGCACGGCGCGCACCACCAGGTCGGGATCAGCATCATCCGTAACGATGACTCCGTTGTTGCCGCCAAGCTCGAGTAGAGTGCGCCCCAGCCGGCCGGCCACTGCCTGCGCGACTATGTGCCCCATCCGGCAGGAGCCGGTCGCGCTGATGAGCGGAACCCGGCGATCGTGCAGCAGCCGGTCGCCAACCACGTCGTCCTGCCCGATCACCAGGTTCAGAACGCCGTTCCAGCCGTGGCGGCCCAGAACGCGATTGCATATATGCTGCACCGCGATAGCTGTGAGCGGCGTCTTGAGGGACGGTTTCCACACCACCGTATCGCCGCATACCAGCGCGATCAGAGCGTTCCAGCTCCAGACCGCGACCGGAAAGTTGAACGCGCTGATTACGCCAACTGCTCCCAGCGGATGCCACTGCTCGTACATGCGGTGGCCCGGACGCTCGCTGTGCATCGTGAGGCCGTAAAGCTGGCGCGAGAGGCCGACAGCGAAGTCGGCGACATCGATCATCTCCTGCACTTCGCCTTTTCCTTCGGCGAGAATCTTGCCCGTCTCGAGCGTGACCAGCGTGCCGAGGTCGTCTTTGGCGCGGCGCAGCTCGTCCCCCAGCTCGCGCGCGATCTCGCCACGTTTCGGCGCGGGCAGCAGACGCCAGCGCTCAAACGTATGCGTCGCCCGCCACAGAACCTCATCGTAGTCTTCCTCGGCCGCCAGCAGCACCCGGCCCAGCTCGCTTCCATCGCTGGGATTGTACGAAGCGATCTCGCCGCCGGCCGGCTGTTCGATCCAATCACCCGCCGAGGCACCGGAGTTCACGGAGGCCACACCCAAACGAGCCATTACCTCGCGCGCAGCGGACTGGCGATTCGCGATGTCGGAAAGAAGTTGCGTCATGATGCCAAAAGAGAGAATCCCCGGGGACCAATAGCGAAACCGCGTCCTGACACCCGCGCGGCCCGTTCAATGCGCTCGACGATGGCATCCTGAAACGACGGATCAAGCCAGGCCGTAAATTGGTTCGCTTCGCTCACCCGCCAAGCCCCAAGCCGCGTCACGAGTGGTCGCACCGTATCGCTTTACCGTGCGGACATGCAAAGGATCCCCAATGAGATCCCGCCCGCTGGCTTCGATCGCGGCGCCAGCCAGCGCCTCGGGATCACACGGCAATAGGGGAGCGAGCGTCGCATACGTTTCAATGCCGGCACGGCGCAGCGCGCGCACTGCGTCCAGACGCTCCTTGAAAGTAGGGCAGTGCGGCTCATATAGCCGTCGTACATCCTCTCGGTCCGTCGTGATCGAGAAACTGACGCGCAGCGTGGTGCGCACAGACAATGCGCGCAAAGGCTCCAGATCCCGCAGGATCAGCGGCCCCCGCGTCTGTAGAACGAAGACGCGAGGCGGTGATTCGATCAGCGCATCCAGAATCCGGGGCACTTGCTGTTCTTCGGCTTCAGCGGGCTGATACGGATCGACCAGAGGGGAGCAGTAGATGCGCTGGTGCGGCCGCAGCTCCTTCCGCAGCAAATCCGCGGCGTTGGCCTTGAAAGTGGTGAATTGGCCCCAGCGTTTCCAATCCTCAGGCTTCAGGCCGCCGTATACACCCAGCGTCGGCACGTAGCAATAGGTGCAGCCGTAAGTGCAGTTCCGGGCAGGCGTCAGTGAGTGCGTAAATCCGGCTTCGGCGATGAACCCGGTGGTCTCGCTCAGGATGCTGCGCGCAGTCTGCCTCCTACGTGGTGAGTCCATTTTCGCTCACGGCCTTCGATTCCACGAGCTTGCAAACCTCTTTCACAAACTCGTCGACCGGCTTCGCCCCGAGGTCGCCGTGCTTGCGATGCCGCACCGACACGCTGCCGGATTGGGCCTCGCGATCGCCGATTACCAGCATATACGGCACCTTCTGGATCTGTGCTTCGCGGATTTTCAGGTTCACTTTTTCCTTGCGGTCGTCCAGATGCGAACGAAGGCCCGCCTGCTCCAGCCGCGCATGAACGCCGCGCGCGTAATCCAGTTGGCGGTCCGTGATCGGCATCACCACTGCCTGTACTGGCGCGAGCCAAACCGGAAACGCCCCGGCATAGTGCTCGAGCAAAATGCCGAAGAAGCGCTCCACGCTGCCGTACAACGCGCGATGCACCATTAGAGGCTGGTGCTTTCTTCCATCCTCGGCCACGTATTCCAGGCCGAACTTGGCTGGAAGGTTGAAATCGAACTGGATCGTGGAGAGCTGCCATTTGCGCCCCAGCGCGTCGAGCAGCTTCATATCGATCTTCGGACCGTAGAATGCCGCTTCATCCGGCATCAATGTGACCTTGAGTTTCAGACGTTCCGCCGCCCGCTTCAGGGCGTTCTCGCCGAGCTGCCAGAGCTCCGGCGCGCCGTCATATTTGCCGCTCTTGCCGCCGTCCCAAGTCGACAACTCCGCTTCGTATTCGTCGAAACCGAAGGTCTTCAGCACGTCAATCGCGAACTCGAGGCAGCTCACAATCTCGTCCTCGATCTGATCGGGCGTGCAGAAGATGTGCGCGTCATCCTGAGTGAAGCCGCGCACCCGCAGCAGGCCGTGCATCACGCCGGAACGCTCGTAGCGATACACCGTGCCAAGCTCGCCCAGCCGCACCGGCAGCTCGCGATAACTGCGCAACTTGTCGCGATAGATCAGGATGTGGCCCGGGCAGTTCATCGGCTTGAGCCGGTATTCGGCGTCATCCAGCT
>QHXU01000134.1:0-504 GCA_003223065.1 Acidobacteriota bacterium | reverse complement strand
AGCATAGCCGCGGCTCAGGTACTGGTCCCGCATCCAGTCCTCGATCACCTTGCGGACCAGCCCGCCCTTGGGATGAAAAAAAATCAGCCCCGGTCCCGCCAGTTCCTGAATGCTGAAAAGGTCCAGCTCCTGGCCGAGCTTGCGGTGGTCGCGCTTTTTGGCCTCGTCGAGCTTCCGCAGGTAGTCGTCCAGCTCTTTTTGTGTGAAGAATGCCGTGCCGTAGATGCGCTGCAGCTTCTGGTTGTGCTCGTCACCCTTCCAATACGCGCCGGCGATTGAGAGCAGCTTGAATGCCTTGATCTTCTTGGTGGAAGGGACATGCGGTCCACGGCAGAAATCGATGAAATTCGGGCCCAGAGCATACTCGGAGAACACGTCGCCTGCCCGCTCCTTTATCAGCTCGATTTTCATCGGCTGGTCGGCGTACAGCTTTAATCCCTCCTCCTTGGCCGTGTATTTGCGTTCGTAGGGAAGGTCGCGCGCCTGGATCTCCCACATGCGCTT
>QHXU01000318.1:6997-11128 GCA_003223065.1 Acidobacteriota bacterium | reverse complement strand
CCCGTCGCCTCTTTCAAGCTCCGCGCCACGTCCTCATCCACGGTGTAGCCGGCCACCAGAACGTTCAGCAGCCCGGGTCCGCCGCCAGCCTGTACATACACCGGCGTCACTGCGATTTGGTACAAGTGCCCCCCCGACATCATGAACCCGGTGGCCTGGCGCGGGAAATTGGCGGCGGCGTCGCGAACCACGGGAAGATCTTCGCTCAACGGGCTGTCCGGCCGGCCCCCCAGCGACGCGATCACCCGGCCGCGCGGATCGGTTACCAGGAAAATCGCGTCTTCGCGCGAGATCTTGTCCCAGAGTTCCTTGGCGGTGTCGCGAATGGTGGCTTCGTCTCCGGTACCGAACGCGGCGCGCACATCCGACATGCGGCTCAACACCAGGCTGACTGAGGCAAGCATCTGGGCGCGCGCGCGCCACAACGAATCATAGGCCTGGAAGCTCGCCCGGACTTCTTCCTCCAGGCTGAGCGACGTGGTGCGGATGGCGTTGTCTTGCACGATCCATCCCGTGACCGCAAACAGAGCCGTCAGCGCGATGGAGGTCGAAAGCAGGATCTTCCGCAACAGCGAAACTCGGGACAGCCGCGCCAGCATCACTTCCTCACTGCAGGATAGATCGAGTGGTCGTCCGACTCGGCCGGGTAGCTGCGGCCATATTTGTTCTTGTGAGGCATCGGAAGATACCCTGCCTCGGAGATTTCGAACGGCGGCGTCACCAGCGGCCCCTGTTCCACGGTAACGTGCCGCGCAAGGGCGCGAAGTGTCGCGTCCGTCGCCCGCTCGTGAAACGCTTCGAGCTCATACTCTCCGGCAGGAACGTTTGGAATCGAAAACGAGCCGTCCCGTCCCGTGGTTGCGAAATACGGCGTCCCCAGAACCACGATCACCGCGCTCATCGACGAGTGAATATTACAGAAGACGCGCACGATTCCTTCGCGGGTAAAGTTCACCGCCTTGGTCGAGCCCGGCGGATATAGTCCGACATCGAAGATCTCGCCGTTGTAGCTGGAAAACGCATTGGGAAATTCGACGCTGGTTCCGACCGTGATCGCCAGTATGTGCGGCGAAAATGTTTTGTTCTTTTGCAACATGGTTGCGCGCGCCGGTTGGGGGCGCGCTGTCGCGCCGGCTCCCAAGGGCTTCAGCGAAACCACCACTCCCGAGTAATCGAGCCGCTTGCGCACGGCCGGATCGCGCGAATCGCGCAACTCGACACGGCCCGACACCGTGCCCGCACATAGAGGCAACGCGCTAAAAAAGATAAGCCAGCGCAAGATCATAATGATTGTTCAACCGGGCTGCCGTTCTGAAATAGCTCGTTCGTAGTTGTGAGGCTTCGAGACCCAGGAGCACGTTCGATCCCATCCGGTAGATCAGGTTGCCCGCATACGCGAGATTACGGCGAACGTCGCCCGTAAGCAAGTCCGTAGTGCGATCGCTCTCCTGGCCCCCATAAATATTAACCGAGAGCCGCTTCGTCGCCAGAAATGACAACTGTCCCCAGCCTCCCGCCGCCGCGACGGGCACCGCACGGTTGTCGGGAAAGATCGTCACACCCTGGCGCAACCCGCCGATGCCGGCCGTGTTTTCTCCGTGGAAAAACATCCCGGTGAATTGCAATTTCGGAAACGGCTGGATCAGCCAGTCCAGCGAAAACAGATCGGATGGGACTGAAAACGCGGCGATATGCGTTGTGCTGGTATGGAAGCCGGGAGCGATCTCGATGCGCCCGCCTTCTCCGAAGTTGCGCCAGTATTCGAAGCGGCCTTCCAGAGCCGGGCGCGGCGGAGCTGACGGAGCCGCGTACTCGCCGCCCCGTGCCAGGAACGAGGGCTCGCTGGTCTGATAAATCCCAAGCTGTGCCCGAACGCCCGACTGCCCGCCGAGCGAAAGCCGTTGCTCGAAACGCACCTGCGGTTGCCACAGCCATGGGTTGCCTGCGCCGGTCAACGGCGAGACTCCCACCTGGGCCAGCGAATTCGGCTCGCGCGGCGAGATGATCGGCTTATCCTGGCCCGCCAGAATGGTGGTGTTCTTCCAATCGATCTCGATGGTCGCGACTCGCAGCCGCAGAAGATGGTTGAGCGAACTGGTTGAGCCCCCGAAGAAATCCATATAGAGGGCGCCATTGACCTGCCCTCCAGCCCATACTCGGGGGCCCTGAAACTTGAGCCCCAGGACGCTTTGGCTCAGACTCCCTCCGCCGGCGGTCGAGCTGTCGGAAAGCGAGGCGACGGTGGGATTCTGCGCTCCTCCGTATGCGCGCCCATTCAGGAACGCATTGAACAGCACCATGCCCGTCAAGGTGATAGGTAGCCTCTGCGATGCTTCGACCTTGGTCTGCGCTTGCTCTTCGATGCGCCGCTCTTGAACTGCCACGCGCTCTTCGAGCGGCGCTGCTGGCTGCGCTTCCGGCGGCTGGTTCTTCGCCTGTTCGGCGGGCTGCGGAGCCGCCGGCGGAGCGGTGGAGCGGGAAGCCGCGAGTTCGTCACGCAGCGCCCGCACCTCGGAGGCCAGGTTCCGGTTCTCCTGCTCGAGCCGCTCGAGGCGATCGAGAATCTGCTGTAAATCGGTTCTCTCTTGCGCCGCGAGAAGCGCGGGAACGAGCAACAGCATCATGTGCCGGCAATTAGAAGCCATCGATCAACTGCTCCAATTTTTGGCGTACTTCCGCGGGCGAGTACGGCTTTGAAAAGTAAGCGTCGGCGCCAAGACTGGCGAGGCGCTCCGGCGTCCGCGGATCGCTGTCTCCGCTGATCACCAGAATCGGCAACGGAGAGCGCCGGGGCTGTGCGCGAATCGTTTCAATCAACTCGAATCCGTCCATCCGAGGAAGATCGAGGTCCGTGATCAGCGCGCACACTTCCTGCGAGTGGAGACATTCGAGGGCCTCTTCCGCCGTCGCTACCGATCGAACCGCCAGGCCGGGAAGCTTCATCAGCAAGACCTCGAGTGTGTCCCGGCAAAACTCGGTATCTTCGACGATGAGGACCGTGCGGTTCATAAGGCGGCTAACAGGAAACTAGGGCACAAAGCGATAACCGACTCCATGTACGGTAAGGAAGTGCCGCGGAGCGCCCGAATCGGGCTCGAGCTTCTGCCGCAGCCGCACCACATGCGCGTCCACGGTCCGCGTATTGGGAAACGACTCATAACCCCAGACAGAGTTGAGGATCATGTCGCGAGTAAGGGCGCGGTCGGGATTTTGAAGAAAGTAGGTGAGCAGGTTGTACTCGGCGCGCGTGAGCTTCAGTTCCTCCCCCCGCCTCATCACCACGCGGCGCGTCAGGTCGACCTCCACGTCCGCGAACGAAACCACCTTGGTCTCGTCGGAGGACGTCCGCCGCAATAAAGCACGGATCCGGGCCAGCAGCTCCCGCGTGCCGAACGGCTTGACCACGTAATCGTCAGCGCCGATTTCAAGCAGCAGTACTTTGTCCATCTCGTCACCGATGGCGCTGAGCACGATCAGCGGTGTCTTCATGCCCGCCGCCCGTACCTGCCTGCATACCTCGACGCCATTGAGTCCTGGCATCCGGAGATCGACGAGGATGAGTGCCGGCTTGAAAGCCAGCGCCTGCTGGAACCCGCTCTTGCCGTCGCCGGCCAGAACGGGCCTGAAGCCTTCCTTTTCAAGCATCAACCCGATGGTGTCACGAAGGTTTCCATCATCATCGATCACCAGAACTGTCTGCATACTGCGCTACTCGCGATTTTAACTGAGCAGGGCGCGCGCGACGCCATAGTTTGATCGGCGGGTTACTCTTTTTACAACAGTTTTACAAATTCGCAACGACTCGGAGCAGGACTCCCGTTAGGTTTGAGTTAGGGGAGTCGAGCGGAAAAACCAGTGTGAAACCTATGAAAACATTTTCTGGAACCCTTGCAACCTATCCCGGAGCGGTCGTTCGTCCAATCCACAAATCACGGGGGCCTGACGTGACTTCGAACCGCAAAACCGCAAGTTCGAACGAGAACGGAACCGCGGCTGAAACTCACGGGGACCGAGAAGGACCATGCCCGTGCCTGAAGATCGCCGGTACTGCAACCGGTATGCGCGAGGTCCCGGGCTTCCGAGTGATCGAAAACCAGTATCCGGCCGGCCTGGAACTGCGCTGGCATAACC
>QHXU01000318.1:0-6957 GCA_003223065.1 Acidobacteriota bacterium | reverse complement strand
CTCGAAGGGTCGTATTCGGAATCGTACGGCGCTTCGAGAACGACTTGTGCGCCACGTGTCTTGCGCTACCTTCCGGCAGGCCAAAAGCACGCCAACGTATTTGACGCCGCCACGCGCTGCATGATCGTGCAAGTAGAACGCACTGCGCTCGACCGCGTCAAGGAACACACCAAGATGCTGGAGCGCCCGGGTGAGGTCCACGGCATCTCCTCAACCTGGCTGGCGCAGCGGCTATATCACGAATTCCAGCAGGGCGACGATCTGGCGGCGGTCTCGCTCGAGGGGATTCTGCTGGAGATGCTCGCCGAGGCCGGAAGGCACGTGGGCGGCTCGGGTCCGGTGGGGACGCTTCCGCGGTGGCTGAGGGTCGCGCGCGAATACCTGGAGGCCAACTTCCTGCGCTCTCTGAGTCTGGCGGAGGTCGCGGGCGCGGCTGGGGTGCATCGCGTGCACTTGTCGCGCGAGTTCCGCCGGTACTTCTCGAGCACCGTGGGAGAATTCCTGAGACGCAAACGCATCGAACACGCTTGCCACCTTGCGACGACTACCCACGCACCGCTGGCGGAGATCGCCGTGACCTGCGGCTTCTCCGATCAGAGCCACTTCTCGGCGACGTTCCGCCGTCAGGTGGGACTCACGCCGGCACAAAGACGCCTCCGGGCTGGTCGTCTTTCTTACGCGCGGCGCTTCGGCTTATTCCGCGCTTTTCGCGGACGTTTGCGTAAGGGGCCCAGCAGCATCTCTATATCGTCGCGGAGCCATTGCGTCACTCTTCCTTCGCGAAGGATGGCCCAGCTCAGCATGCTGCCTCCCGACATCGCCGCGAGAGCGCGCGCCAAACGTGCCGTGTCGCAATGGACCATCTCGCCCGCGGCCACCGCCTCGTCGAGCAAGGCACGGTAGCCGGCGAGCGTAGCTCGCGAATTCTCGAGCGCCAGGCGGTGGAAATCCGGGTCCACGAGATCTATCTGGAGGAACGCGAGATTGTTCGCCATCGCCTCCGGCGTGTCACACATCACGGTCATCTCCTCCAGCGAGGCGGTTAGCGCTTCGAGCGGCGACAGATGCGCGGCGCGCACCCGTGCGAAACACTCCTCCACCCCGGCCGCGCTCTGCTCGGCCACCGCTAAGAGCAGGCTCCGCTTGGACCCGAACCGCTGGAGAAGGGTCGCCGGCGCCAGGCCGGCTTCCGCGGCAACGTCGGCGAGCGTGAGGTGGGCCGGGCCGACGCGCGAAATCACGCGAAAAGTGGCGTTCAGCACTTCCGCGTCGGGCGTGACTTTGCGGCGGCTCATCTGCACCCCATTATAAACGAAGATTCATTTTACCGTTGACAATAAATGAACGAACGGTTATATTCGACCCAGAGGTTCGCCGATGAGAAAGCAACCGCTCAAAGGCAAAGTCGCCCTGGTCGCCGGGGCGACGCGCGGCGCCGGGCGCGGGATCGCTTGCATGCTGGGCGAGGCCGGCGCCATCGTCTACTGCAGCGGCCGTAGCACCCGCGAGCATCCCACCACGACAGGCTTCTACGCGGGCCGCCCCGAAACCATCGATGAGACCGCGGAAATGGTCACGCGATCCGGCGGCGCCGGCATTCCTGTCCGCACAGACCACCTTGTGCCGGAGCAAGTCGAGGCGCTGGTCGCCCGCGTTCGCCGCGAGCAGCGGCGGCTCGACGTGCTGGTCAACGACATTTCCGAGGGTGAAACCCACGAATGGAAACCCTTTTGGAAACTCGACCTCGAAAAGGGATTCCGGATGCTTCGCAATGCGTTGCACTCGCACATCATCACCTGCCGCTACGCCGCGCCGCTGATGATCGAAGGACGGGGCGGTCTCATCGTCGAAATCGGCGACGGCGACACTCTCGATTACCGCGCCACGCTTTTCTATGACCTGGTCAAGATCTCGGTCAGCCGGCTGGCGTTCGCCATGGCGGAGGATCTGCTTAAATATGGGGTGGCGGCCGTTGCCATCACGCCTGGATATATGCGCACCGAAGCAATGCTCGATCACTTCGGCGTGACGGAGGCGAACTGGCGCGAGGGCGCCAGGAAAGATCCGAACTTCATTGCATCGGAGACGCCGTTCTTCGTTGGACGCGCAGTCGCCGCGCTTGCCTCGGATCCGCTCGTGCTTGAGAAATCGGGTGGCCTGTACAGCTCGTGGGGCTTGGGGCGCGAGTACGGATTTACCGATATCGACCGGTCCCGGCCGGACCTCGGCCGGCACTTCGATTTCGACGCATATTTCAAGAAATCATCGAAGACCGGATTACGCTGGACAATATCGAGACCGGCAAGAGTACAGCGAAGGGTTCGCACGGTGAAGCGCGCAAAGTAATCGTCTATATCTCAGCCAGCGCCGACGGCTATATCCCCGGCCCGATGCGGAACAAGAACTGATTCGCGGGCATTCTCAGCTGATCTTAATATTGCCGAAAGTTAATAACGCGCTATTCACTGCCCCTGGTTATCTAAAAATTTTGCAAAAACTATTGACATAAGAACGATGCCACGGTAGGATTTGCTCAGCCTAAGCCCAGGCGTGAATCTGCTACGTTTTCCAGGTAGCGATAGCAGGTCGGATCTGTCTAGGTGTGGAGGATGCAGTGTGGCGGCACACCCGTTTCATCGCTCTTTCTGCGCGCATAGCCGCATTCGGAGCACTTCTCTTAAAGACGTTCGCGCGAGCATCCGTTTACGGATCGGCGCAGGCCCGGATTCCACGGTCACTTTTGCCGCCTACGAGATTCTTGACGCTCGGGTGCGCTCTCGGAGGACGCGCCGATGAGCACTGAGAGGAACAGAGCACGTTCGAGGAAGGCTGCCTGACGGCCGCGTGCTCGTCGCCGGCGGATAGTCGTTCGGCGACGCAGCCGTCAGTTCGGGTCTAATTGCGGGAACAAAAGCGCCCGTTACGAGCCACGTTTCGGCCGCATGAGTTTTCCATGTTCAAAGAACTCGGATAGAATTGTGGCCATGGCTTCTTTGCCGGCCCCGGCCCGGATTCTGGTCGTCGACGACGATCGCCGTGAGCGGGAGGGCCTCAGGAGCATGATTTCCGCTCTAGGCTACGTTCCGGAAACGGCAATAGACGGAGAGGAAGCCCTCGAAAAGCTTGGCTCCGAGCCGGTCGATGTGATCGTCACCGATTTGATCATGCCGCGGCTCGACGGCTTTGGGCTGTTGCGCAACTTGCTGGGACGGGGCGATCTCACCCCGGCGGTGGTTTTGACAGGCTGGGGCAGCGTCGATCACGCCATCTCCATCGTGCACGAACTCCGTGCGTTTTGGTTCCTGGAAAAGCCTGCACAACCGAGCGTGCTCGGCACTCTCCTCCAGCGCGCCATTCGTCACAAGAACCTTGTCGCTGAGACACAGCGTCTGCATCGCCAGCTCAGCTATCAGGGATTCTTCGCAAACCTGGTCGGCACGTCGGCACCCATGCGGTGCGTTTTCTCGCTCATCGAGCAGGTTGCTCCGACCTCCGCCTCGGTGCTCATCACCGGCGAGAGCGGAACCGGTAAGGAGAGAGTCGCTGCCGCGATCCATAAGCTGAGCCCGAGGGCCGCTGAACCATTCGTTGCGGTCAATTGCGCAGCTGTTCCGGAGAATCTCCTGGAGAATGAGCTGTTCGGGCACGAGCAAGGCGCTTTTACGGGCGCCGTCGGACGCCGCCCCGGCTGTTTCGAGCATGCGCATCGCGGCACGCTGTTCTTTGATGAAATCGCGGAGATGCCCATGGCCATGCAGGCCAAACTACTGCGGGTTCTCGAGAACTCCAAGGTCCGGCGGCTGGGCAGCAATGTTGAAGTCGCCGTGAATGTGCGGGTTCTGGCAGCCACCAACCGGCCACTGCAAGAAGCGCTCAAACAAAAGGTCCTTCGTGAGGATCTCTACTACCGTCTCAACGCCTTTGACATCGCTCTGCCCCCGCTGCGTCATCGAAGAGAAGATATTCCCTCGCTTGTCGAGGACATCATCCGGGATCTCAACCAGAAGCACGACCGGTGCATCACCGATCTTCATCCCGAAGCTCTCAGGAAGCTGATGGATTATTCGTGGCCGGGTAATGTGCGCGAACTCCGGAATGTCTTGGAGCGCGCGGTGATTGTGGCGAGGAAAGGGACGATCCTGGCCAGCCACCTTCCCGCGGTCCTTGGCCCAGCCCAGGAACAAGCTCGCCCGCGCGCGGTGGCGGCTAAGAAATACTCGCTCACCCTGGACCCCGGAAGAACACTCCGGGACATCGAGGAAGCCTATATCCGGATGACTTTGAAACACACCAACGACAACAAGAAACAGGCCGCCCAGGCGCTGGGCATCAGCCTGCGGACCTTGCACAACCGGATTGCCCATTTCGCGGCAGCCGAAGGCGAACCGGACGGCGTGGGCTAAATGCAACGCAAATTTCAAATTGTTGTGGTCGAAGATAACGAGCCCGACGTGTTTCTGGTGCGCGAGGCCCTGCAGCTGGCCGGCCTGGATTTCGAGCTTCACGCCGTTGACAATGGCGAGAACGCCGTCGAGTTCATCGACAAAGTGGAGGGCGACGACACTCTGCCGCGTCCCGACCTCGTGCTCCTCGACCTTAACTTGCCAAAGAAAGGCGGAGGACTCGTTCTCGAGCGTGTGAGGCGGAGCCCGACGTGCGGTCATGTTCCCGTGGTGGTTTTGACTTCTTCGGATTCACCGCAAGATAAAGCGCAAGCCGCGCGGCTCGGAGCGACTCAG
Source organism: Acidobacteriota bacterium (assembly GCA_003223065.1). Classification (GTDB taxonomy): domain Bacteria; phylum Acidobacteriota; class Terriglobia; order Bryobacterales; family Bryobacteraceae; genus Palsa-187. The sequence goes on along the minus strand of QHXU01000318.1, from coordinate 2,218 downwards.
TATTTTAGAAAACCGTCGCGCCTCGAAGAGTTCATGAAGCTCGGCCCGCTGGTCCGGGAACTTCTCGATCCGGAGCAGGCAGGCTGAACCAAAACGTAGAACCTTCGCCGGGCGCCGAATCGGCCCAAATACGGCCTCCGTGCCGCTCAACGATTCTTTTCGCCACCGCGAGCCCTAGGCCGCTTCCACGCTTGCCGTGCAGCCGCTGAAACGGCTGGAAAGTGGAATTCGCGTATACGGGATCGAATCCCATTCCGTTGTCTCGCACCGAGAACACCCATTCCCCTCCCTGCTCGCGGCAGGCGACATGGATAACCGGCGGCGCTGCGCTGCGGAACTTGCACGCGTTCTCGATCAGATTGCGAAAGACGGTCGCCAGTCCGAAAAAATCGCCGGTCACGGTTGGTAAGGCGTCGTGAGTAAGGATCGCCTCATTTTTCCGCAGCTCATGTGCGATCTGCCGCTGCGCTTCCACCAGCGCGTCCTCCATCTTCGTCTCCGCCGGCTGAAGCTCGCGTCCCTCTCCGTACCAATAATCGGCAATGTCCTTGAGGAGCATGTCCATCCTCTCGACGCCTTCGCGAATGTAGCGCAGGCACCGCGTTGCGCGCTCATTGACTCCGTCGCCGCAGACGCTCGAAAGCATATCAGCGCTCGATCCGATTGCACGCAGCGGCTCACGGAGGTCGTGGACTGCGAGGGAAACGAATTCACGAAACGCTTCCTTCGTCCTGGTCAACTCCTCCCGCGAAGCTTTGGACCTCTCGCTGCTCATGCGTCTGTTGGCATTAAAGACTCATGCGTCTGTTGGCATTATAGATGGTATTCTGAGTACTCAGCCCTCGAAGGAGGCAAGGCGACATGCGCAAGGGGAGTAAACCGGTTCGCTACAAGCTTTCCGGGCCCGTCAAAGCCGTTAAGCTCGCGGAGCAGCCGGGAAGCTCTCTCAGAAGCCCGACGGCCACACTGATCGAGATTCCAGCCGAGGCCACCGTCGAACTGGAGGGCGTGGCAGGACCGTCAGGGCTCGCGAATATTCTGTGGGACGGCGACGCGTTCTCCGTCTTCTATGAAGACTTGCAGGAGAATGCGAGAACCGTGGATGGCATAAGCGGCGTCATATAGCACGGCCCGCTACCCGTTACCAGCGCCCTGTTCTTGTACTTGAACCGCTCCTGGAGGCAAAGTAAAGCAGAACCGCGAGCCCTCTCCGAGCGTTGAGTCCACCCAGATTCGGCCGCCATACCCCTCGATGATGCGCTGGCAAATCGCCAGGCCGATGCCGGTCCCAGGATAAGTGTTCCCGTGAAGCCGCTTGAAAATGCCGAAAACCTGCTGGGCGTAGTCGCGTTTGATGCCGATGCCATTATCTTGCACCGAAAAGCACCAATCGCTGTTTCGGCGCTCAGCCGTGATTTGGATCCTGGGCGGCTCCGCCCGGCGATACTTGATCGCATTGCTGACCAGGTTTTGAAAGAGTTGCACCAGACGGATTTCGTGAGCTTGCACCACGGGTAAATCCCGCCATGTGATCACGGCCCCGTTCTCGTCGATGGACGCGTGCAGGTTGAGAAGCACCTTCTGCATCACGGCCTCGCAGGCCACGGGAACGGCCGGTTCTTCGTTGTCTGACCCGACTCGTGAATAAGTCAACAGATCCTTCAACAGCATCTCCATGCGTTGCGCCCCGTTGACGATGAACGAGATGAACTGGTCGGCTTTCTCATCCAGGTGGCCGGCATACTTCTTTCCGAGCAGTTCACTGTACAGAGAAACCATTCTCAATGGCTCTTGGAGATCGTGACTGGCCGCGTATGCGAACTGGCTCAGGTCGTCGTTGGACTGCTGCAGCGCTCGATTCGACTCCAGTAATTCCCGCGTGCGTTCGGCAACGCGCTGCTCGAGCCTCAGGTTCAGCTCGCGGATCTCCGCATCAGCTTTCTTCCGCTCCGTGATGTCTCGTATCGCTGAGGTCACCAGCAGCCCTTCTTCGGTCACAAGCGGGCTGAGACTGATTTCAGCCGGAAATTCATTCGCGTTCTTGCGCCGCGCTCGTACCTCTTCGTGAGAACCCGCCGAAGCTGTCAGGCCGCTCCACCCCGGAACGAGAAGGTGAATATTGCGGCCCATGAGTTCCTCCCGCGGATAACCGAACAGGACTTCGGCCTGCGAATTGACCAGGCTGATCAGGCCGTCTTCGGAACTGATAATCATCGCG
>QHXU01000317.1:15451-15949 GCA_003223065.1 Acidobacteriota bacterium | reverse complement strand
GGCATGCTGCTATAACGTATGCTCGGTGAGATGGGTTTCGAAAATCTGCAGGCCTACCGCAGCCAGTTTCCGGTAACGGACAACCTTATCTACCTGAATCATGCCGCGGTGGCGCCTCTCGTGCGTCCCGCCGCCGAGGCGATCGAACGGCTGGCCCAGGACGCGTTGCTTTATGGCGCGCTGCATTACGAGCAGTGGCTGGCGACTTACGACGCCCTGCGGACCGCTGCGGCACGGCTGGTGAACGCAACTCCGCAGGAGATCGCGCTGGTTAAGAACACTTCGGAAGGAATCGCCACGGTGGCGATGGGGCTCGACTGGCGGCCGGGTGACCGCATCGTCGCTTTCGCCGAAGAGTTTCCCGCGAATCAGTATCCATGGCGGCGTCTGGAATCGAGAGGCGTGAAGATTGACTGGCTGTCCGTAACCGATTCACTGGACCGGATTGATCAGGCGGCACGAGGGGCAAGGCTTCTGGCAATCAGTTTCGTGCAATAC
>QHXU01000317.1:13743-15360 GCA_003223065.1 Acidobacteriota bacterium | reverse complement strand
CGCTAGATGTGCAGGCGGCGCACATCGACGCCCTCGCCGCAGACGGCCATAAGTGGCTGCTGGGCCCGGAAGGTTGCGCGATTTTTTACATCTCGGGGCGCCTGCAGGAGCAGGTGGAACCGGTAGAGTTCGGCTGGACTAATGTCGCCGGTTTCAACGACTATGCCAGCCGCGACATGGCGCTGCGTCCGGACGCCGGGCGCTATGAATGCGGCACTCTCAATACGGTCGGGTGCTACGGATTGCGAGCGTCAATCGAGTTCCTGCTGGGGGTGGGCGTGGAACGAATCGCGCCGGCGGTGCAGGCCCTCGGCGATCAGATCGCTGAAGGCGTGCGGCGCAAGGGCTACGAAATGCTGGGCGAACGCACGCCGGCCACGGGCGCAGGCATCGTGTCCTTCCGCAAGCCGGGCGAGAATCCAGGCGTCATCGTCCAGCACCTCAGAGCCAACCGCATCACAGCAGCGTCCCGCGCGGGGTGGGTACGCGCGTCACCACACTTTTACATCACGTCGCAAGATATCGAACAGTTGTTGGAGTGTCTGCCGTGAACAGGATGTGGTTAGCAGGGATTCCTAATTTCCGCTCCCATTACCCATGCCCCAGATACATCAGCCAGCTCAGGCCAAAAATCGCCGCGATGAAGCACACGAAGCAGTACACCGCATAGCGGACGCGCTCCCGGTCGGTGCGTTTCGTAATGATCCCGAGCAGGATCGACGTGAAAAACGCGAATAGAGCGGCGGCTTCGAAATGGGAGAGATTCATCCTCGGCATCAGTCTTTCTTCCCCGTCGCGATTTCGAACGCGTCCACCATCCCCAGCACGTTCAGTAATCCGGCGGCGACCAGGAACTTGGTCCCGTAGTCGTGGACGTGACCCGCGACGTCCGGTTGGGAGTAGCCGAGCCACACCGTCAACAGGTAAAAGATTCCTGACATCAGATTTCCGAAGAATCCGCCGCAATAGATCACGGTGGTGAGCAGATCGCCCGTTTGCGGCTGGAACAGCGCGCCCCGCATCATCAGGCCAAGCAGGAACATTGCCCCGACGCACGCTGCAATCAGGCCTCCGCGGCCAGGCCGCCTAAGGAGGAAATGACCGCCGCCCGGAATCAGCCACGCCAAAACCACCGCGGGCGCCCACTTATGCACTGGCGGCGTAGCTTCACTCTCAGGGTTCGCTTTTTCTCCCACGACTTTTATTTTATCGCATCATGTAACAGATGCAGATTTCGAAAGAGGTATGGATCCCGTGGGTGCAGAAAGGCGTAAGCGTAGTTTTTATCCTGGCCGGCGCCTGGTTGCTGACGCGGATCGCCCGCCGGCTGCTGCGCCGTTTGCGCACCTACACTGTCCGGGTCATGGACCGCCGCGGCAGCGCGTCGACCATCGAGCTCGAAAATCGGGCCGCTACGATCATCGCCGTGCTGGGGAAGCTTGCGAGCACGGTGATTTGGATTGTCGCATTGGTGATGGCGCTTAGCCAGCTGGACTTCCATATCGAGCCGCTGCTCGCCGGATTGGGTGTGGCGGGCATTGCGGTCGGCCTCGGCGCGCAGACGCTGATCAAGGATTGGCTGGGAGGACTGTTCTTGCTGCTCGAAGATCAGATCCG
>QHXU01000317.1:9170-13611 GCA_003223065.1 Acidobacteriota bacterium | reverse complement strand
GAATCTGACACGCGAATACTCCTACTACATCTTTGAGACGACGCTCGCTCATCGCGCGGATATTGATCGGGCGTTCACGATCCTAGACAGCGTGGGCGCTGAGCTGGCGGACGATGACGAACTCAAGGCGCTTATTCTCGCTCCTATTGAAGTCATGGGCGTGGAACGGCTGGCCGATTCGGGCGCCGTGATTAAAGCGAGAATCAAGACGCTGCCGTCCAAGCAGGCCACCGTCGGTCGCGAGCTGAACCGCAGGGTTAAAGCACGGTTGGACGCTGCCGGGATCTCGTTCCCGGAACCCCGGTTGCCTCGGGCCTGAGGAACCGTGTGTGCATCGCGGACTTTTCGCTTGATCCTCACGCCTGTATCCGTGCCGGCCGGAAACGCGAGCACCAGTGTGCCTCCGGCGTCGGTTTCCATTTCGCACAGCTCTTCGTCGTCGATTTCGACGTCGTATCGTCCCCGCGGTGTCAGGCCCAGAACGAAGACGGCTTCGCCGTCGGCATTGAAGCGGTCTGCGTTCTTGTCCCGTGCGCTCAACAGGACCGCATCGCCAATTCGGACCGGCTTGGTTGACGCGCCCGCCCGCAAAGTCTGGATCCGGCCCTCCTGAAAAAGCTGCAGGTGGCCGTCGAAATAGCCGATCCAGGTGGCGTTTTCGTCCCAACTGGTGCGTGCAAAAACATGCCCGGTCGCCCCATCGTGGAAAACCAGCGGCAGTTGAAAATAGCTCAGCCCGGGCTGGTAGGGGTTCGCCCACAGGAACTCGTACACCGCGCCGAGCGCCCCTCGCATCAGGAAGCGATCCTGCATCAGCCAGCCCTGCAGGTACTGGCTCTCAGGAGCGTTGCTGTCGAAGGCGACCATGGCCAGCTCGGCGGCGCGCGACATGGCAGCATCAGTCAAGTCCGGCTCGCCGTCGCGGAGATAGATGGGGACGCGGTATTCGTTCTCGCTCGCCTGATACGGGCTCGGATAATGGCCCGTCAGGTGATCGACGGGTAGCGTCTTGAAGTATTCGGGCGCGGACTCCCGCAGGTCGATTTTCAGGTTGTCGCGAATAGCGTGAAGCAGTTCGTAAAGCGCGTAGGTCTGTTCGCGTGGGAAAGGCGGCTGCCCGGTATTGATCCTCTTGACGATGCTTTCACGCCACCACCTCTGGACCACAGCGCGCAGCACGGCCTCGCCGTGATCCGGCAACCGGTCGGCAAGGGCAAGGGCCGTGAGCGCCCTGGCGCTTTCGCGGCGGACGTCGCCCGACGGCGCCGCGAGCCCTCGTTCGAGCTTGGCGGCGAGACGATCCGATTGCGCCTTGGTCGCTACCGGGCCGCACCAGTCGAAGACCAACGCCATTTGGCGCAGATCGGTGGTGTCGCCGATGGCCCATTCGACGGCTTTGCGCGCCGCTGCTTCGTCGTGGGCGACCTGATAATAGAGCGCCCAGGCCAATCCGGGCTCCGGCATGGGTGCGCCGCCCGAAATCAGGGCATCGAATTGCTGCCAGCGCATGGACTGGCGCTCGCGCTCGCGCCGCAGTAACCGCAGATGCTGGCGGTTCAGCAGGAGCCGCGGGGGATCCGTATACACGTGGTAGTCCTCATCGGCTTGGGTCTGGGCGAAAACCGGGGCGGCAGCCACCAGCAGAGCGAACGGAACACGCACGCACCTGCAATTGTGTCACAGGGACACACCCAACGGGGCGCACACACGCAAATCCGGTCCCGATGATGCCTGTAAGTTATTGATCCGCAAAGCCATTCCCTTGGTAGGGGACGTGCTACACCAGTACACGAATTGATGAAGTAACTCTTTGAAACCTGCCCTCTGTTTGCAACGGGCGCGAACGGGTGAAGCGAGTGGGCTAAATACTAGCGTGCTTGCGGGAGCCGGTGTTTTGGAAGTTCCAACTGCTCCTTCCTTCGTTTGGGCAAGTTGCAACAGAGGGGATTTTTTATTCGGAACTGATATGGCCTTCCTGGATCGAAGGTCTCGACCGGATCCGGCTCTGGTGAGGATTAAGATAGGACGCGGGCCTTACCGGGGTTCGGGTCAGGCGGAAGCCGCGATCCCAGCCCGTCTTGGGCGGACCGCATCGGAAAAGGTACAACCGTCACCTCGCAGCACCAATTCCGATGCGGTTTTTTCGCTACCTTCTTAGCATAACTTGTTTGTAAGGGATTGCCTAGATCTAAACGGACCTTCCCTAGTCCCTTAAGCAAGCCAGTACCACTACTTTCCCGGCGGCAAAATCCCCTCTGGCCTATTGGTTCCAGGGCCGGTTCGTGGGCCACATTAGACGTGGCCTATGCGGGATTTCGTCCTGGTGATCCGTTTCACCCGTCACTGGATTCATTACGGCATTCTCGCGCACGTGGCAATCTGCACGATTGTCGCCGCGGTAGAGGGGGTGCTGGGCGGCTAGTATAGATAGGGTGCCGGGTCCGCTTTCTGGAATCCGAGTTCTCGATCTCACCACGATCGTTGCCGGCCCGTCCGCCACGATGATTCTGGCAGGGCTGGGCGGCGACGTGATCAAGATCGAGCGCCCAGGCTCGGGCGATGATGCGCGCCATATGGCGCCGGTCGCGGAGCAATGGAGCGCTTACTTCGTCGCCATCAATCGTGGCAAGCGCTCCGCCGCCGTGGATCTGGGTACCCCGGACGGCGTCGCCGTGGTGCTGCGGATGGCTGCGCAGTGCGACGTCTTTATCGAGAACTTCCGCGGCGGCAAAGCGGATGCGATGGGGCTCGGCGATGCCGCCGTCCGCGCCGCCCGGCCCGACATCGTCTACGCATCGCTTTCCGCATTCGGCCCCCGCGGGCCCGAATATGCAAAACCCGGCTACGATGCGCTGGTACAGGCGCGCACGGGCATCCAGAGCGTCACGGGCGAGCCGGGCACTTCGGGCGCACGGGCCGGCGTCTCGGTTCTCGATATGGGGAGCGGCATCTGGACCGCGCTCGGAATTATCGCAGCGCTATTCGAGCGGCAGCGCTCCGGATGTGGAGGCCGCGTAGACGGCTCGCTGTACCAGACCGGAGTGATGTGGATGGCGTACCACCTGGTGGCGCGGCAGTTCACCGGACGAGATCCCGAACCGCAGGGGACGCGGCTCGGGGCATTCGCACCCTACGGGGAATTTGCCACGGCGGATGGACGGCTGCTGATCGGTGTTTCGAACGACAGGCTCTTTGGACGTCTTTGTGCCGCGGTTACCCGCCCGGATTTGGCGTGTGACGTGCGCTTCAGGACCAACCTGGAACGCGTGCATAATCGCGAGGTGCTGGACGTGGAGCTTACGCGCATCCTGGCAACACGCAGCACGTCCGAGTGGCTCGAACTGTTCGACCGGGTTGGTATCCCTTCGAGCCCGATCCAGACCGCCGGCCAGTTGCTTCGGGACACGCAGCTCGCCGCACTCGGCCAGATGCAGGAGATCGCGGAGCTGCCCGGCATCGCGACACCGGTGCTGCCGCTCGAGTTCTCGGGCATGCGCCCCTCCGCCGGCGCCGTGCCCCGCCTTGGTGAGCACACTCGCGAGGTTCTCCTCGCCTTCGGGTTTCATGAAAAAGAAATCGACGAGCTGGCGCGGCGTAGAATCATAGAATGTCTGAAGGCACCGAAGAGCGGCAACTGATTCTTCGAACCGTCCGCGAGTTCGTCGACCGCGAAGTGATCCCCGTGGCAAGCGCGATGGAGCACCGTGGCGAGTATCCTCATGCCCTGGCGGACCAGATGCAGAAGATCGGCCTCTTTGGTCTGAACGTGCCCGAGGAATTTGGCGGCACCGAGGTCGATTACGTGACCTTCGCTCACATTTTCGCCGAGTTGGCGCGAGGCTGGCTCGGCCTCGCGGGTATCGCCGGCACACACCTGGTCCTGTGCGACGTCCTGGTCCGCTACGGGACGCCGGAACAAAAGCGCCGGTTCCTTCCAGGGCTCGCAAAAGGCGAGCGCCGCGGCGGGATTTGCCTCTCCGAGCCCAACGCCGGCACCGACCTGCAGAACATCTCGACCACCGCCACGCGCGACGGCGCCGTATACCGTGTGAGCGGGTCGAAGATGTGGGTGACGAACGGCCGCCGTGGAAACACGTTTCTGCTGCTTGCCAAGACGGATCCCTCGGCCAAGCCCGCGCACCGGGGCATGAGCGCGTTTGTTATCGAGAAAGGCGCGCCGGGACTGATCGTCAGCCGCGATATCGAAAAGCTGGGGTACAAAACCGTGGAAACCTGCGAGCTTCATTTTGAAAATTTTCCGGTCCCCGTGGAGAATCTTATTGGCGGCCAGGAAGGCGAGGGGTTTACGCAGGCGATGACGGGACTAGAAAGCGAACGCATCAACGTGGCAGCGCGCGGGCTGGGTCTAGCACAAGCGGCTTTCGAGGAAGCCATCCGCTATGCGCAGCAGCGTGTGACGTTCGGCAAGCCCATTGCACAG
>QHXU01000317.1:4039-8972 GCA_003223065.1 Acidobacteriota bacterium | reverse complement strand
CTTCTACCGCGACGCGCCGCTGCTGGTGATTGGAGGCGGCACCAACGAACTGCAGCGATTCATCATCGCGCGGCGGTTGCTGGAAAAATACAAGCTCTAGACCGGTTCACGTCGAGAAGGAGGAAGCTGGCCGGCGTACTCGCCGCGCTGGTAGACGTTTCCTTTGTAGTCCATATCGTCGTGGATGCCGATTTTTGAGGTGTAATATCCGCGAATTGTGTACTCCTTGAGCAAGCGGAAGAACTTTTCTTCCGGAGTCTGTGGATGTTTCTCGTTTTGGGCTGCCTTGGAAAGCAAGGCCTCGCGCTCGCCGGGCGGTGTTTCCAGGAAAATCTTCAAGCCCTCACGGAAGTCATCGCGCTCTTCCTGCTCGAATGCTTCCGCCAGAGTGAAATCGATGAAATCGGCGACCTTGGCGGCCTTGGCGCCGGGCGACTTGTCATCGGTAGGGATGATCATCTCGGATAGATCGTCTACCAGCGCGTATTCTTCGTTCGTGAAGAACTTGTGGGAGTCCGCGGCGGCAAGTTTCGCGGCGGCCACGGCTCCGGCGCTGATCTTGATGAGGTCGCGGCGTCCGATGTCGCTGCTCATTAGATTTCCCCTTTTTTGAGCTGATCGGCAAGATGATCGCAAGAGCGCCATGCGAGCGCCATGATCGTCCAGGTCGGGTTCTGACAGGAAGCGCTGACGTGGCTGCTACCGTCCACCACGAGCAGATTCTTGACGTCGTGGCATTGCTGGAACTGGTTGAGCACCGATTTTTTGGGGTCGGTCCCCATGCGGGCAGTGCCGAGTTCGTGAATGGACCAGCCGGGTGTGAGGAGCTTGCGATCGACTGCGATCACCTGGATTCCTGCACTTTCGAACATCTCCTGGCCCTGCTCCGCCATGTCTTCCGCCATCTTCTTTTCGTTCTCGCCGAACGTGATATGAAAGCGGAGGACAGGTATGCCCCAACGGTCCTTCACATCCGGATCAATGTCGACATAATTGTCGTACCGGGGCAGAACTTCGCCGAAGCCGCCCATGGAAATGAACGCACCAGCGTAATCGCGAACCTGCTTCTTGAACTCCTTGCCGAAGCCGGGCGTCTGATAGGCGTGGCCCGGGAAAATGCCCATACCGGCCTCGCCTTCAAACCCATAGCCGCGGATGAAGTTGGGATGCATGTCGTCGAGGTTGCGAAAACGCGGAAGATAGAACCCGCCCGGGCGGCCGTCAGCGAGCGTGTGAGGCTTACCGATCATGTCGTTGACGATGCCGGTAACGCTGGGACCCATCAGGTGCTCGCAGAAGTTGTGGCCGACATGCCCGCTCGCATTGCCGATGCCGTTGGGATACTGCGGCGACTTGGAAAGCAGCATCAGCCGCGCGGATTCGAGTGTCGACGCGCCCAGGACAACCGCTTTCGCTTTCGCATGATAGGTCTTGCCGGTGTCGGTATCGATGAAGGAGACGCCGCTCGCCTGGCCCGTGTTCTTATCCACCGTGACCTCATAGACCGTGGCATTGGTGCGAAGGGTCAGGTTGCCCGTGTCCATGGCCGGGTAGATGAGTCCGGTGGGTGAATCGAAAGCGGCGTGGATATCGCAACCGCCGGCACGCCGGCTGCATGCGCCTCGTCCGAAGCATTGGCTCCGGTACCGGTTGTGCTTTAGCCCGTCGGTGGTCACGCCGGCACGATACGGCGTGATGAGGCGGCCCATTTTCTGGAGCGACTGGCGGAACATCAATTCGGATGGGGTGAAGCGGTTCGGACGCTGGAACAGGCTGTCGGGGAGCTGCGGCAGTCCTTCCTTCAGGCCGGATATGCCCAGGTACGTGTCGACCTTGTCATAGTAAGGCTCGATGTCCTTGTAGGAGATCGGCCAGTCTTCGCCGTATCCGTCGCGCGAGGCGGCACGGAAGTCGTAGTCGGAGAGGCGGAGCGCGAGGCGGCCCCAGATAGCGGTTTTGCCGCCCAGCAGGCGGGCGCGGACCCAGGCGTAGCTGTCGCCCGTATAAGGATGGTCCTTTTCGTCGACCACGATATTCTTGGAGTAATCCGAACCGGCCCAACCCTGCACATACGAGAAGACGTGCCTGTAACGCATGCCTTTGGCATACGGCCTGGGCCGAACGGTGTACTCGTTGAGAGTGAGGGCGTGATCTTCGGGAGGCATCTTGCCCCGGCGCGGGTGATCGTAGGGCCACTGCATCGATTTCAGTTCTTGTTCGATAGGCAGCTTCTTGCCGGCTTCGAGCAGCAGTACCTTAAGGCCGTGCGAAGTGAGGACGTGAGCGGCCATGCCGCCGGCCGCGCCTGAGCCGACGACGATAGCGTCATAAGTTTTCTTGAGATCGGGATTGAGATTGGGTGCGTGGGAGTCTTGGAGCATCGAGGATGATTTCCTCAATCTTATCCCCGTGACGCTGCGAATGCTACGCGCCCGCGTGCCGGGCTTCAGAGACCGCCTGCGCGTAGCGCTTTAGCGTAGCGGCCTGCTCGCGCAGCACATCAATGAATCGTCCGCGTCTTCCGATTCATGTAATCCATCAACAGGTACTGCCCCAACGTATACGGTGTGGTGAAGTACGCCTTTCCACGGCACAATTCAGTCACTTTCTGGATAAAATTCACCAGGCCGTAGTCGCTCGCGAGCATGAACGTGTTGATCAGAATCCCCTGGCGCTTGCAGCGGCTCACTTCCTCCAGCGTCCGGCTGATCACCAGCGGATCGAGGCCGAACGCATTCCGGTACACGCGCCCGTCCTCGAGCGTCAGTGCGCTCGGTTTGCCGTCGGTGATCATGATGATCTGCTTCATGTCCTTGCGCTCCTGCGCAAGCAGCTTCTGCGCCAGGATCAGACCTTCGCGCGTGTTGGTGTAATACGGGCCCACCTGCACGCGCGCCAGTTCCTCCAGCCGCAGTTCCTCGGCCGAATCGTGGAAGAGCACGCAGCGCAGCGTGTCGCCGGGGTATTGCGTCCGGATCAAATGCGCCAGGGCCAGGGCGACTTTCTTCGCGGGAGTAAAGCGGTCCTCGCCGTAGAGAATCATGCTGTGGCTGCAATCGAGCATCAGGACCGTGGCGCACGAGCTCTGGTACTCCGACTGATGTACGTGCAGATCTTCGTACTCGAGGTTCAGCGGCAGCTTCAGCCCCTCGCGCCGCACCGCCGAGAACAGCGTGGTGCCGACATCCAGGTTCAGCGTGTCGCCGAACTCGTACCGCTTCGCTGCTCCGCTCGACTCGACGCCTGTGGCCATGTCGCGCGTATCGTGCGCGCCGAAGCTCGCGTGCCCCAGGGAGCCGAGCAAGTCCTTCAGCGTCTTGAATCCCAAAAAGTCGATGCTCTTATCCGTGACTTTGACGTCGACCCGGCTCTGCTTGTCGCCCGTTCCACCCACCTGCGGTTCCGTGGTGATGTAGCCTTCATCGACCAATTTCTGCACAAGGCGGCTGAGCAACTGGTCGAGTTGTTCCTCCGACATGCTCTCCAACTGCTGGCGGATTTGCTCGGCGCGCTCGGCGTCGAAAAAGTCGCCACGCTCGAGCGCTTGCTCGATCGCGCGCTTCAGGTCCTCGAGCGAATGCTGGTTCCACTCGCTGAACTGCATGTAAGAGCTGTTGAAACCGCTTTCGAGGAAGAAATCGGCGAGCGCGCGGAGCAGGTCTTCGGCGCTCAGACCGAAGTCGTCGCCCGTGTATCGCGCGTACCGAATGAACTTCATTGGTATTGTCTCTTGGCCGTTTTTTTCGGGTCATCGGCGGGCGGCTCGCGGCGCCGCGGCTCGGCCGTGAAACCCGCCTCCTCGTTGCGGCTGATCCGCCGGTGCGCGTACAAGCCCTCGAGAATGAACTCAGCGGCGGCAGCACGCACGGAGTCGGGCTCGCTCGAGCTGAGGCCAAGTAATCCGGTCTTCTCCAGCAGGCCTTGAATCCGGGCCAGCTCTTTCACCATCTGGCTCGACTTCACCGTTTCCTCGAGTTTTAGCGAGCCTCCCAGCTCGAACCACTGGACGATCGTCGACAGGTTTTGGCCATCGAAATAATTGGTGAAAACCTTCCCGACGGCGAGCCGGATCAGCTCGCGCGCTACCGCGTCGCCCCCTTTCAGCTCGCCCTCGTACTCCAGCTCCAGCTTGCCGGTGATGGAGGGAAGCGCGGCATAAATATCCAGCACGCGCGGCACGGCGACCGATTCGCCCGCCACCAGCGCCCTGCGCTCGGCGTTTGAGACGACGTTTTCGAGCACCGAGATTGGCAGCCGCTGGCTGACGCCGGATCGCTTGTCCACCTTCTTGTCTTCGCGCGCCGAAAACGCCAGTTGCTCCACGGTTTCGCGGATGTAGTCCGGCACGCACAGCTCGATGGGCGATCGGCGTTCGGTCCACGCTTCCTGCTCCGTGATCGCCAGGCCGTGTTCGAGCGTGGCCGGATAGTGCGTGCGGATCTCGCTGCCGATGCGGTCTTTGAGAGGCGTGATGATTTTTCCACGCGCTGTGTAGTCTTCGGGGTTCGCCGTGAATACGAGCAACACCTCCAGGGGCAGGCGCACCGGATAACCTTTGATCTGGACGTCGCCTTCCTGCATGATGTTGAAGAGCCCGACCTGGATCTTGCCCGCCAGGTCGGGCAGCTCGTTGATGGCGAAGATGCCGCGGTTCGCGCGCGGGAGCAGCCCGTAGTGCACCGTCAGCTCATCGGAAATATTCTGCCCCGTGCGCGCGGCCTTGATCGGATCGATGTCGCCAATCATGTCGGCGATGGTGACATCGGGCGTGGCGAGCTTCTCGACGTACCGCTCCTCCCGCGTAAGCCAGGCGATCCGCGTCCGGTCGCCTTCTTCGCGCAAGATCTCGCGGCAGGCCTTGCAAATGGGCGCGAAAGGATTGTCGCGGATTTCGCAACCCGCGATGTACGGGATGTGCTCGTCAAGCAGTCTC
>QHXU01000317.1:3182-4001 GCA_003223065.1 Acidobacteriota bacterium | reverse complement strand
GGGGTTTGGCTTGCCCGCGTAAGGCGAGAAGAATAAAATTATGTCGCGAGAGGATGGCATTTACGATCTGCGGCACCACGGTATCATCGAAGCCGACGATGCCGGGAAACAGCGGTTCGCGCCGCTCCAGCTTGCAGATCAGGTTCTCACGAAGTTCGTCTTTGATGCCGCGGCGGGTCAGCGTCGTTTCAAAGTTTTTATAAGAGCGAAGGGCGCCGAGTGTTTCAGGAAGGCCCGAAGAGGGTTTCATTACCGATTTATCCTCGTGGACAGGCATTTCTGCCTGCTCCCTGTTGCGTTAACAATCCACTAAAAGCGATTGTAGCAATTTGATATGCTCATCCATTCGGACGATGGCACAAGAGCTTCCCGAAGTGGAATTCAGGCGCTTCTGGCAACGGCTGCAGGCGATGGGGCTGAATGCCTACGAAGCCCGCTCATATCTGGTACTGGTGGGGCATCCGCGATTCAAAGCTCTGGAGCTCGCCGCGCGCGCTCACGTTCCGCGGCAAAAGATCTACGAGGTGCTTGACAGCCTGGTGGAGAAGGGCTTTGCGCGGGTGATTCAGGAAAAGACGAAGCTGTTCTCCGCCGTTTCACCCGACCAAGCGATTCCCAGCTATGTCGCCAGGCGCGGCCGCGCGCTCGAGCAGCAACTCGCGGATCAGAGTCAAGCCGCCAAAGGCATGGTGGATGAACTGATGGGCGCCTACGCGGAGGGGCAGGGAGGCCTCGGCACGCTTGACTACTTGCGTATCGTCGGCGATCCGGGGCAGATCGCATCGCAGTTCCGCAAAATGCTCGCCGAAGCGAGCGCGG
>QHXU01000317.1:0-3167 GCA_003223065.1 Acidobacteriota bacterium | reverse complement strand
TCGCGCCCGCCCTATGCTGTTGACCCGCTGGACGCGGAACTGGTGATCCAGGCTCGCACCCGGGGTGTGAGCTGCCGCGTTCTGGTGGAGCACGGCACTCTCGACGACGTGCACGTGCAGTTCTTGGCCGATTACCGTGCAGCAGGCGTCGAAGTGCGCCAGCTCGAGAAAGTTCCGATGAAGTTGGCGCTTTTCGATGTACGGCAGGGTATGATCGCCTTGCTTGATCCGGTTATCACCAAGCCCACCTGGACTTCGGTTGTATTTGATCACGCGGGAATGGCCGAAGCGATGAAGGGACTGTTCGAAGATTACTGGCGGCGGGCCACGGTGGGGGCGGGCAGGCCGTAACGCGCCGGCGTGTCTTCGAGGAACGACTCCCACGAAACGAACAGCTCGGCGTGGAGGCCGGCCGCGCGCGCGCCCTCGACGTTTTCCTGGCGGTCGTCCAGAAACAAGGCCTGTTCGGGCGGGACGCCGAGTCCTCGCACCGCGTGCTCGTAAATCGCGGCATCCGGTTTCACGCAGCGCAATTCGAAAGAAAACGTGAGGTGGTCGAAATGTTTCAGAAACTCCTTTGTGGCGCGCAGGCGGCGCCCCAAAGGTTGCGGCATGTTGGAAAGAATGCCGGCACGCACGTCCCTGGCGCGCAGTTCGTCCGCCCAGGCGAGCACGCGCTGATCGTAGTTGCTCCAGAACTCGATCTCGTACTCGATCAACTGTGCCATCAGCGCGTCATCGAAAGTACGCCCGGCCAGGCTCGCCACGCCGCGCCAGTAAACCTGCGGATCTTCGCCGCGGTCGTAGGCGACACGATTCGCCCAGAAAACGCGCAGAAACTCCTGAGGCGTGAGCCCGCAGGCCTGCGCGGCAACCGCGATCTGGTCCTGGGTCGGATGAAAAGAGACGACTCCGCCGAAGTCGAAAATGACCGCGCGGATTTGCATTAACGGCCGCCGTGTGCGCCGTCAGCGATCGTCGGCTCCCGGCGCGAGCGGATCTCGCGGATGGCGTAAATCCGCCGGCCCTGGCTCTCGAAATACGTGCGAGTAAGCACCTCGCCCAGCAGGCCCGTGCAGAACAGGATGACGCCTGTCACCAACGCCAGCGCGCCCAGAACCATCAGCGGGCCGTGCTCGAGGATGATGTCGTTGCCGGTCCAGAGCTTCTTCACCGCCAGTGCCGTCAGAATCCCGCCGCCCACGCCCGCGCTCGTCAGGCCCCATTTGCCGAAGAAGTGCATCGGCCGCGTGAAATACTTCAGCAGGAACCAGATTGTAAAAATATCGAACACCACGCGGAAGGTCCGGCCCAAGCCGTAATGGGAGCCGCCGTTCGACCGCGGCAGGTTGCGGATCGGCACCTCCGCCACGCGCGCTCCGTAGAATGCCGCCAGTGCGGGAATAAAGCGGTGCAGTTCGCCGTAGAGATTCACATCTTTCAGGATCTCGGCACGGTATGCCTTGAAAGTCGTGCCGAAGTCGCGCAGCTCGACGTGTGATACTTTCGCCATTATCCAGTTAGCGATGCGCGACGGAATCTTGCGCGTCACCGCATGATCGAGGCGGTTCTTGCGCCAGCCGCTGGCGATGTCGTAACCCTCTTCGATTTTTTCGAGCAGCGCGGGAATGTCTTCGGGAGCGTGTTGCAGGTCTCCGTCGAGCGAAATGATAACTTGTCCTTGGGCCTCGTCAAACCCGGCCGCAAGCGCGGCTGTCTGCCCGAAGTTCCGCCGCAACCGTACGACTTTTAAACGATGGTCGGTTTCGACCAGATTTGCGAGCAAATCGAAGCTGCGATCCGTGGAAGCGTCGTCTACAAAGATGATCTCGTAAGGCTTGCGGAGCCGCTCCAGCACCGCAGTCAGGCGGTCATAAAGCGGAAGTATCGACGGTTCTTCGTTGTGGATCGGGATGACGATGGACAATACCGACATTCTTATTAGAATAACCGAGACCGCGCGAGCGCGCCTAGTGCGCGACAGGAAACCGCGTAGCCTGGGACGCTCTGGTAGTTACGTCCCCTTTACCTGAAACAGAAGGGGAGCGAACGCGGCCAGGTTGCGCCTCCACACCATCCAGGTGTGGGCTCCGGGCGTCTCGATATCAACGTGGCGGATGTCCTTCGACGCGAGCCATGCGCGAAACTTGCGGTTCGGATCGATAAGGAGGTCTTCCGTGCCGCAGGCGATCCATAACAGGTGCAGTTGCCCGTTGGTCTTGGCGTCGAGCGATGGGAACGTCGCGTTATAATCCTCGGACGCGCCGCCTGCGCTGAACGCGCCGACCCACGCGAAGTGATCGAGCGCGTTGAGCCCTACATACAATGATTCGGCGCCGCCCATTGACAATCCCGCAATCGCGCGCGAGTTTCGGTCTTTCGCGACCCTATACGTTTTCTCGACTTGCGGAATCACTTCCGTAAGCAGCGCATCCCTGAACCGGTCGTAGTTCCGAGTGCGCAAATTTGGATCGCGGAGGCCCGTACCTCCCCGAGTGACGATCTCCGGCGCGCCATAGCCAAGCGGCATTACGATGAGCATCGGCTTCGCCTTGCCTTGCGCGATCAGGTTGTCGAGGATCACGTGCGCCCGGCCGACCGCGGTCCAGCCCCTCGCATCATCGCTGAAGCCGTGCAACAGGTACAGCACCGGATAGATCTTCTTCGCTGCCGGATCGTAAGCGGCGGGCGTGTAGACGTAGTAATCCCGGTAGTCGCCAACCACATCCGATTTATAAAAGTGCCGGTGAATCGCGCCATGAGGCACGTTACTGATCTCCCAGGGCAGGGAAGACGGTCCGGGGACGTGGACCATGCTGGTGGTGCCCAGCAGGTTCGGCTTCATGACGTGGTTCGAGGGATCGATCAACGCCACGCCGTCGGCGATGAAGGAATAGCCGTAAAGATCGGGCTCGAGCGGGGCCGTGGTGATCGTCCAAACACCTTGCTCGTCCCTTTGCATCGGTGCACGTTGCGCGCCCTCGCGTGCAAGCAGAACGTCTTTCGCGTTGGGAGCGCGAAAACGGAACGTGACGGTTGAGTCGGGGTGGACTTCCGGGGAGATGACCGGCGGCGGCGGAGCCGGTTGCGCCTGCGGCGCCTGAGCCAAAGCCGGCAGAACGGACAAGGCGAGCCCAATCAAAGTGTGTTTCATACGGCCAATCTTA
>QHXU01000316.1 GCA_003223065.1 Acidobacteriota bacterium | reverse complement strand
CCAAAACCTATCGCGTGAAGCTGCTGCTGGTTCCCGGCGAGTCTGTACAACTGCCGCCATTACCGAACGTAACCGTGGAGCCCCGGCTCCGCACCGGCTACGACTGCATGGAGTGGAGGCGAGTTATCCTGGTACATACTTGGTACACCCAAAAGATCCGCAACTTATTGAACTTACAGACGAAATCTGGTGCGGAGAGGGGGACTTGAACCCCCACGGGATTGCTCCCGCTAGCACCTCAAGCTAGTGCGTCTGCCAATTCCGCCACCTCCGCAGGTGAAACTCAACTATTTCTTCTGCTGCTCCGCCGGCGGCGTACCCTGCACCGGAACCGGAATGGTCTGCGTCTGACCCTTCTGGCCGCCGGTTTGCGGCGTCACCGTGATCGGCGCCGTCTGGCCTTGCGGCACACCGCTCTTTTGGGTCGAGGTCGCAGCCGGTTTTTTCGCCTTATCGAGCAGCGATGGCGCGGACTTCGCGCCGCGCGTCGCCAGAATCGAGAGCGTCAGCGAGGTCAGCATGAACAGCGCCGCAGCCACCGTGGTAGCCTTCGAAAGCACCGTGGCCGATCCGCGCGGCCCGAACACCGTCTGCGAGCCCATGCCGCCGAATGCACCCGCCAGATCGGCCGCCTTGCCGCTCTGGAGCAACACTACCACCACCAGGAACACACATGCAATTCCGTGAATAGTCGTTAGAAGAATGATCATGCGACACCGCGCGCGGGATCTGATTGTTATGTTACCACGCTCATTTGTACGCCGCGACGCCCGTGACCCGCTCCCCGATCACCAGCGTATGGATGTGATCGGTGCCCTCATAGGTCTTCACTGTCTCCAGGTTGCACATGTGGCGCATGATCGGATACTCATCCATAATCCCGTTTCCGCCCAGCAGGTCGCGGCTCTTGCGCGCGCAATCGAGCGCGATCCCCACGTTGTTGCGCTTGAGCATCGAAATGTGCGCCGGCTCGATCTTACCCTGGTCCTTTAACCGCCCGACGTGCAGCGCCAGCAACTGCGCCTTGGTGATCTCGGTGATCATGTCTGCCAGCTTCTCCTGCACCAATTGATGCGACGCGATCGGCTTGTCATCGAACTGCTTGCGCACCAGCGAGTAGGATCGCGCGGTCTCGTAACAATCCATGGCCGCGCCGATCACTCCCCAGCCGATACCGTNTGCGTGAGGCAGCCAAGCGCCGCTTTAAGCCCCTTCGCGCCCGGCAGCAATGCGCTCTCGGGCACGCGGCAGTCGGTGAAAGAAAGGCTCGACGTTACCGAGGCGCGCATCGAAAGCTTGCCGTGCAAATCCGACGATGCAAACCCTGGCGTGCCCTTCTCAACCAAAAATCCCCGGATCCCCTCGTCGGTGCGCGCCCATACGATCGCCACATCGGCCACCGACCCGTTGGTGATCCAGGTCTTCTCGCCGTTGATCACCCAGCAGGCGCCTTCGCGCTTCGCGCGGGTCAGCATGCCCGCGGGGTTCGATCCAAAGCCCGGTTCGGTGAGCCCGAAGCATCCCAGCGCGGCGCCCGACTGCATCTGGGGGAGCCAGCGCTGCTTCTGCTCCTCGCTGCCATACGTGAGGATGGGATACATTACCAGCCCGCCCTGCACGCTGGCGAAGCTGCGCACCGCGGAGTCCCCGCGCTCCAGTTCCTGCATGATGAGCCCGTATTCTACGTTGCTCATCGCTGCGCATCCGTAGCCCTCGAGATTCGCGCCGAAGAAGCCGAGCCGCCCCATCTCCGGGATCAGCTCGCAGGGAAAGCGGCCTTCGCGGAAGCAGTCGCGAATGACCGGCAGCACACGCTCGTCGGTGAATTGCCGGGCGGTCTGCCGGACCATCAACTCCTGTTCGCTGAATTGGGAGTCGATTAAGAGGTAATCCACGCCGGGGAATCGGGCCATGCAGGATTCATTCTACCCGGTACGGCCGGCGTCCAGCCCGGCCGGCAGGCCCGCCCCTACTTCTTGTGAATCAGAATGTTTCCATTATAAGTGACGAACTGCATCTCCGGCCCGCCGCCGTTGATTGATCCGTACATGGCCTTGTCGATTCTCACCCGGTAGCGGCCGCCGGACTTGCGCTGGTCATCGACCACGGGCTGGTTGCCGGACGGATCGAGCCTGATGTCAAAATCCGTGTAGATCTCGCCGTTTTCGGTCTTCATCTTGAGCTTGGCCTTAACGTCGGCCGGGAGCGTCACGTCGATGTTGCCATTCATCGTGGAAAAGCTCATCGATTTGTCCGGCGTCACTTTGTTCAGCGATACCGTGATTTTTCCGTTCATCGAATGCGCGAGCACGGAGCCCGACGCATTCGTCACGGTGACGGACCCGTTGAGATTCTCGGCGTCGATCTCGCCCGAGATATTTTCCACGACAATGCTGCCGCCGTTCAGCGTCTTGAGATTCAGCGACGTCTGCACCGGCACCTGAATCATAAGGTCCACCGAGCGGCTCATTCCGCCGTGCACGGTAATGACGTTATTCTCTTCGGTGACATCCAGCCCTCCGCTCAAGCTATCGATGCGGCGCATTCCCTCCGGCACGTTCGAAGACCGCCGGCGTCTATCACCGCCACGCGAGCTCGATTCAATGATGGCGTCCTTGCCGTCGTATCCCTTCACGGTCACGCCGCCGTTCATCAGATTAACGGTGAGCGTGCGCGGCCGCGACGCGTCGCGGAACGGCACCGTCACGCGGTCCGGCTGGGGCTCCTGCGCCGCCAGCACGGCGCTCACCGCCGTCAAAATCATCCAGTGTCTCCGTCTCATAGTTACTTCTCCCGATTCTTAATCAGTACATCCCCATTCAGCGTGTCGAAGGTCAGCTCAGGCCCGCCGTTGCCGATGCGGACCCCGGTCATGCGATTGCTGCGCCAGACGAACTTTCCATCCCGGCGCTCGGGTTGTACCGCTTGCGCCGGCAGCGCCGTGACTGGAAAATCCGTGTAGAGGCCGCCGTTGAAGGTCTTCATCTTCACGTCGGCGTTCAGGCCCGCGCGGAAGCTCACGTCGAGCGTCCCGTTCACGGACTTGAACGACGTGGCCCCCTTCGGATTCCGGGCGAACGTCACCTTCAGCGGCCCGTTCACCGTGTGGACCGTGCCCGAGCCCTCGACTTCCCGCATCTCGATCCCGCCGTTCACGTTGCTGATCCTGAAATCGCCCGCCGTGCCCTCCACGGTGATGTGCGACCGGTTGACGGTGCGCAGATCGAGCTTGATATCGCGCGGCACCCGAACCTTGAAATCGTAAATCACACGATAGCCGCTGTCGCCGCGGAAATTGATCGAGCTGTTATCGCCGCAGTGACAACGAAACGGGCCGTCCACCAGCAGGCGTACCAGCCCGCCTTCCTGCGTGACCTCGAGCTTCACTTCTTTCCTGGCGAGCGAGGCGTAATCAGACGAATCAGCACGCAATGTCTTGTCGATATCCATCTCGACGGCGCCGCCGCTCGACGCGCTCACCTCAATGAAGCCGATCACGTTGTCGATGACGAGCTCGCGAACGCCGGAGAAGGTCTTGTGCTCGCTCGACTTCTCTTCCACTTGCGCCCAGGCGGCCGCCGCCAGCGCAAGCGCCAGCATCGCGTGTCTCATTGGAGTTTCTCCAGCGCCCACCTTGCGTGTTGCCGCACTCCGCCGTTGACCGCCTCATCAGTGGACAGCTTACGCAGCTCCGGCGCAGCTTCCTTCTCTTTCAGATCCACCAGCAGATCGAGAAGCGCGATCTGCACCAGCGGTGTCGTTTGTCTTGGAATGGCCCGGATAATGGCGTTGCGCGTCACGGGACTCGATCCGAAGGCGTGCAGCGCATCCACGGCCGCCAGCCTCACGTTGACGTTCGGATCCTGATTTACGGCCGTAAGCAGCGCCGACAGCACTTCCGTATCGGATGGCTCCACCCGATACGCCCAGCTCACTCCGCGCAGCCGCTCGCTCGCCGACTGCTGCTGCAACAACGACAACGCAACCATCTGACGCATATTGCTTACCTCCCCGCGCAGCTGCGCAAGCTCGGAATTGGCCGGCTGCTCACGGGCCGGCCTGTCGGGGTGAATCCCATAACCAACGCCCACTCCCGCCACCAGAAGCGCGAAGCTGACGGCCATCTGCCAGGCGGGCTGCTTGGGCCAAAATGCGGCCAACGCGTCACGAAGATTGCGGCGCGGCCTGGATTCGAGCCCCTGCCGGTAAGCCCCGAGCGCCTCGTAAAATCTCCCGCGCAGGTTCGGGCCCGGCTCTTCGATCGGCAGCAGAGCCAGGTTTTTCCACAGCGCACCCAGGCGCTCGGTCTCGGCGCGGCACTCATTACAAGTTGCCAGGTGCGCCTCAAAGCCGAGCTCTTGCGCTTCGCCGAGTGACTGGCTCCAATAATCAGCAAGAAGAATTTTTGCTTCGTCGCAGGTCATGACGCTTTCTCCTCACGCTGTGCGCTCTCCCGTCAGCGTGAAATAAATCTGCTCCAATGCGCGGATGGCCCGGTACACCCGCACCTTCACGGCTCCAACTTCACAGCCGAGCACTGCCGCGATATCCTCGTACTTCATATCCTGGAAGCGGCTGAGCACCAGGATTTCGCGTTTATCCGCCGGCAGCCGTTCGAGGGCGCGTTTCAGAAGGCCCAGGTCCTGTCCTCGCGCGGCGGCTTCCTCCGGACCGGGTGCTGTGCTCACCGGCTCGGGCCGCCGCTCATTGAACTCTTCTATGCCCACTACTTCGCCCCGCCGTTTCTGCGCCTGGTCGACATTGGCGTTTCGCGCGATCTGGTACATCCAGGCGGTGAAGGACTGGCGCGGATCGTAGCTGGATCGATACCGCAGCATTCTGAAGAAAACGTCCTGCACCAGGTCCTCGGCCAATTCGCGGTTGCGGTTCATAGAAACGAAGTAACGGAACAACGGCCGGTGATGACGTTCGAAGAGGACGGCGAGCTTTGAGACCTCGCCCGCCCCCACCTGCGCCATCAGAGCGTTGTCAGTTCCGTTCACGTTCGTAGGAGGATACCGGTGCGGGATGAAAAGGTTACACGATCGCCAGCGCTCGAAATGCTACGATGAACGCGAGCATGATCCTGGCGCTGCCGCTGGTCTGGGTGGCCTGCGCGATCGCGGGCTATCTTTATTCCCAACAACAGCATATCCCGGCGGCGATAGCGCTGGCCGCCTTGCCGGCATTCTTGCTGGAGGCGACCTTGTTCTACGTCCTGGGGGTGGAGCGGCTGCGGGCGCACGTGGAGAGGTTACCTCGGGCGGGGATTGCGGTGGGGCTGGTCCTGGCGGCGATCGCGCCGTATTGCGCCGCATCGCTCGCGCTCGGGTCGTTCGACTGGCGGGCGCTGGGCGGAATTGCCGCGCTGGCGGCAGCGGCTTCGTTCTGGTACGTCTTGCTCCCGGAGAAGCCTGCCACGGACGTTCTGTTTCTTGTTCTGCTCGCGCTGGTCTATCTGGTGAAACTGTTCCATCGCCTATATGTCAGCCCTCACCCGAAGTTGCCGCTCGAAACACTCGGACAATTGATGTGGATCCGCACCGGCGCGCTCGCGCTGTTAAGCGTGCGCGGCGTGAAGGGCGTCGGCTTCGGCTTCTGGCCGGCGCCGCGGGAATGGAAGATCGGCGCGATGTATTTCGCCCTGCTGGCGCCTGTGGCGGCGGCGCTGGGCTGGTGGATCGGGTTCGCGAAACCGCGGATGCCGGCGCTCGGATGGGAGAAGGCCTCACTTCTGGCGGCGGCGACGTTCTTCGGCATCCTGTGGGTGGTGGCGCTCGGAGAGGAGTTCTTCTTCCGCGGGCTCTTACAGCAATGGGTGACCGGATGGCTCTCGAGCGAATGGGCCGGCCTGCTAGTGACTTCCGTTCTCTTCGGCGCGGTACACCTCTGGTTCCGTCAATTCCCCAACTGGCGCTTTGCTGCGCTGGCGGCGGTGGCAGGCGTGTTCTACGGGCTCTCGTTCCGCCAGGCGCACAGCATCCGCGCGTCGATGGTCACGCATGCTCTGGCCGTTACGGCGTGGCGGATGTTCTTCGGCTGAGTGAACTGGATCTACGCCAGAAAATCGAACAGAGTCGTGCGCGGCATCTGTGCCCGCGACGTAAGCGCGGCCTGCTGTTGAAGCTGCAACTGCAGGTTCTGGCCGAAATCGGTGGCAGCGCCGACCTTGTTCTGCGTCATCCCATAAAACGCAAGCTGGCTGTTCAGATAACTGGCCACTTTGGGAAGCCCGTCGACAGCGGTCTTTATAGCGGTCTGGTCGCCGGCAATCAGCGCAGTTCGCAGAGTGTTGATGGCGCGGAACGCGTTTTGTGCCGGGTCGGCCGCGTCAAAGATTTCTTGAGCCGTCCGGGCCACCGGGAACGCCGATCCGTTCGGATGCTGGACAAGGCGCGTTGAAAGAGAGCCCAGATAAGCGCTTACGGGGCTCGGCTGGCTGAGGTCGACGGTGTAAGGCGCTTGCTGGTCCGAATCGCCGGAAAAAATATAACGGCCAGCGACTGAAGTTCCGCTCAGCCCAACCATCTGGTCGAGAATGCTGCCGAGTTCTTGCGCAAGATCGGCGCGTGACGACGCGGTCTGCGTTCCGGTGGCCCCTTCCGCGCCAAGCGTCTGAACGCGGTCGAAGAGTTGGACAGCGCTCTGAAGCGACTGCTCGGCTGTATCGACTTCCGCTTTGACGCGGCTGAGATTGACCTGGATCTGCTGCGCCGCATCCAGGTTCGCGCGTGCCTGAAGAATCGTTGAGACCTGGTCGGGATCGTCGGAAACCTGCTGGACACGCAGTCCGGTCGAAACTTCGCGCTGGGCGCGATTCAGGCGATCGCTGATCTGGTTGATGCCGTCCAGAAACTGCTGGATGGAAGGATCGAGTGCCGGGATTTTCATAATGTCTTATTGAATAATGTCCATCAGCGTCTGCGTCAGGCCGTCGAGCACGCCGACCAGTTTCCCGACGGCCTGATAGGCCTGTTGGAACTGCAGCAGCTTCGCAGCTTCTTCGTTGAGCGAAACGCCTGTCGCATCCGAGCGCATGGCCCTTGTCTGCGTCAGGAGGTCTTGCCGCTGGCCCCGGTCCTGTTTGGCTGAGGCGACGTCGCGGCCTACTTGCGCGCCGAGGTTCCCGTAGGCTTGTATGAAGGTGAATCCCTGGACCAAGGGAGCATTCGCCAATTGCGCCAGCGCGATCGCGTTCCCGTTGCCGCCCGGCGCGTTGGGCAACGCCGCGGCGATTTGGTCCGGAGTAATGCCGCTGACCCGGAGCGTGGAAGCGGCATCCGCCGCCTGATCGTAGGTGAACAGATTCACTGCCGGGGTCGCGCCGTTCTGATCCACGCCCTGCGCCAGCGTCGCGTTTACCTGGTCAGCCAGCGTCCGGGCCAGCGTGTTCAGGCTGTTGAGATAACCCGGCAGGACACTGTTCCTTTCCTCCATCAACGCCCCCAGACTTCCGCCCGAGATTTGCGCGGTGATGTCGTTGCCCTGAGAATCGCGAATGACTGTCTGCGGCGAGGAGAAGTCCGCGGACACAGCGAACTGATGATCGCCGGTCACAAGCGGCGTCTGCCCGCCCAGGTAGACATTCAGACTCCCGTCGTTGCTTTTGACCAGCGTGAAATTCGCGAGCCCGGAAAGCTCTTCGAGCGCCGTGTGAACCAGCGCGTCGATGCCCGCGTTCTCCGCATTCTCCGAGTTCGCCCGGAAGAGTTTATTGAAATCGGCCAGCTGCGCCCCGATGCGATTGATGGCCGTCACCGTGTCGCGCGTCTGGCTAACGATATTGTCAGAAACCTGAGCGATCCCAAGCGCCGTCTGCTGGAAGCTCTGAGCGGTTTGCGCCGCCTGGTCGATCACGCTTTGACGGGCGACTGCGTCATTCGGGCT
>QHXU01000308.1 GCA_003223065.1 Acidobacteriota bacterium | reverse complement strand
CGCTTGCGTGGATTCCCGGCCAGCCCATGGGATACCTGACGATCTCCGGCGTGGTAACAGAAAACTTCGGCGATTACCGTCTGCCACGGCTGGATCGACTGAACAACTGGCAGTACGCCGATACTATTTTTCTGAACCGCGGAGCGCACGGCATCAAGATGGGACTCGAAACCCAGAGAATTCAGTTTAACCAAGACACGACAAGCCAGGTGGGCGGGCTCCTCACCTTCACCAGTCTTTCGAATTTCCTCCAAGGCATTCCCAGCCAGTTCGACTTCGCGATACCTGGCGGCGTCGACCCGGACCGCGGCTATCGCCAGCGTCTGTTTGCTTTCTTCCTACAGGACGACGTTCGCTTGCGGCCGAACCTTACGGTCAATCTGGGGCTCCGCTACGAATTTGTCACCGTTCCGACGGAGGTGAACGGCAAGATCTCGAATCTTCGGAATGTGACCGACGCGGCGCTGACGGTCGGCGATCCATGGTATGCCAATCCGTCGCTGAAGAACTTTGCTCCGCGCGTGGGCCTCGCGTGGGATCCCTTCGGGGGCGGCAAAACGTCGATTCGCGCCGGATTCGGCATCTTTGACGACGAGATCCTGCCGAAGTATTACTTTTTCTCCGGCAGCCTGAACCCGCCTTTCACGAAGCGAAGCTCGGTGGTCAGTCCAACTTTTCCGAACCTGCTCTCAAAATTCGACCCGAACCACGTTCTGTACCAGTTGCAGACCACCAACTACAACCTGCAGAATCCCTACGCCTTGCAGTTCAACCTGAGCATCCAGCGATCCTTGCCGGGGGACTGGATCGTCAGCGCCGGCTATTCGGGCTCGCGGGGCGTGCATCTGATCCGTATCGGAGACGCGAACCTGGCGCCTTCCACTGTGACCGGCGGGATCAAAGTTTATCAGCCGCAGCTCGGGCGCATGAACCCCAATTTCGCGAGCATCACGCAGCGGATTACAGATGCACAGTCCTTCTATAACGCCCTGCAATTAAGCGCGCAAAAACAGTTCTCGCATGGCCTGCGGGCGCAGTTCTCCTACACCTTCTCCCGCGCGATAGACGACGCGAGCGGCGTGAATTCTCAGGATTACACGAACGGCAGCCCGTACGTTCTGGACTTCTATGACCGCAAGGCCGATCGGGGATTGTCGGCGTTCTGGGCGCAGCATGTATTCGTGGGCAACTGGTCGTACGAGCTTCCTTTCGCCCGATCAATGACGGGCGTGGGCGGCCTGTTCTTGAAAGGCTGGCAGTTGAACAGCATCACAACGGTGCAGACCGGCCATCCTTTTGAGGTGCGGCTCGGGTTCAATCGTTCCGGTAACTTGAACACGGTCAATTACGCAATGCACGAACGGCCCGACGTGAAGCCCGGGTACTCGAATAACCCGATCCTCGGCGACCCCGCCCGGTGGTGGGACGTCAACGCCTTCCAATTGCAGCCCGCGAACCAACGGGGCAATCTTGGGCGGAATACGCTGATCGGGCCCGCCATAGTCGGGTTCGATCTTTCCGTTGCGAAATCGTTTGCGATTGACGAAAAGCGCAAATTCGAGTTTCGAGCGGAGTCGTTCAACCTGCCGAACCATCCGAATTTTGGCGTCCCAAGCGGTCTGACGGCATTCACCGGCGTTGGCGCGGGCGGGAATCCCACTATTGCGCCTAACTGGGGCGTCATCTCGACCACGGTGACGACGTCGCGTCAAATCCAATTCGGGTTAAAACTCATCTTTTGACGACGACTCATCCGGCTGCCCCGCTTGACTTGAAGTTTGCCGGATCTGCGCTACAATCTATCCACAGTGTCTGCTAATTGATAAGCGTTTAGGCCGCTCGCGGGCGGCGAGGGATCAGTGTCTCATGGTTCCACCAGCAGAAGCGATCCGGTGCGCGAAGTGCCGTCATAGCAACGCGCCGGGCGCGGCGCGATGCGCCGTTTGCAACAACCTCCTCTCGGGAGAGGACCTCACCATCACGGAGGCCGGCTGGTCGGTTGCGGCCAGGTCGATCGTGCCCGCCTCGATCCAGGCGCTGCAGGAGGGCACTGTGCTCTCCGGGCGCTACCAGATTCTCCAACTGCTGGGCGAGGGAGGGATGGGGACGGTCTACAGAGCGAAAGACCTCGAACTCGACCGGTTCGTCGCGCTCAAAGTGATCCGCGGCGACCTGTCGCATCAGCCCAAAATACTCCAGCGTTTCAAGCAGGAACTTATCCTTGCCCGGCAGGTGACCCACAAGAACGTCATCCGCATTTTCGACCTCGGCAGCCACGAAGGGCTCAAATACATCACGATGGAGTACGTTGACGGGCGGGATCTCTCCTCGCTTCTCGACGAACGACGCTTTGCGCCCAACGAGGCCGCCCGGATTATCCGCCAGGTATGCCGCGCGCTGGAGGCCGCTCACGGCGAGAACGTCATTCATCGTGACTTGAAGCCGCAGAACGTGATGATTGACGAATCGGGACGGGTGCGGGTCATGGATTTCGGCCTCGCCCGCTCGGTCGAAACGTCCGGTCTGACTCAGACCGGGGCGATGCTCGGCACGCCGGCATACATGTCGCCGGAGCAGGCCAAGGGCGTTCCGCTGGATGCGCGGTCCGATCTGTTTTCGCTCGGCATCATGTTCTACGCGATGCTCACTGGGCAGGTCCCATTCAAAGCGGACACGGTGCTCGCGAGCCTTCTGAAGCGCACCCAGGAGCCGCCGCCGGCGCCGATTGTTGTGAGTCCCGAGGTGCCGCAGCCCCTGAGCGACATCGTGATGAAGTGCCTGGCGATTGATCCAGGTCAGCGCTATCAGAGCGCGGCGGAGGTCGCCGCGGATCTGGACATCTGGCTGGGAGATGCGCCTGGCTCCATCGTCGCGATCGTGCCGCCAACCGAGGCAGTGGCCCCGCCGGCCGCGCGGACACGGCCGAAATGGGTGATGCCCGCGATCGCGGCTGCGGCGACGCTGATCGCTCTTGCGGGCATGCTCGCGATCCGAGCAAAGTGGTTCTCCCACCCCGCAGTCAGGCCCGAAACCGTGTCTGTTCTGGTCGCGGATTTCAAAAACAACACGAGCGATCCGGTCTTTAATGGAACGCTGGAGCCGGCATTTACCGTGGCTTTGGAAGGGGCCTCATTCATCACCGCCTACAGCAGGAGCGACGCGCGGCGCATCGGGGCGCAGTTGCAGCCTGGCGCGCCGAGGCTGGACGAATCCATTGCGCGCCTGGTCGCAGTGCGCCAGGGTATCAGCGTAGTGGTGGCGGGCTCTATCTCGAGCGAGTCTTTCGGATACGAGATCGCGCTGCGCGCCGTCGACGCCTTCACCGGCAAAACCATCACCACGGAAAGCGTTAAGGGGACCGGCAAGGAGGGTGTTCTTTCCGCCACCGTGAAAATGGCGGCACGGCTGCGAAATGCGCTGGGCGATGATACGCCCCAAGCGCTTCAGATGGCGGGAGCCGAGACGTTCACGGCGGCGTCGCTTGAAGCCGCTCACGCCTACGCCGAGGGCGAGCAGTTGGAGCGCGCGGGGAAGCGCCAGGAAGCGATCGCGGCATACCTGAAGGCCGTAGACCTCGACCCCAATCTCGGCCGTGCATACGCGAGTCTGGCGGCGGTCTACTCGGACCTCGGGCAGCTTGACGAAACCGAGAAGTATCACAAGCAGGCGATGGCCCGCATCGACCGCATGAGCGACCGGGAGAAGTACAAAACGCGGGGGATCTACTATCTGGCGGTCCAACGCAACCATCAGAAAGCGATTGAAGAGCTCAGCGCGCTGGTCCGGCAATATCCCGCCGACGCGGGAGGTCTAAAGAATCTCGCTCTGGCTTACTTCTTCGCGCGCGATCTTCCGCACGCGCTCGAGATCGGCCGGCGCGCGACGCGGATCTACCCGAAGAACGTGATTGGCCGGAATAATGTCGCGTTGTACGCCATGTATGACGGCGATTTCCAGACATCCGCTTCCGAGGCCAAGCAGGTGATTGAGATGAGCCCGTCGTTCGTAAGGGCCTATCTTGCGCTTGCCCTTTCCGAGTTGGCGCAGGGGCGCGACGAGCAGGCGGCCGCGGCCTATAGCCGCATGGAAGGCATCGACGCGCAGGGCGCTTCGCTCGCGGCCACCGGTCTGGCCGATCTGGCGATGTACGAGGGGCGTCTGTCGGACGCGCAGGCGATTCTCCAGAAGGGCATCGAAGCCGATTCCAACAATCCATCGGCGGCGAATAAGCTGACGATGCTGGCAGAAGTGCAGCTCATGCGCGGTCAGGCGTCCGCGGCGCTCGCCTCCGCCGATCGCGCTCTTAGCCTGAACAGCGCTGAGAGCATCGCGTTTCCGGCGGCGCGAATCTATGTCCAGGCCGGCCGCGAGGCCAAGGCGGAAGAACTCGCCACCGGATTGAGCAAGAAATTAGGAAGCGAGCCGCAACTCTACGCAAAGCTGATTCAAGGCGAGGTCCTGCTAAAGCGCGGCAAGATTCGCGAGGCTCTCCAGACGTTTCAGGATGCGCAGAAAACCGCGGATGCATGGCTGGTGCATTTCGATCTGGCGAGGACATACCTCGAAGCCAAGGCGCCCACCGAGGCATACGCCGAGTTTGATACTTGCATTAAGCGCCGCGGGGAAGCGACCGCGGTATTCCTCGACGACGTGCCGAGCTACCGCTATTTTCCGCCCGTTTACTATTACCTCGGGCTCACGCAGGACGCCCTGAAGAGCCCGGCTGCGGCCCAGTCTTGCTTTCCATCAAGGAAAAAGGCGCGGGTGATCCACTGGCTGAAAACGCCCGGAAGCGGCTGCGCGTCGCGAAGTAGATCCTAGTTCACGTTGATCACGTTGGACGCAGCCTGGGGTGCCGTCGCGGTGACAGTGCCGGCGCCGTTCAAGTAAACACCGCTTGCGGACACCTTAAAAGTGAGGGTGCCGTTGCCGCTGACCGGCCCGCAATTATAGGAGTATTTTTGGGTGGTTTGGCCGCTGCCGCCCAGCGGGTCGCCGGGAATGTTGACCGTAGCCGGAGTGGTTCGAGTACAAGTTCCGGCCACGGACTGGCCGGTCGCAACCACCGTGAGCGCGGTGGAAGTATTCAATGCGCCGGCCGGCCCGGCATTCGCCACGATCGCGTCCACCGTAACGAACTGGCCCGTGTGAACCGTGGTATCGCCGGG
>QHXU01000307.1 GCA_003223065.1 Acidobacteriota bacterium | reverse complement strand
TGCGCGCGGTTTGCCGAAAAAGCAGAGCTACTTCACCGTCCTGCGCGACGCGATGGATATCGACCGGCTTAAGGCGCCCGCACTCTACTTCGGCACGACGACCGGCCAGCTGTGGATTGGGAGGGAGGGCGGTGAGCAGTGGGACTGCCTGTTCGATTCGCTGCCGCCGATTCACAACGTCAAGGTCGGGGTCGTGTGAGCTCGGACATGCCGGTGCGGGATCAACCAGCAGCCGGAACGGGTTGAGCCGTAGGACTACCGCTCGAAACGCGCCGATTCGCCAGCGGACGACACCGAGGCTGCCGGACTAGCATCCACATATTCGATCCAGCCGTCCATCATCTCGGTCTCGCTCGCCGATCCCCAGCGCACCGCATGCGTCGGATCGGGATTCAGCGGATTGTTTCTCGAATTATCGAAGTGCGCGACGATCTTCATGCGCGTGCCCTTCGGAATCAAGATCGGCTCCGCTGTCCGGTAGGTGATCTGCCAGTTGAA
The DNA here is from genome assembly GCA_003223065.1 of Acidobacteriota bacterium. Classification (GTDB taxonomy): domain Bacteria; phylum Acidobacteriota; class Terriglobia; order Bryobacterales; family Bryobacteraceae; genus Palsa-187. Next base: position 6,724 of record QHXU01000307.1, on the reverse strand, counting down.
GTTGTATGCCGGCACGTTCAACAACGTCTGCGCGCGCCCGTCCGGATATACGACGTCAATACGCATGGACTTGCCCCGCAGGTGCATGTGCGGCGTCAGGCTGGTGATGTACATATCTTTCTGAAACGTGTGACACTCCGTCACTTCGTGATCCGGATCATTCGCTGGAATCAGGAACATATGATTCGAGAGATCGATCCGCCGGGCGATTGTTTTGGGCGGCTCCCTGGCGAATCTCAAACCGACGCTGGTCTCGTCGAACTCCGTCTTGCCAGTAGCGCGCGAGTAGTGAATTTGAAAGTTTAATTTTGATCCGGCCGGGACTAGCCGCGCCGTGCCTTCCGGATAAACGTCCGGCGCGCGGCCGGGAAGGTAAGACGCGATTAAACTTCCGAGATCCTTCTCTTTAACCCCTGGAAAAACGGCGTTATCGTCCTGAGCGCATCCGTCATTGATGACCGGTGCATCGGGGCGAATGAAAGACAGCGTGCCCTCTTTGATGTGCAGCCATCTACCGTACTCCTGCGCCGGATCGAGCTTGGCGGTCCTCTTGGGCTTATCTTCTTCCACCACGAACACGTGCGCGTGGTGCACGATCTTACGATTACCCGGTCGGAGTTCCGCCGAAACGACCCACCGGTCTTCCGTGAGATTTGCCGGGACCGTGATATTGGCGTACTCGTCAGGGCCCTTGGCCGAGAGCGTAAACTTCGGAATGGGGACGATCATGTCCGGCGTTCCGGCCCGCCAGCCTTCGGCAAAGACAGGCGGCGCTGGAAGGTCTTTCGGATCGCCTTCGGGTTTGCCGCCGTCCGCCCAGGCTTTCAGGGTCTCGATTTCGGCGGCGGTTAAGCTCGGATCATTGGACCATTTGCCGAAATGCGGGTCAGCCTTCCAGGGCGGCATCTTGCGCGAGAGCACCGCCTCCTTGATAGATGCGGCCCACGGTCTCACTTCCTGGTACGTGATCAGCGCCATGGGGGCGATGTCGTTCGCGTGGTGACAGGTAACGCAGTGCTTGTACAGGATGGGCGCGACGTCGCGAGAGAATGTTGGCGTGGCGGAACAGAGGGGCGCGCCGAGCAAAGCCGAAATCAAAATGTGGATTGGACGGACGGAACTCATACCAAATCCTCTTCTCTTAAGTTAGCAAGCATCGCGGCGCGGGAGATGTGGGTGCGCTAGCGAACACGCCGCGCACCCCAGTTGCGGGGGCAACTTCTTCGATATAGAGTCATTCCAGGGTCAAGGAGGTCACATGCCACGATTGCAGGTCATCGTTTGGATGTTTCTTGGCGTCCTTTTAGGACCGGCGTCCTTCGTGTTCGCACAGGTGAATACCTCAGCAATATCCGGCGTCGTCACCGATGAGAGCGGCAGCGTTGTCCCCAATGCTTCCGTGACTGTCACACAGGCGGCGACGGGTTTGATTAGAAAAGTGGAGACATCGACCAGCGGCGAATATGTCGTGCCGCAGCTTGGCCCGGGCCGCTATGAGGTCGCCGTACAAGCGACGGGCTTCCAACCCGCCACCGCCCGGGACGTCGAACTGGCCATCGCCCAGCGCGAGCGTGTGGACTTCACGCTTAAGGTCGGAGCTGTTACCGAGCAGGTCAATGTTTCGGGCCGGGCGGAAATTACGGAGACCGAAACCGCTTCACTGGGCCAACTGATCGATCGGCGAACCGTCCAGGATCTTCCGTTGAATGGACGGAACTATCTGACGTTGGGAGCGCTCTCGCCCGGGGTGATTCCGCAGACCTCCAATCAGGGACCGGCGAGCTTTATCTCGTCGACCACGGCGCGGCCAGATCGCAGTATCCTTGTCGGGGGCCAGCGGGAAAGTTCGACGAGTTACTTGCTGGACGGTGTGGAACTGCGCAACCCGCGCGTAGGCGACACGTCGGTCAATCCGTCTCTGGATGCCATCCAGGAGTTCAAGATCCAGCGCAACTTCTTTCCCGCCGAGTTCGGCAATTCTCCCGGGATCGTTAACGTGGCGACCAAGGCCGGAACAAACGAATGGCACGGCAGCGCCTTCGAATACATCCGTAACGATAAATTCGACGCGCGCAACTTTTTCTCGCCAAGCCCCGAGCCTTTCAAACGGAACCAGTTTGGCTTCAGCGCTGGTGCGCCTGTCAAGAAGGACAAGCTGTTCGCTTTCGGAAACTATGAGGGCTTGCGGCAGCGGCTCGGCGTCGTGCAACGAGGCCTGTATCCGACGCAAAAGTTGTTATCGGGCGATTTCACCGGGGAGAACCCGATTTACGATCCCCTCACCTTCGACCCGGCGACCGGCACGCGCAAACCGTTCGCCGGCAACATCATTACGCCGGATCGAATAAACGCGGTAGCGAAGAACTTCTTCCCTTATATCCCAACGGTAAACGGCCCGACGGTACAGGGAGCAAATCTTGTCGGCACGCCGGTACAGAAGCTGGACGACAATCAGGAAACGATACGCGTGGATTGGCTGATTTCGCAAAAGCATTCTTTGTTCGGCCGCCAAACGTGGCAGAACGCTCCCCTAATACCTGCTTCGCTGGTTCCGTTTGGCGGGCAGTTAACCGTTTCCAAAGGCTGGAATGAAGTAGCGCAGCTCACGTCCTCTCTGACTTCAACGACTGTGAATGTGTTCCGTGCATACCATAGCTACGCGCAGCTCTTTGGACAGCAGGTGACGGTGAGTTCGAACCTGGCGGCGACGATTGGAATCACCGGCGTCTCGTCCACGCCGCGCAATTGGGGTGTGCCGAATGTGGGTTGGCAGGGCTATAGCGGGGTCGGCAGTAATGGTCTGACGCAGGGAAATACGATCAACAGTTACGAGCTCGCCGATACTTTCTCCTGGGTCAAGGGCGCGCACAGTATGCAATTCGGCGCGGAGGTCCGCCAATCGCGAATGTTTCTCGATTCCGACAACAGCCCGCGCGGGTCATTCACCTTCAACGCGTCCTGGACCGCGGCACTCGACGCCGTGACCGGGAATCCGGTAGTCGGAACTGGCCAAGGCGTGGCGGACTTCCTCCTAGGCTACCCGACGAACATGAACGGCGCCGTCGGAACTTCGCAGACACACTTCCGATTCTATACCGATAACTTCTACGCCCAAGACGATTGGAAGATTACTCGCGGCCTGACTCTTAATTACGGCCTGCGGTACGAGTATGTTTCTCCGCCGGCCGCCGAAGAACTAAGCCACGTGTTCGGATTCGATTTCAACACCGGACGCCAGCTATTCCCATTGCTCGGCCAGATCCGCAAATCAATCATCAAGCCGGACTTCAAAGGTTTTGCGCCCCGGCTGGGCTTGGCTTACAATCCGCAATGGGCTCCGTCATGGGTATTCAGGGCGGGAGCGGGCATCTACTACGACCAAAGCCAGTTGAACGAAGTGCAGTTCACGACTAACTCTCCGCCGACGTTCTTCCAGCAAAATTTTAACTATACGGGAAAAGGGCTTCCCCCGGCGCAGTTCGGCGTCAATGCCTTGCCTGTGGTTCCGGTTCCGGCGATCGATGCGAACTACCAGACTCCGCCGGGCACGAACCTGTTCGCCGAAGAGATCGACGGCCGTAAGCCTCGCGAATACATGTGGAATGGTTCGGTACAGAAGTCGATCGGGGCCAACTGGCTGGTGGAGGCCGCCTATATCGGATCGCAATCCCGGCGGCTTTCGAAGCGCTATAATTCCAGCGCTCCGGCCGTCCCAGGCGTCCTCTACCAGGTTGTTCCCGGCACGCAGCGATTCCCGAACCTCAACGGAATGCTGTACTCTTCGCAGGCGGGCAAGGGCACTTTCCACGCGCTAAATATGAAGCTCGAGCGGCGATTTAGTTCCGGGTTCTCTGTCCTCGGCGCTTATACCTGGTCACACTCAATTGATACGGACTCGGGCGGATCCTTCGGCAGTCCAAACCTGAATCCCGCCAATTTCCAGCTCGACCGCGGCTCTTCTGATTTCGACATCAGGAACCGTTTCGTAACCAACGTCATCTATGAGCTTCCGTTCGGGAAAGGCAAGAGATTCATGGGCTCCTCGTCCGCGTTGGCGAATCAGATTGTAGGAGGCTGGCAACTCAATCTGATCACGGTGTTCCAATCCGGAGTGAATAGGAACGTAACATCTCCGAATACGTCGACGATCAGCTTTATCACGCAGCGCGCCGATGCTACCGGAATCGATTCGGGGTCGAGTTTCACGACCGCTGGTGGCGCTTCTATCACGCCCGGCGAAGGGTTCGGAAGTAACAACCGTTCCCTTTACTGGATTAACCCGAAAGCGTTTGCCGTAACGCCCCCATTGCGTTTCGGGACTTCGGGCCGGGATCTCATCTCGGGGCCCGGATTTTGGAACTGGGACGTATCACTATTCAAAAATTTCCGCGTCTCCGAGCGCGTTACACTGCAATTTCGCGCCGAGTTCTTCGATGCCTTGAATCAGGTGCGATTCAACCCGCCGAACATGGACGTGTCGAGTCCGTTCTTTGGGCAGATCCAAGGCGCGCAGGCGCCGCGGATCATCCAGCTCGGGCTGCGGCTGCAGTTCTGACTCCGGTATGAAGATCAGTCGGCGAACGTTCCTCGCTGCGTCAGCGGCTCGGCTAACAGCCGAAACGGCAGCCAGCAAGCTCGTTGTTCTAACGTTCGACGACGCCGTCAAGAGTCACTTGCGTTTCGTCGCGCCGCTTCTACAGAAGCTCGGCTTTGGAGCCACCTTCTTCGTCAGCCATCGATGGATGCCCGATACAGAGCATTTCATGACGTGGCAGGACATTGCCGCCATCCACGCGATGGGCTTCGAGATCGGCAATCACACGTGGACGCATGACAACTTCGCGTCGCCGAGGAACGCCGCGCGGCTCGCCGGCGAGTTGGCATTGATCGAGTACGAACTCTCCAAGGCCGGCGTTCCGAAACCCGTCAGCTTCGCGTGGCCGGGCAACGCGTTTGGTCCGGAGGCGCTGGAGATCCTCGAGAAATGCGGTTACCGCTTTGCGCGGCGGGGGATCAGTCCGGAGCTGCCCTACGGCACGCTCAACGCAGGACCTGCCTATGATCCCAGCCGGCACGACAAAATGCTGATCCCCACAACTGGCGATGCCTATCCGGGTTGGACCTTCGAGCTGTTTCAGAAAGTAATCGGGGAGACGCGTCCAGGGCGGATCGTCATTCTGCAATTCCACGGAGTTCCCGACGAGGCTCATCCCTGGGTCCATACTCCTCCCGAGATGTTTCAGCGTTACATGGAGTATTTGTCGCGGCAGGGTTTCCGCGTGCTGGCGATGCGAGACCTGAAAGACCTCGGGCGCACGGTACTCGATGATTCGTTTCGCCTTAAGCGTTATCCGGAGCCCAAGGAAGGCAAGCTGGATTTACCAGCCGAAATGGCGGCGAACCGGGAGCACGCTTCGTTCTGGTTGGGCAACATGGAGCGCCACGGCTACACCATCGAGGAGCAGCGGCGATTCTTCGGACAACCGATTCAGGCTGATCACGTCACGGTTCCGGAAGGAGCGCTGCTGCCCTATCCCGGCGGTCGCCACCCACGGGCCGGCTTCCTGGAAGGCGCCGTTGATCCCATGCGAGGCACGAAGCTGTCCTTCTTCTTGCCTTCGGGCGGCTATGTGGTGATCGACCTGCCCGAAGCGGTGTTTAGTAATCTCGGCCTCATATTCCTGGCGCACACGCATATCCCGACGATATGGAATGACCAGAATGTTGTCATCGAGAACGTAGATTGGCGGCGCGAGTCCGAGGGCAGCCTGCATTCGCACTGGCAATTGCCGAACGGGATTGAGTTGGGCGCCACGGCCAAGTACGCCGGCGGCGGTGTGGATATGACCCTCTGGTTGAAGAACGGAACCGGCCAGCAACTGACGGGATTGCGAACGCAGATCTGCGCGATGCTCAAGGAGGCCAAGGGCTACTCAGCTGCCACCAACGACAATAAGCGCTTTGGCAAGATGTCGGCCGCAGTGGGGCGGGCGGAAGGTGGCCAATGGATTATCACGCGGTGGGAACGCTGCGGCCGTGCTTGGGGAAATCCTCGTTGCCCCTGCATACACGCTGATCCCATTCTCCCGGACTGCGCTCCGGGCGAAACAGTCGAGGTGAAAGGCCGGCTGTGGACCGCAGCCAACCTGAACCAATTGGAGTGAGCTGACTGCTACCATTTACCGCTGGATGTAATAAAGAATGTTGCCTTAGACTGGTTACCGATGGCACGACTGCGGTCGCCGCGTCAGAATCCAGAGACAACCGGGCGGCAGTGTCACCACTGCCAGCAGTGGGTCGCGCCGGGCGACGCGCACGACTGCTGCACGACTACCGAGGCGGCCCTGACGAAAGGTCTCTCCGAAGACCTGCGGGAGGCCTGGGAGCGTCTGCGCGAGACCGCGGCTGACTTCGGCGAGCAGCGTATCTACGCCTCCGGTCATGCGATCATGTTCTCGCGCAAGACATGCTATTTCTTCATGCGTCCGAAGAAACAGTAATTGGGACGGCTGAACACAGATCGCCGCTCCATCGAACGAACTGACGCCGCCCAGATCAATCGTGAGGTTTGACAGAACGGTATTGTAAGGAAACCCCAGCTGTGCCCCGACGCTACAACTTCCCAAAACCGGAAGCGGATTCGGGATCCTCACGTTGATCTGATACAAGCCCACCTGCCCGGGTGTAAGACCAGCGAAAATAGCGCCGGGAACAAACGGAGCCA
>QHXU01000306.1:2147-6820 GCA_003223065.1 Acidobacteriota bacterium | reverse complement strand
TCGCTGATTCACTGAATAGGAAACCACCCCGTAGATTCCGAGCGAGGCGAGAATCACCGCGAACAACGCGAATCCGCCCAGCAACAGCACCACAAAGCGCCGCGGCGAGACCGCTTTGTCTACCAGCTGCTGCAAGGTCCGGAACTCGTTGGCGGGCAGGTTCGGCTCGATGGGTTTGAGTGCGGCGCGAACCGCCGATGCAAGCTCGGCCGGCGGAAGCGTTGTCCGGACCACCAGGTCCACCGAAGAGAAGTCGCGGCATTGGCGGATCGGCACGTACATTTCCATCCCGGCGCCTTGCTCCAGCGCAAGATGCCGCACGTCGCCCGCCACGCCCACTACGCGCCGTTCCTTATCGGTCCGGACAATCTTTCCGATTGCATCCTCGCCTGGCCAAAGCCGGCGCGCCATGGTTTCGTTGATCACGATAACCGGTTCGCTCGATGGCGTGTCCCGTTCCGACAAATCGCGGCCGGCGCGTAACGGAATTCCCATCGTCCGCAGATATCCGTCGCTCACCACGCGCACAAACGCGTCGGGATATTGCCCCCTCGGGTATACATGGCCCTTCGCTGCCGCGCCCCAGCTGCGGTTGCGGCCCAACGGAAGCGCGTCGGTGAGTCCGGCTGCTTCGATGGCCGGGACGGCTTTCACACGGCGGAGCACTTCATCGAAGTAAGCATTCTGCTGGCCCTGCGTGGAGTATTGGCGAGTCGGATCTACGCGCAGCGCGGCCGCCCTTTCCGGCCGGAAGCCGAGGTTGACGTCGAGGACTCGAAGGAAACTTCGCATCAGCAGGCCGGCCCCGGCCAACAGCACACACGCGAAGGCGATCTCGGAAACCACCAGCGAGCTGCGAATCCAGCTCCGCTTCCTGCCTTCGCTGAGACCGCGGCTGGTATCTTTCAGCGCGTCGTGGAGCGCGGTGGCCGGAACCTGAACCGCCGGCGCTAACCCGAAGATCAGTCCGGCCAGCACAGCCATCGCCAGAGTGAAGCCCAGAGCGGTCGCATCTGTCCGGACGTTGTGAAGAAGCGGAATGCTGATGGCCTCGAGATGTGCCATCGAACGAGTTCCGAGAATGGCGAGGAGCAGCCCGAGCACGGCGCCGCAGCACGAAAGCGCCACGCTCTCGGTCAGCATCTGCCGGATCAGACGCCGTTGTCCTGCTCCGAGCGCGGTACGGATGGCAATTTCCTTCTGGCGGCTCGCGGTTCGCGCAAGCAGCAGATTCGAGAGATTTGCGCACACAATAAGCATGACTACGCCGACCGCTCCTCCGAGCACCAGCAAAGCCGGCCGGATGCGCCCGCTGACGCGCTCTCTGAGGAGGGTGACTTTCCCTACGAAGTCATTACGCTCGGGGTGGGCGCGCATGATCTCTTGTGCAAGGATTTTCACCTCCGCTCCCGCGCTCGCGGCCGTCACGCCGGGCTTCAGGCGGCCGATGATCGCCAGCGTGTTTCCCCAGCGATTCGTCTCCGCGCTCAACGGGAAAGGGGAAAAAAGATCGATGTGGGTGCCGGGCGCGAAAACCGTCGCAAAATCGAACGAGGCCGGCATGACTCCAACCACCGTGACCGGCTCATCATCCAGCGTCAATGGGCGCCCGACGATTCCCGGATCGGAGGCGAAGCGCCTTTCCCACAAGCCATGGCTTAACAGCACCGCCTTCGGCCCGTGCCATTTGCACTCTTCGCTGCTGAACCACCGGCCCAGCTCCGGCTGGACACCAAGCAGCGGAAAAAAGTTCTCGGAGACCGGTACGCCCGTCAGGCGCTCCGGTTCTCCTTGCCCGGTGAGTTTGTTGTCGCCGATGCCGTAGAACGCGAAGTATGCGGCCAGATCCGAAAAGGATCGATTTCGTTCGCGCAAGTCAAGAAAGTGTCCAACCTGCGTGGTCTGGCCCGACAGGCCGCTCGTGTCATGATTGCTGACCCACACCAGGCGCTCGGGATCGCGAAACGGCAGGGGACGAATGAGGAGTGCGTTCACGACGCTGAAGACCGTTGAGCTCGCGCCAATGCCAAGTCCGGCGATCAGGATGGCGAACGTAGTGAATCCGGCATCCCGCCGCAGCGCGCGGAAAGTGTAGCGAAGGTCCTGGAGCAGGCTGTCCACAGTCGCGCTTCGGGCGGATCCTCCCAACGATCCACTCATTGGACGGCTGGTTCACCAACCGGTTAGCCAAACTCAGGATATCGATCTCCACAATTCGGAAAACACCGGGTGGTGGCCGTCGATCACACCGGGAGAGAGCTCCGCCTTGGTGGCAAGATTGGGGAGTCACGCGCCTTTCCCCCAATCACCTCAATCTCTTACAGTCGCTTGCTTGCCGCCTCATGTCATCATGTAGTCAGATGGTTTTCTTCGTGGCCACGAAGCGTCGTATTGCGATGGTACTGAACTTCCGGAGGCCGTCAACGCCTTGCGGCATCAGCTCGTAGCATGATGTCGACGGGAGAATTTGAGGATCGCGATCCCATAACTTTGGGCGGCCGGTGATCGCCGCGCCGCTTAATTTCAGAGAGTTTCGTATCGAAGCGGGAAAAGACACAAGGGACGCCAGCCAGCGATCCGCGTACATTGTGCGCGGTTAATCCCAGATCCCTCGCCAGATGCCGCTCAAACCATTGGCGGCCGGAAACGCACGGCGATAAGTCCGCGAAGCCCCGGCCGCCCGCGATGTCCCTCACTCACCACAGCCGTAGTGTTTAGAAATCACAGAGCCGTGCGATCGGATGCAATCGTCTTCGCGGTCATGAGGCGGAACGCTTCGCGAATCATTTACCCTTGACAGCTAGATGTCAACCCAGCCGGCGGCGCCGGCGTAAGGCTGGCCGCGCGGCCGCATTCTTGTCTGCTTGAAGTTTCGTTTTCAAGGCGGCGTCCCCTTTCGACAGCGCGTCGGATATCTCGTACGCTTCCTGAAGCCAGCTTGTAACGGGCGGCTCGACCTCGTCCCGGTGCGTGATCCGGATGATGTGAACGTGCTTGGATTTCGAAGCCCGATCGACGCGCCGCACCTGCGAAGCCTTAACCGTGCGGCCGAGGAACACGCAGACCTCCAGGAACTGCTTCTTCGGGCGCACGAAGAAGTAGCAGGTTTTGCGCGAGAACATGATAGCGTGACCTGAAGCGTAGATCCGCTGCTGGCCGAAGGCAGCGGCGGTTTCGCGCAGCCGTTCCCACGCCTCCCGCAGATCCTCCGGCAGATCGCGAGTCAGAGCCGCCTCGGTCGTCGTCCAGCAGTCATGCGCCTCCCCCTGTTCGATCAACTGTTTGCAGTGGTGGCACTCCCGGGCGGTCATAGGCGGATGTGCTCCTATTTGATTGGTCCAGGATGTTTGACCTTGAGCCGGGCTGGTTCGGGAGTGCGCCGGCTAGGATGGATTTTCGTTCTTAAGGTATTGGATCGCACAGAGCCAACGGGGGTTGCCCGGCGGAGATAATCGCGAATGACGGGGGTGCCTAGATCCGCCGGCGACTTGATCTTGATATGGCGGAGTTGCTTGCCGCCGCCTTCGAGAACGCCTTCCGGGTCGTCCATCTGAGCGCCCCGATAGAATCCAAGATTGATGTGCCTCCCGTACACGCCGATGTACACGGCTTGATCCTTCATTCGCTCGGAGAATCCGTAGTTCATTGCGAGCACGTAGACGTCGAGGACGCTCTCATTCGACGGCGCCAGAATTCTCAGCACTAACTCGCGCGCATCGAGTGCAAGCTCGCGGATCGCAGGGTCGAAGCGCTTGAGGAACCGGATCAATTCTTTCGGTGGCGCGGGCATGGAAATGATTATAGAAAGAGGCCATGATCCGCTACAACCCCGAAGCATCCCCTCGCGAAGCCCCCGCCGCCCACGATGTCCCACCCTCCCTACAGGGGTGCGCGATTTCCCCAAACGGAAGGGAAAGCAATGGTGTATAGAGATCACAGCCGTATCTCCGCCGGCTGCTCGGCCGGCATTACCGTGGATCTTCGCGCGAACGCCAGATACTCGGCCGTCAGGCTCCCCTTCGCCGCGAGCCACCGGTACGTGGGCAGGCCGAACAGCGATCCTCGCTCCACCGTCTTGCGGCGGCCTTCCGCGAACGGCGAAGCGCCGAACTCCAGCCCATGAGCCACCGTCACGCCGTTCCACGGCGGAAACGCCCGGCTGCGATTCTCCTCCCACAACGAGATCCACGGAAAATCAGCGCGGCGCCACACGTACCCGCAAAGCACCTCGAGACCCGGATGCCACGCGATGAAGAATCCATTGACGCGATCTTCGTCCACCGCATGTCCGGTCACGCCCGCCGAGTTTCGGGACGCAGAAAAGATGCGAAGGTCGGAGACGGAGCCGTCCTTATTCGGGACCACCGGCCAGCCGAACACCGCGCCCGGCTGATAGCGCTGGTGCTCGCTTAAATTAATCGGAAACACCATCGACCGTTGCGCGGGAAAATCGAGTCGCGATATGCCCGGCTCTATGAACGGCGGCCCGAGCGTGACATGCTGGGTCCACGCGATCGGCCGGTCCATCGCGGTGAGGTTGGTGACGGTCTCGCGAATGCGTGCCACACCGCCGGGCTCCAGGCGAATCTCGCGCTCGAAATCGAGCAGAGCCAGCGGCAGGTGCGCGGTGGCCCGCAAGCGCGCCTTCCCGGCCTCGATGGTGTACGGAACCA
>QHXU01000306.1:589-2099 GCA_003223065.1 Acidobacteriota bacterium | reverse complement strand
GAAAATATCGAGCGCCAGGTTGTGGCCCAGAATTCCTGCGAGCAGCTTGCTCTCCGCATTGTCGCCGTACTCCGGATGCTTCTCGAGCGAATAGGAGGAGGGCTCGATCGAAGGCCAGGGCGGTGACCACAGCGGATTAACGCCGGTGGTCTTTTCAGTAATCTCCGCGATGTGTCCGCCTTCGATGCTGACGGTGACGCGAATCTCGCTGTTTTCGATCGTTACGGCTCGGCGATTGCGATATCGGATTTCGGCCATAGCATCAATAATTGCAAGCGCGCTCGTGTTTCGGGCGTTCGGCGCGGCTCATTGCCTTGACTCCGGCAAGCGACGGATCTGCCGCCGCCAGTTCGTCCAGATGACCCATCACTTTCTCGACCGCAGCGGCGATGTCATCGACGTCCTGGCGGCCGCCGATCAGCAGAAACTGTGGCAGCCAGATGGATTCCTCGTAGGCGGCGCGCTCGGAAACAGGACAGCGTACGGTCGCGTAATCCACCGCGCGTTCGCGTCCCATCGTGAGCTGCGGGCAGTTCTCGGGAGTCGCATAGAACAGATCGCTGCGGTAGACCGGTTCATAAAAGCGGCCGTCGCACGGAACGCCCTCGGCTTCAATTGCGGCGGCGAACAGATCGCGGCTCACTCCTCTCCGTTCCGGGCGGTACTGGAAGACGTAACAGTAGATCGCCGGTTGCGTGATCGCTGCCTGCGGCGGCAGCGGCCGTATTCCCTTGATCTCTGAGAGCGCCTGGCTAAGCCGCGCGGTCGCGTCCTGCCTCCTTGCTGCGAACTCCGGCAGCATTTCGAGCTGGCCGATCAGCAGGGCGGCTTGCAAATCGGTCATCCGGTAATTGCTGCCGAGCACCCGTTGCCGGTACTGATCGGTCAGGCTCGCGCGCCCGCAGTTCACCTGCGATTGCAGATGCTCGAAATACCGCAGGTTGGACGTGATGACGATCCCGCCTTCACCCGCCGTCATCAGCTTGCTTTCCTGAAAGCTGAAGCATCCCAGGTCGCCCATGGAGCCGGCGCCGCGTCCGCGGTAACTCCCGCCGTGCGCGTGAGCGCAATCCTCGATGATCCTCAGGTTGTGCTTCGCGGCGAGGTCGAGCAAATCCTCCATTTCCGCAAAGCGCATCGCAAGATGAACCGGCAGGACCGCTCGTGTCCGCGGAGTAATGGCCTCGCGCGCCGCCTCCACGCTTAGGCAATAGGTATCTGGATCCACATCCGCGAAAACGGGAACACCGCCCGCGAACAGAACCGCGGCGGCCGTTCCGTCCCAGGTATACGCCGGGACGATCACTTCATCTCCGAAGCGGATCCCTGCCGCCTGAAGCGCGGCCACCAGCGCGATGGTGCCGTTGGCGACGCACAACGCGTAGCGCGCGCCGTGCATCGCCGCGAACCGCTCGGCGAATTCGGCGGCGTAGCGCGAGGGCATCGGATAACCACCCCAGCGGCGGCTTTGGAGCACCTGCTGCAGGCGTTCGGCGTCCGCCGGAAGATA
>QHXU01000306.1:0-553 GCA_003223065.1 Acidobacteriota bacterium | reverse complement strand
TCCCTCCCAGAATCGCCAGTTCACTCATTCGGCAGGCTCCCTTCGGCTATTGCTCGTTGAACTGCGTGGCCACGCGGAAAGCCTCCACGTAGTGGCCGTCTTTTTTCGGCGCGCGGTTGCGCAGGCCTTGCTTCAGCGCGTCCAGATCTTTCGGATCCCAATCCGGCCGGTACCGGTCGATCGAGGGCTTGAACTGGCTCACGTGCGCGGCGGCGGCGGTAAGCTTCAGCTCGGCCACCTCATCGATGTTCACCCAGTAATTCGCGTCCTTTGCTGTGACATAGAAATACGCTTCCACCGGCACCTTCCACGGCTGGAGCCCATCGTGCAACCGCTGATTCGGAAAATAAAGATGCCACTCGGCGGCGCGGATCGCATCGAGAGTATTGTTCGCGGCCATGCGGTGATCGGTCTTGTGCCAGCGGACGTAGTCGGATCCCGGATCGATCGACATCACCACGTCCGGACGATAGGTGCCGATGATCTTGGCGACCTCTTCAACCAGGTCCCTGGGACTGGCGTATTCGAGCATCCCGTCGTGAAACTGCAGCCA
>QHXU01000305.1 GCA_003223065.1 Acidobacteriota bacterium | reverse complement strand
ATCTCGGGCACCGGGTTCAAGTGTTGGCGATCGACGAACTGGCTACACTGGTGCGAGCCTTCAACGAGATGATGCACGAGCTCGAGGCGAACAGCCGCGAGCTCGAGAGCCGGCGCCGGTTCACCGAGGCGATTCTCGAAAGCATTCCGACCGGTGTCATCTCGCTCAGCGGCGATGGCCGCATCCAGCGTGTGAATCGCGCGTTGCGCGGCTTGTTCTCCGAAGAGCAGATCGAACGCGCCGTGGAGCTCGGCGACCTCTTCCCGCCGGAAGACGTGGCGGAGATTCAGTTCCTGTTGAAACGCGCGCGGCGTACGGGCGTAGCCGCGAGCCAGATCGACCTCGAATCGCCGCACCAGGTATTTCATTTGGCTGTGACCGTCTCAGCGCTTCCCGTGCGCCAGCCCGCGGCGCCCGGATTCGTGGTGGTGCTCGAAGATACGAGTGAACTGTTGCGGGCGCAGAAAGCCGCGGCCTGCATTGCGCACGAATTGAAAAATCCGCTGACGCCGATCGCCCTGTGTGCCGAACGAATTGCGCGGCAGCTCGACCGGAGCCCCATGGCGCCGGAGTCCCAGCGGATCCTGCGCGAGTGCGCGACCACGATCTCGCGCGAGGTGGAGAGCGTGAAGACGCTGGCCGACGAGTTTTCGCGGTTTTCGCGCTTCCCGGCGGCGCAGCCCGTGCCCAGCGATCTCAATGAGATCGTGCGCAATGCGTTGAATGTCTTCGCCGGTCGGCTCGACGGCATCGATTTGCGGGTCGAACTCGGCGCCGCGCTCCCACCGGTGAACGTCGATCCGGAGCAGTTCAAGCGAGTCGTGGTCAACCTGGTTGACAACGCGGCGGAAGCCATGCGCGAATCGCTCGTGAAGCGGCTGCTGGTCACAACGCAGGTCAACTCCGCCGAACTGGTGGAACTGCTGGTGGCCGATACCGGCTGCGGCATTTCCGCCGAAGACAAAGAAAAACTATTCCTTCCGTATTTCTCGACCAAGGGCCGCGGCACAGGCCTTGGCCTGGCGATCGTAAATCATATTCTTTCCGAGCACAGCGCGCGAATTCGCGTCGAGGACAACCTGCCCGCCGGCGCGCGCTTCTATGTCGAGGTACCGGTCACCGTGCCCGCTGAAGCGGAGGCGCGCGCGTGAGAAACACGCGCGTGCTGATCGTGGACGACGAGCCGGGCATTCGCGAATCGCTGAGCGGCGTGCTCGAAGACGAAGGATTCGCCTGCGCCGCGGTCGAAAACGGCGAGCAATGCCTGGAAGAGCTGGCGCGCCAGAATTACGATGCCGTGCTGCTGGACGTCTGGCTGCCCGGCATCGACGGTATGGAAACGCTGGCCCGCATCCAGGAGATCCCCTTCGCGGACCGGCCGGAAGTGGTGATCATCTCGGGGCACGGGACCATCGAGACAGCCGTGAAAGCAACCAAGCTCGGAGCTTTCGACTTTCTGGAGAAGCCCCTGACGATCGAAAAAGTCACGGTGGTGCTCCACAACGCCATCCAGCAGCGGCGCCTGGAGCTGGAGTTGAGCCGGCTCAAAGAATCCCGCGACACGAAGCCGCAGATCATCGGCACGAGCGTTCCGATGAAGGCTCTGCGGCAGCAATTGTCCCTGATGGCGGCCACCAATGGCCGGGTGCTGATTTTCGGCGAGAGCGGCACCGGCAAAGAGCTGATCGCGCACGCCATTCATGCCGCCAGCGGGCGCGCAAACGAAGCCTTCGTGGAAGTAAACTGTGCCGCGATCCCGGAAGAACTGATCGAGAGCGAGCTGTTCGGCCATCGCAAGGGAAGCCTGGCGGGCGCGCTGGACCACAAGATCGGCAAGCTGCAGAAAGCCGACGGCGGAACTCTGTTCCTGGATGAAGTCGGGGACATGTCCCTGAAGACGCAGGCCAAGGTTCTGCGCTCACTCGACGAACAGCGGTTCGAGCCGGTGGGTGCGTCGGAATCGATTCAAGTGGACGTGCGCGTGGTGGCGTCGACGAACAAGAATCTGGAGGAGGAGATCGAGCGAGGCAACTTCCGCGAGGACCTTTTCTATCGTTTGAACGTGGTTCCTTTTCACGTGCCTCCGCTCCGCGAGCGGATCGAGGACGTGCGCCTGCTGGCCGATCATTTCCTGAAGGAGTTCACGACCGCATACGGCCGCAAGCCGAAAGAACTGACGGAGGAGGCGCTACGCGTGCTCGAAGCCTACCCGTGGCCGGGCAACGTCCGCGAGCTGCGCAACCTGATGGAACGGATCGTCATCATGAACCCGCAGGTGCGGATCGATGCGCGGCATATTCCTCTCGATCGCGCGCGGCGGGCCGTGTTCGACCGGCCGATGGACCGCTTCGGGAGCTTGCAGGAAGTGCGCGAGGCGGCCGAGCGCGATTACATCCTCAAGAAGCTCGAGGAGGCGAAGGGTAATGTGACCCGCGCCGCCGAATTGCTAGGTCTGGAGCGGAGTCACCTGTACCGGAAAATGAAGGCTCTCGGGATCGCGCCGAAGGAGTAAGGATTACGGATTTCGAGCGTCCGCGAGGTCCTTCGGATTCATGGCAGGACGGACCGTACCGGCTTACCCGAACAGCCCGTCGAACATACCTCGAGTCCGCGAGCCGATATCGGACAAATCGCCCAGAGCAATCGGCGTCCAGCGCTTGAGCAGGGCCGCAAGCGTCTCGAGCTGCGACTCGGAAGTAGGCAGCTTGCCCTCGGCGTGCCCGGAGAGCACGCGCAGGCCGTGGTCGAGCGCACGATAGAACGTCGCTGCATCGTGCAGGAATTGGGCTTCCGCGCGATCCAGGTGTCCCATGCTTTCGAGCACCTCGATGCGCGCGGGCGTATTCAGCACTTTGAAAAAGATGCCGGCGCTTTTCAGGCGCAGATACATCAGCAGGAAGTCGATATCGTAATAGCCGCCGCGGCCCGCCTTGAGCGGGTGCGACGCGCCTTGCTCCCTTTCGAGCCGCAGACGCATCTGCCGAAGATCGCTGCGCGAGCGCCCGCTCTGCCCGTAGCGTCGCCAGTCGACCTCCTGCAACTGGTGCAGGAACTTTTCTGCCCTGCCGGCATCGCCGGCCACGGCGCGCGATTTCATATACGTGATCCCCTCCCACGCCTCGGCGGCGCGGGCGAAGTAATCCTTCACGGCGCTTTCGGTCTGGACCAGCGGCCCCCCGCCGCCATTGGGCCGAAGGCGCGTGTCCACGGCGAAGAGCACTCCCTCTCCTGTATATGCGGTCACCAGATCGATCAGCCGCGCGGCGACGCGGGTCCAGAACTGCATCTCCGCCGCATCGGTATCGGCGAGCACGAAAACAAGGTCGGCATCCGAAGCGAGGTCGAACTCGCGCATGCCTAGCCGCCCGAGCGAGATGATCCACATCTGGCCCGCAGGCTCGTACGCACGATTTTCGGGCGGATGCGTGCCACGCACTTCGGCGATGGCGAACTCATAAGCGCGCGTGATCACGGCATCGGCCAGTTCCGAGGTGCGGATCAACGTGTCAAAGATGGGATGAGAACGGCAGATGCTCGCGGATTGGATGCGGAGCATCTCGCGGCGGAACCACCGGCGCAGATCCGCGAGATCGCCCGGCGCGGGCTCCACACCAGGCGCCTGGCCGATCTGGTCCAGCAATTCCGGGGTGCGGATCAGCTCCTCGGCGAAGTAAGGACTGTGCTCGAACAGGTCGAGCGTGCATGCCGCGAGGTCGCCATCTGCATCCAGCCGCTCCAGCCGCGCGGTGTCCGTGGAGAGGCGTTCCAGAAAATTCTCGAACGCTCCATATCCGCGGCGTAGATGAGCACGAGCGAGGGCGGCCGAAAGGCGGGGCGCGCGCTGGTCCAAGGCGCGGACCACATTGCTGGTTTTGCGGCCCGCGGATTGCGAGAATGCTCCGGTTGCCGGCGTACGCGAGTGCACCACGCGCTCGTAAACCTCGATCACCTGCTCGAAGTGCAGGCGTGTCTCGCGAAGCAGCCACTCCGCCGATCCTCCGCCGCCGGGCATCCGCCGCGCCAGCAATTCGAGCGCGGCTGGGTCGGCGGGCAGCCGGTGGGTTTGCCGGTCATCGGCGAACTGCAACCGGTGTTCCAGATGGCGCAGGAACTGGTATGCCGACGCGAGCTGCCCATACTCGGCGCCTGACAAAAACCCTTTATCCTGCAGCCGTGCCAACGCCAGCATCGTCCCGCCGTGCCGAACCCACGGCTCCGCGCCCCCATGGAGACGCTGCAGGCATTGCACTACGAACTCTATGTCGCGGATGCCTCCGCGCTCGAGCTTTACGTCGATCGCGCTGTTCCGCGGACGCTTCTTCGCCGCCAACTTTTCATTGAGGCGCTCGCGCGTGGCGGAGAGCGCCTCGATGGCGGAAAAGTCAAGCGTCGTGGAATAAATGCGCGGCTCGACGAAATCGAGCAGGGCGCGTCCAGGCCTGCGGCGACGCGCGCTTTGATCAACATCTGCAGTTCCCAGTCGCGTGCTCTTGTTTCGTAATATTGGCGCGCGCCCTGGAGTGAAATGCACACCTCGCCCAGGCTGCCGTCCGGCCGCAGCCGCAGGTCCACCCGGTAGCACAGACCTTCGGATGTGTACGTGGAGAGGAATTCGGTGAGCTGATTGGCGGCGCGCTTGAAAAATTCCTTGTTGGTGATGCGCTCCGGCCCGCTTGTTTCGCCATTGGCCGAGTAGAGGAACATCAAGTCGATATCCGAGCTGTAGTTGAGCTCGCCTCCGCCAAGTTTCCCCAGCGCAATCACGGCGAAGTGGGCTGGGCCCGATTCCGATTGCGGCACGCCGTGGCGGGCAACCAGCTCGGTATGAATGCGGTCATACGCCGCTTCGACCAGCACATCGGCAAGCGTCGAAAGCTCCGCCGTGATTTCGGCCAGCGTACCCAGGCTCAGCACGTCCCGGATCACGATGCGCAGGATCTGCCGGCGCCGGAACTTCGCGAGTTCGAGAGGGCTCGGCAAACCGGCCGGAAGCGAGGCCTCGAGACGCGCGCGAAACTCATCCGCCGTGATCACCCTGTGGACATCGCCTGATTCGAGCAATCGCTCGACCCATTCGGGATGTTCGAGGACCTCCTCGGATAGAAAATGGCTGTACGCGAAGACGGCGATGAGATACCGCAGTCCCGCGGTCGAGCGCGTCAAGCGTTGGAACGAGGCAGGCTGCTGCTCGCGCAGCCGCGCGAAATATTGGAGTCCCTGCTCGGGCGCGGGGCAGGCGGAGAGCAGCAGATCCAAACGATTGAGAGCCGCCGGCGGCAGGTGCGAGGTCAGGTCGGCGATTTCGCGCCCGGCGCGCGCACGGTCCTGAAAGCGCAGGTTGAGCAGGCGCTCCATGCGCAGAATCTCACGCCGCGATGTCCATGAGGCTGATGGGATCGCCGGGGCGGATCGTGCCCGGGAGGATCACCGATGCATAGAAACCGCTCAAGCCCCATCGCGGTGAACCGGAGTCTCCTGCCTTCACTCTCGCATCGTACATTGCTTTCTGAATGCCGGCGCCATAGATGTCGAGGTTTTCGCACGGAACACGAATCTTTGTGAATTCGATCACGGCCGGGCCGATGCGCCACCGTTGTCCGACGCGCCACATCCGCCGGTCCAGCCCGCGCGTCGTGATGTTCTCGCCAAGCGCGCCGTGAAAGAGCGGGAATCCGAGCGCAGCAAGCTCGTCGATGCCTTCCGAGGAAATGAGCAGCAGCGCCTGCCGGGGGCCCCCGTGAAATTGCGGGTGCGCGCACAGATCCCCGGCGATCGAGAGCAGTGTTAGTTCAGCCTCGGGAATGGCGCGCTTGGGCAGGCCACCGCGCGAGACGTTGATCTGGAGAATGGAGCCGGTCATGAATGGTCAGCCGCAAGTAGCCAGCGGTTAGTGGACCAGCGAGGATCGCCACCCGCCGCTAACTACCAACCTGCCAACCATTAAATATCGTAGTAGAGCGCGAACTCGTACGGATGCGGGCGCAGCCGCACCGCGTCGGCCTCGTTCTTGCGCTTGTAACTGATGAACGTCTCGAGCAGCTCTTCGCTGAAAACGTCGCCTTTGAGCAGGAACGCATGATCTTCTTCGAGGCACCCCAGCGCTTCCTCTAGCGACGCCGGCATCGAGGGAACGCTCTTCATCTCCTCCGGCGACAGATCGTAGATGTCCTTATCCAAGGGCTCGCCAGGATCGACCTTGTTGAGCACCCCGTCCAGGCCCGCCATCATCATCGCGGCAAAGGCGAGATACGGATTCGAAGCTGCATCCGGCGGCCGGAACTCGAGACGCTTGGCCTTCGGGCTGGCCGAATACATCGGAATGCGCACGGCGGCAGAACGGTTGCGGCGCGAGTATGCGAGATTCACCGGCGCCTCGTAGCCCGGCACAAGACGCTTATAGCTGTTCGTGGTGGGCGCGATGATGGCCGAAAGGGCGCGCGCGTGCCTCAGCAGGCCGCCAACGTACCACAACGCCATCTGGCTCAGGCCTGCGTACATGTCGCCGGCGAAAAGCGGCGAACCGCCCTTCCATAAACTCTGGTGCGTGTGCATCCCGCTGCCGTTGTCGCCGAACAGCGGCTTGGGCATGAACGTCACCGTCTTGCCGTATTGGTAAGCGACGTTGCGGATCACATATTTGTACAACATCATGTTGTCCGCGGACCGCACCAGCGTGTCAAAGCGCTGGTCGATTTCGCACTGCCCGCCCGTGGCCACTTCGTGGTGATGGCACTCGATCTGGAGCCCGCACTTGATCATCGTCTCGATCATCTCGGCGCGAAGGTCCTGGTAGTGGTCGGTGGGCGGAACCGGGAAATAACCTTCCTTGTACCGCGGGCGGTAGCCGAGGTTGTTCGACTCGCGGCCGGAGTTCCAGCGGCCCTCCTCCGCGTCGATGTAGTAAAAGCCGGAGTGCGCATTCTGATCGAAGCGAATGTTATCGAAGATGAAGAACTCGGCTTCGGCGCCGAAATAGGCGGTATCGGCGATGCCCGAGTTTTTCAAGTACAGCTCGGCCTTGCGCGCGATCCAGCGCGGGTCGCGATCGTAATGCTGGCGCGTGATCGGATCGATAACGTCGCTGGTCATCACCAGCGTCCTGGTTTCATAGAACGGGTCGATGTATGCGGTGCTGGTGTCCGGGATCAGCAGCATATCGCTTTCATTGATCGCCGCCCATCCGCGAATGCTCGATCCGTCGATGCCAAAGCCCGCTTCAAAGGAGCCTTCGTCCAGTTCCGTTATCGGATACGAGACGTGCTGCTGTAGTCCGGGAAGATCGGTAAAACGCAGGTCGAGCTGCTTGGTGTCATGCTTCTTGGCATACTCCAGGATCTCTTTTGGAGTTTTCCCTGCTGTGCTCATCTCTCCATAATATCCAGGCGGCGGCGAAGGGGCGCAATAGATTTTTTGAATAGGCGCGATAGGGTTTTGGAATACACTGGACTGTGGAGCAGATCGCGCTCAACTGGGGCCTGGAGCCCCACTATTATTCGGTCACCGAGCTCACGCAAGCCATGCGCGAGGCGCTGAGCGAGCGCTTCACCGACATCTGGGTTTCAGGCGAGATCTCCGGCACCAAGCTTCCCGCGAGCGGCCATTACTATTTCACGCTCAAGGACGAAGCGGCCCAGCTCCGCTGCGTATGCTACCGGATGACCGCGCGGTATCTGAAGTTCAAACCGCAGGATGGGGTGGCGGTGCTGGCTCGCGGGCGCATTGACTTCTACGACGCGCGAGGCGAGGTCCAGTTGGTGGTGGAAGCTCTGGAGCCACAGGGCTTCGGAGCGCTGCAACTCGCCTTCGAGCAACTGAAGAAGAAGCTGGCGGCCGAGGGGCTGTTCGACGCGGGGCGTAAGCGCCCGCTACCCGCGCTGCCCGAGCGCATCGGCATCGTCACATCGCCGACCGGCGCCGTGATCCGCGACATGGTGCAGATTCTCGAGCGGCGCTATCCGGGCCGCCATATCCGCCTGTATCCGGCCCAGGTGCAGGGGGAGGCCGCGATTGAGCAAGTGGCCGCCGGAGTCGAATACTTCAGCCGGTCGGGCTGGGCTGACGTCGTGATTGTCGCGCGCGGCGGAGGATCGCTCGAAGACTTGTGGGCGTTCAATGAGGAGCGCCTGGCGAGGGCGATCGCAGCGTGCTCGGTTCCGGTGATCTCCGCGGTTGGTCACGAGACGGACTTCACCATTGCCGACTTCGTAGCCGACCTGCGCGCGCCCACGCCGTCGGCCGCCGCGGAGATGGTGATCTGCACGCGCCAGAGCCTGGTGGAGCGCCTGGATGCGGCCGGGATCAAGCTGCGCCAGGCGGCCCGCCTCAATCTTGCTATGCTTGCCCGGCGGTGGCACCGGCTCGCGGTTGACCAGGTGACGTTTCACCGGGCGCTTGGAAAACGCTCACAGCGCGTGGATGAGCTCGACTACCGCTTGCGCGACCTGGCGCGAGCAGCGGTGGGTTCGCGGCGGCGTGCGTTGGATTCGGCGGCGGCGCGGCTGGGACAACTGGACGTACGGTTGAAGTTCGCCCAAGTGCGGCGACGGCTGGAGGCCGGCGAGACAGCGGCGATGCAGTGCGTGAGGCTCCGTTTGAGCCGTGCGGGGGGCGTGCTGGGCCCACTGGAGGCGCATCTGGCGCAACTCAGCCCGCTGAAAATTCTCGAGCGCGGCTACGCAATTGTTGAGAAGGACGGAAAGATCGTGAAGTCGCCGGCGGATGCGCCCGTGGACTCTGAGGTCAGGATCCGTTTGGCGCAAGGCGAGTTACGGAGCCGCGTGATTACTCCAGACGGTAATTCGGGGCTTCCTTCGTAATGATCACGTCGTGGACGTGACTCTCGCGCAGCCCGGCAGTAGTGACGCGCACGAATTTCGCTCGCTCGCGCAGTTCAACGATGGTGGAGCACCCGCAGTAACCCATGCCCGCGCGCAAGCCGCCCACGAGTTGATATACGAGATCGGCCAGCATTCCTTTGTACGGCACCCGGCCCTCGATGCCTTCCGGCACCAATTTCCCGCTCGCGTCCTGCGCATAGCGATCGGAGGAGCCTTGTGACATGGCGCCCATCGAGCCCATGCCTCGATAGCTTTTGAATGTGCGGCCCTGGTAGAGAATTGTTTCGCCGGGGCTTTCTTCGGTGCCGGCGAATAAGCTGCCGATCATGACGCTGTCGGCGCCCGCCGCGATCGCCTTGGTGATGTCGCCCGAAAACTCGATGACGGGCACCCCCGCACTCCGCGCCGCCTTTGAGCACTCGGCAATAGCCGTAATCTGCGGGACGCCGGCGCCGCTCACCACGCGCGTCGTGCAGATGGAACCGGGGCCGATCCCGACCTTGATGCCGTCGACGCCCAGCGCGATCAGGTCGCGCGCGCCTTCGAGCGTGGCCACATTGCCTGCAATCAGCTCCACGTCCGGCAATCCGCGTTTCACTTCGGCGATCGCGTCCATCACCCGCCCGCTATGGCCGTGAGCGGAATCGATCGCCAGCACGTCGACTTTCTTCCGCACCAGTTCCTTGGCGCGCTCGAGATAGTCGCCCGATGAGCCTAGCGCCGCGCCCACGCGCAACCGCCCTTGTTGGTCCTTGGCGGCATTGGGATATTTCAGCTTTTTCTGAATATCTTTGACCGTAATCAGGCCCTTCAAATTGTATTGCTCGTCGACGACCAGCAGTTTTTCGACGCGATGGCGGTGCAGGATCGCCTCCGCCTCTTCGAGCGTCGTCCCCACTCCCACGGTGATGAGATTTTCCTTGGTCATTACGTCCGAAATGGGTAGATCGTAGCGGGTTTCGAAACGCAAGTCCCGGTTGGTGAGGATGCCGACCAGCTTTCCGTTCTTGGTCACCGGCACGCCGGAGATACGGTAGCGCTTCATCACTTCGAGTGCGTCAGAGATTTTCCGCTCCGGATCGATGGTCACAGGATCGACGATCATGCCGCTTTCCGAGCGCTTCACGCGGTCGACTTCTTCGGCCTGGCGCTCGATCGTCATGTTGCGGTGAATGATGCCGATGCCGCCCTGCTGCGCAAGCGCGATCGCCAGGTGCGATTCGGTCACCGTGTCCATGGCCGAGCTGACCACGGGAATGTTTAGTTTGATTTTACGAGTCAGCCAGGTACGCGTGTCCGCCTGGGCCGGAACCACGCTGCTTCGCGCCGGAAGCAACAGCACGTCGTCAAACGTGAGGCCTTCTGGGATTGTATCTGGAATCATATTTCAATATACAGGATGCCCGTGAGAACCCGTTCTGCTACACTGAAGTTTCCCTCTTTATGATTTCGGCAACACAACTGCGTCCGGGCATGGTGATCAAGTTCAACAACGATTTGTTCTCAATCTTCAAGATGGAACATCGTACGCCCGGCAACCTGCGGGGCTTCGTCCAGGTGAAGATGCGCAATTTCCGGACCGGTTCGATGATCGAGCACCGGTTCAGCTCGGAAGACAGGGTGGAAAAAGCATCGCTCGAAGAGCACGAGATGGAGTTTCTCTACGACGACGGGGAGTACTTCCACTTCATGAACACCGAGAATTTCGAGCAGATGCATCTTACCACGGACATCCTCGGCGACGCGACCAGCTACCTGATCCCGCAGTTGAGGGTAAACGTCGAATTCTACGAGGGCAAGCCGATCAGCGTGGAACTGCCGCCGACCGTGGACCTGACTGTGGTCGAAACGGAGCCCGGACTGAAGGGCGCCAGCGTGTCCAACGTTACCAAGCCGGCGAAGCTCGAAACCGGACTGGTGGTGCAGGTGCCGCCGTTCATCAACGAGGGTGAAAAGATCCGCGTGTCCACGGCCGAGGCCACATACCTGGAGAGAGCTTAGTAGGCCACGCCTCCGGTCTTTTCGCTCGCCGGTCTGGAGGCCGAGGCTAGCGCACGCACCAGGTCTTCTTCTTCCTCCGGAAGCACCGTTCGCAGGTCCAGCACCAGCCGGTCGTTCTCGATTCTGGCGATGACCGGAGGCGAGCCCGCACGCAGTGTGCGCTCCGCGGCCACAGCATCGCCCCGAATCGCCAGGAGCCACGTGGGCAAGGACTGCTCCGGCGTCGAGCCGCCGCCGGCCACGCTCCGTCCTTCGATCAACTCAAGCGACGGAACACGCGTGCGAACGCGCTCGGCCCGCGAGCGGATTTCGTCCGCGCGCGCCCGGATCATGCGCAGAGCGGGGATTTCCTCCCATCGTTCGAACACCAGGTCACGCAGTGTGGTTTCGAGCGCCTGGGTGATGAGCTTGTCGATCCGGAGCGCGCGAAACAGCGGATTGCGGCGCAGCCGTTGCACCAGCTCCGGGTCGCCGACGATGAGCCCCGCTTGCGGACCTCCCAGCAGTTTGTCGCCGCTGAAGGAAACCAGGTTCACCCCGGCTTCAAGGCTTTCCCGGACGCGCGGCTCAGATATGCCGTGCGGCCCCAGATCAGCGACGCAGCCGCTGCCCAAATCCTCGTATAGAGGCAGGCCGCGCTCGCGGGCTAATGCCGCCAGCTCGTCGAGGCCGGGTTTCGACGTGAATCCCTCGATGTGAAAATTACTCGGGTGGACGCGCATCAGCACGCGCGTGCGCTCACCAATAGCCGCCCGATAGTCGTCGATGTGCGTGCGGTTCGTGGTTCCGATTTCGCGCAGTTTCGCGCCGGAGGCGGCCATGATGTCGGGGATTCGGAATCCATCGCCGATCTCGATCAGCTCGCCCCGGCTGACGATCGCCTCGCCACCCCGCGCCAGCTCGTGCAGAGTGAGGAGGACGGCCGCGGCGTTGTTGTTGACGGCGATGCCTGGTTTTCCGGCAAGACGCTCCAGGAGCCCGCCGACATGAGCGTCGCGCTTGCCGCGGCTGCCTTGAGCGAGGTCGTATTCGAGGTTCGAATAGCCTTCGAGCGGCGTGAAACGGGCAATGGGCGCTCGCCCGAGGTTGGTATGGAGGATCACGCCCGTGGCGTTGATCACTCGTCGAAGCGACGGCCGCGCGAGCGTGTCGAGGCTCTTCCGCACGCGATCCTGAGGGCTCTCCGGCCCCATCGCCCGGCCGGCGAGCAGATCCGCTCGCATGGCGGCGAGTACACGGCGCGCTTCGGCGACAACCAGCGCTCGCGGCGCATGTATTTCGCTCAGAGACTCGGCCAACTCATCGACAGAAGGCAGTTCGCGCAGCTTCTGGTGATGCAGCGTCACGGAAGCTCTACCGAGATGATTCGCTTCGGAACCTTTCCAACCGGAATCTTAGCCAGCTCTTTGTGCGCCCGCGTGTCGATCACTGAAACCGAATCCGCGCCGGCATTCGAGACGTAGCAGCGGCTGCCGTCAGGCAGGAAGGTCATCCAGTCCGGCCCGCGGCCGACGGGAATCGTGGCCATAAGCTTCAATTCCGGCAATGAGTAGAGCGACACGGAATTCGACAGCATGCTTGTTACCCACAGCGACTTGCCGTCGGGCGCGATGGCCATCCCATGTGAAAACGTCTGAGGGATTAGCGGCTCAGCCCCGGGCGGCGCTTCAGGCAACGCAATCTTGTTCACCACTTTCCGCGCAGCATAATCGATCACCGCAAAGCCGTGGAGATTCGAAAGCTGGACAAACAGGCGCCGTGGCGTGCCTCCGGGCCCGGCCTCAATCGCTACGGGGCGCGGCACCCCTTCCGTGCCGATGGTGAATGCAGGCTCCTCGGTACGCACGTCGATCAGGGTCACCTTCTTGTCGCCCATCGAGGTAGCGAGCATGTACTTTCCGTCCGGCGTCAGGTAGACATTGTGCGGGTAGCGCCCCACCTCGATGCTTTTCACCTTCTCGAGCGAAATTGTGTCCACAACGTCCACCCAGGACTCCTGGCGGATGCAGATATAGACGCGCTTGCCGTCGGGTGTGATGGCGAGATTGTTGGGCCGCGTGCCGATGGGAATTCGCCGCGTGATTTTTGCACTGGCCCGCTCCACCACGTCGAGCACGTTGTCGCCTTCACTCGAAACATAGAACCGCTTCTTGTCCGGCGAGGGGACAATGCCGTGCGGATTCTTCGACACCTGAATGTCGCCGGCGACCTTGTCCGTCGCTGGATCGATGATGGTGATGTTCGAGCCGCCGCTATTGGCTACGTAGACCCGGACCGAAGTCGCAAGAAGGGTGCTGAGCAGTAAAGGCAACATTTCGCCCGTATCATATCACCTCAACGCCAACGAAAATCACGTTGCAGGGCGGTGTTTCCTTGCTTTCGGGTGGGCGCGATCGTAGACGGCCATCAAATCCGTGAGCGAAACCTGCGTGTACTTCTGCGTGGTCGCCAGGCGCGCGTGGCCAAGGAGTTCCTGGATGGCCCGGAGGTCAGCGCCGTCAGAGAGCAGGTGCGTGGCGTAAGCGTGGCGCAGGCTGTGGGGATGGAGCGAAGCGTCCCCCGAGATCATGCGCGCGTAGAAGCTTACGATGCCCCGCGCGCCCCGGTCGGAGAGCCGCGCGCCGCGGTGGTTCACCAGTAGCGCCCGCTCCTTAGGCCCTGCAGCGCGCTTGACAAGATACTTTTCGAGCGCCGCGGCGGCCTTCGATCCATACGGCACCTGCCGCTCCTTGCGTCCCTTGCCGCGCACGCGGATCCAGCGTTCCCCAAAATCGAAGTCTTCGAGGTTCAGGCCGGATAGTTCGCTGATACGCAGGCCGCAGCCGTAGAGCAGTTCGAACAGCACCAGATCGCGCTCCGGGTGAGGCCGCTCAAAGCGGCCGGCCGCCACGCCGTCCACCAGCTTATTGGTCTGCTCCGCCGTCGGAACTATGGGAACCCGCTTGGGAGCCTTAGGCGTGCGCACGAGACGGGCCGTGTTGGTCTGAACGGTCCCCTGCCGCATCATGAATTTGAAGAGCGATCGCACCGCGGCCAGCTTGCGCCGGATCGAGATCACGCTCAGACCCCGGTCATAGAGGCTTCCTAACCATTCCCGCAGTTGCAGCACGCCGATCATCGCCGGAGAAGGCGGCTGGGCACCGGGGGGCGAAAAATACTCGAGGAACTCGCGAAGATCAATGCGATAGTTTCGCAGCGTGTGGGCTGACGCGTTCTGCCGTCCGAGCTCGGCAAGATAGCTGTCGATCGCCGGCCCTAATTCAGACATAGGCGCAC
>QHXU01000133.1:38229-44409 GCA_003223065.1 Acidobacteriota bacterium | reverse complement strand
AGCCTTCGATCGGACCAGATTGCAGCATGTCCAGGCCCTTGCCCTGCGGAACGCCCTCGATGACATCCACCAGAACGACGTCGCCCAGCTCCTTGAACGCGAGGTTCATGGCGCAGCTCGCGCCCACGTTTCCGCCGCCCACCACCGTCACTTTGTAGCGCATAGAAGTGCGATTATAACCTACTTGAGGAGGCGGACTTTGTATTTCGAAGATTGCGCCGCAGCCGCGACATGACCGCTCTGGACGGCATCGCGGTTCTCGATCTGACACGTCTGCTGCCCGGCGCTGTCGCTACACAGTGGCTCGCCGACTTCGGCGCCAACGTGATCAAGATCGAGCAGCCGGGGACCGGCGACTACGCACGCCGCAGTTTCTCCGGGCAAGGCGCGAACCCGATCTTCGCACTCACCAATCGCGGCAAGAAGAGCGTTGATCTCGATTTAAAAGACGCGCGTGGCAAGGAAGCTTTCCTGAAACTGGCATTGAAGGCCGACGTTTTGATCGAAGGGTTTCGGCCCGGTGTGATGAACCGGCTCGGCCTGGGTTACGAAGTCTTGCGCGCGGAGAACCGCCGGCTGATCTACGTCGCGCTCACCGGCTACGGGGCAGAAGGCAAGTACGCTTCGCTCGCCGGACACGACATAAACTACCTGGCGCTCTCCGGCGTTCTCGACCTCATGGGGCCTAAAGACGGACCGCCGGCGCTGGCCGGCATTCAGATCGCGGATCTCGCCGGAGGCTCGATGCAGGCTGTGATCGGCGTGCTTTTGGCGCTCCAAGCGAGGCAGCGGACGGGGCGAGGCCAGCGCGTTGATGTTTCGATGTTCGCCGGCTCAGCGGCGTTGATGCCGGTGCCGCTCGCGTCGTTTCAGGCGACAGGCCAGCCGCCCGGGCGCGGCGACGACATGCTCAGCGGCCGCTACGCCTGCTATCAAGTCTACAGGGCCGCGGGCGGATCATACGTGGCTGTGGGCGCGCTCGAGCCCAAGTTCTGGGAAAACCTCTGCCGCGAGCTGGGCTGTGAAGATCTGATCGCCGATCAATACGCGCCCGAGCCCCGCCAGTCCGAAGTGAAAGCCGCTCTGGCTCAAAAGCTTCTGGGTGCGACGGCCGAAGAATGGTTCGTGCGCCTGGGTGCCAAGGACTGCTGCGTGACGCCCGTGCGCAACCTGAGAGATGCGCTTCACGACTTCCCTGCTGCGCCCATTCCAACCCTTAGCGAAACACCCGGCTGTGCCGCGGGCCGCGCCCCTCGCTTGGGCGAGCACACGGACGAGTTTCTATAAGGCTCGCCAGACTGGACTTCATTTCGCCGGGAAGCCGGCGGTGGCCTTTACCTCCTCAATCTGCTTATCGTGACGCTGATTGTGGAGCGGAATGTAAAGCAACCACTGATACGCATTCAAGGTATTGAAAATCGGGAAGGGGTGCTCCGCGGTGTGATCCTTGAGCGTGGCTTTTGTTTCCTCGGCGAACCGCAGGCTACGGAGACGGCCTTCCGCGAAGCGCGTCATGATCTCGGCCCTGGTCAGCTTGCCTTGCGGCTGAATCTCTTCGGGGGCCTGGGCCTTTCCGAGACGAGGAGCCATCACCCTCAGCAGGAATTCGGTCTTGCCCTCTGTTTTCTTTTCCCAATCGGCGTTCGGCGGATTGCGCAGCGCCTCCTGCACCTTAGCGAACAGAGCGCCCTCGGACAGCACAATGTGCTCGGCGACTTCACCGACAGACCAGCGTTCCGGCGCTGGCTTCCACTGCCACTGTTCGTCGGTGAGATCGCGAACGGCCTGCAGAAACTCCTTCTCGGAATCTTTCATGAGCTGGATGATCTGCGATCGTTCCTGTGGCGTCATGGTGGGGTCAGCGGCCAAAAGGGATTGCGCGGCCACGCCAAACAGGATCGCCGCCAGTTTCGGGTGATTGCGGAGCATTGTAAATGTAGTGAGAAGTGTAAGCCAGTTGGAGTGGGCGCAACTCTCCGGACTTGTCGCAGCCAGTTAGACAGAAGGAATTAAGGCAGGGGGCCGATTTGTAATCGGCCCCCTGCTCAAGCGAGGACTTTTTAAGCTTAACTACACCCGCTCGTCCCGCCGCAGTTCTCACACTTGTAGCAACTGCCGTTGCGGGTCATCAGCCCGCCGCATTCGGAACAAGTCGGGGCGTCCGCGGCGACAGGCGCAAAAGGTAACGCTTGTTGCGGATCGGGCTCGGTGACGCGGAGCTTGGGGGCGTCGCCCGCTTCGCCGCCTGCGTACTCGGCTCCCAGAAACTTCGCGCCCAGCCAGCGGAAAATATAATCCATGATGGACTTGGCGTAGGGCACGGTGGGATTACCGGTCCAGCCGCTCGGCTCGAAGCGCACGTGGCTGAACTTGTCGACGAAAAACTTCAGCGGCACGCCGTACTGGAGGGCGTAGCTGATGGCGGTAGCGAAACTGTCCATGAGGCCCGAGATCGTCGAGCCTTCTTTCGCCATGGTGATGAATAATTCTCCAGGCGTGCCGTCTTCATAGAGGCCCACTGTCAGGTAACCCTCGTGGCCGCCGATCGAGAACTTGTGGGTAACCGACTGGCGCTCGTCTGGGAGCTTTCGCCGCACCGGACGATAGACAATCTTTTCCTCCACCTGCACGGGCGGGGCGGCCGATGGCTTGGAGCCCTTCGATGCTCCCGAGGACGTACCTGAATTCAGGGGCTGCACCCGCTTCGAATTATCGCGATAAATCGCCACCGCCTTCAAGCCGAGGCGCCAGCTCTCGAGGTAGGCGTTCATGATGTCCTCGACCGTCGATTCCTCGGGCATGTTGATGGTTTTCGAGATTGCGCCGGAGATGAACGGCTGCACGGCAGCCATCATGCGAACGTGGCCCATATAGTGGATGGATCGCGTGCCGTTCTGCGGCCGGAAGCTGCAGTCGAATACCGTGAGGTGCTCGTCCTTGAGGGATGGCGCGCCTTCGATGGTGCCCGTCGAATCAATATGATCGACGATCCGGTTGACCTGGTCGGGCGTGTAGCCGAGCCTGATTAGCGCTGCGGGCACGGTGTTGTTGACGATTTTGATCACGCCGCCGCCGACCAACTTCTTGTATTTGACCAGCGCGAGGTCGGGCTCGATGCCGGTTGTGTCGCAATCCATCATGAAGCCGATTGTGCCGGTGGGAGCGATCACCGTGGTCTGGGCGTTGCGGAAGCCTGCCTTGCGGCCCAGTTCGTACGCGTCCTCCCAGCAGCGCCTGGCATTCTCGAAAAGCGCGGGCGGAACGCGGTGGCTGTCAATGCGGGACGTGGCGTCCAGATGCATCCGAATCACTTCCAGGAATGGATCTTCGTTCTCCGCGTAGCCGGCGCAGGGACCGGTGGCGTCGGCCGCAATGCGCGCGCTGGTCAGGTATGCCTGGCCGCACATGATCGCGGTGAGCGCGGCAGCCCAGTCGCGTCCCTGGTCGCTGTCATAGGGAATCCCCATGGACATCAGCAACGCGCCGAGATTGGCATAGCCCAGGCCGAGCGGGCGGAAGTCATGCGAGTTCTTGGCGATCTTCTCGGTCGGATAAGCGGCGTTATCGACGATGATCTCTTGCGCCAGCGTGACCGTATCGACGGCGTGGCGGTAGGCTTCGACGTCGAACTGCCCATCCGGTCCGACGAACTTCATCAGGTTCAACGAGGCCAGGTTGCACGCCGAATCATCCAGGAACATGTATTCCGAGCATGGATTGGAGGCGTTGATGCGGCCGGTGTTCTTCGACGTATGCCACCGGTTGACGGTGGTGTCGAACTGCATTCCCGGATCGCCGCACTGATGTGTCGCCTCGGCGATTTCCCTCAGCAGGTCGCGCGCCCTGAGGCGCTTCACCGGCTGGCCCGAAACGCGCGACTTGGTCCACCAGTCGCTATCGCTCTGAGCAGCTTCCATGAACTCGTCGGTGGCGCGGACGCTGTTATTTGCGTTCTGGAAAAAGATCGAGCCGTAAGCCTCGCCGTCAAGCGTCGAATCGTAGCCGGCGTCAATGAGCGTGTGGGCCTTCTTCTCTTCCTTCGCTTTGCACCAAATGAATTTCTCGATGTCCGGGTGGTCGCTGTTGAGGATCACCATCTTCGCGGCACGCCTTGTTTTGCCGCCGCTCTTGATGACTCCCGCGAACGCGTCGAATCCCTTCATGAAGCTCAGCGGGCCGGAAGCGCGCCCGCCGCCGGAGAGCAAACCTTCCTCTTCGCGCAGCGTGGAAAGGTTAGTGCCCGTGCCTGAGCCCCATTTGAACAGCATGCCTTCGGTCTTGGCAAGATCGAGAATCGATTCCAGCGTATCCCCGACCGAATTGATGAAGCAGGCCGAGCACTGCGGCCGCGTCTCGCCCTGCGCCAGCTTCTTGATTGAGCTCGAGGCATGGTCGTAATACCAGCCGTACCCGCGCGGCTCCTTTACGCCCACGTTGAACCAGACCGGCGAATTGAACGACGCCTTCTGCGTCAGCATCATGTGCGCCAGCTCGTCGCGGAAGTGCTGGGCGTCTTCGGGCGCTTTGAAGTAGCCCTGATCCCGGCCCCATCCGGCGATGGTATTCACTACGCGGCCCACCAGTTGCCGCACGCTGGTCTCGCGATCGGGCGAGCCTATCTTTCCGTAGAAATATTTGCTGACGACAATGTTGGTGGCGGTCTGCGACCAGTCCGCCGGAACCTCCACGTCGCGCTGTTCGAAGATAACCGCGCCTTTATCGTTGCCGATGGATGCGGTGCGGAGCTCCCACTTGACCTCGTCGTAGGGAGTTTTCCCTGGCTCCGAGCGCGCGGTGAAGTAGCGCGGAAAGGCTACGCCTGCCCTTGTTTTTACCGGAACTGTCTGCCGTACCTTCAATTTCGGTGCAACACCTATCCCTAATTGTCCCATGCGGGGGCTCCTTTTTCTTGAGTCCTACAAAAGTCGGATGCAAAGGATAATACCATATGTCGTGCTTCTTTCAACACCAAATACGACGGATGGTAGTTGGCCTGTAGAGATGGCTCCTCTTGCTAATGATATTGGGAATCAGTCGATTACAGGCACAGGTGCATCATACGGCTGAATTTGTACGGATTTTTCCTAGAAGGCCAGGCCGGCCTGCGCCTGATAAACACGCGGCTCCACCCAATGGGTTCCGCTGAACGGCGAGAGGAAGTTGTAGAGAGCCGCCTGGTTCGCCAGGTTCAGAACCGTGAAGCGCAGGATGGTGCGGAAGTGCTCCGTATGGAATAAGTTGTCCGTACCGAGGCTGACGCTGAATATGTGCCGCGACTTGGTCCGCGGCGGGTTGTGGTCGGCGTTCTCGGCTCCCGGGGCCAGAATGTTAATTCGTTGGGCACCATAATGAGGCGAATTGCAGGACGTGATGCGGTGAGCAAGCGAAGCCCGCTCGTCGCCGCAATACAGGCCGATCGTGGATTGCTGATCAGCCGTCAGGGCAAACGCATTTTCCAAGCTGTTCACTGCGCCGACCACAAGGCCGCTATCGTAACGCCACGTGAAATCGGTCCACCAGCCATTCTTGGCTTTTTGATAGTGGAGGTTCACGTTCTGTTGATAAACCTGGTCGTGATCCTGACGGTAGGCGCCTATCGACAGGTTCGAGTTGAAAACGATGCCGCCGTTTTCCGGGCCAAAGAACCTGGCGTTCGCATGACCCATCGTCGCGTAAACTCGCAGGCCGCGGATATCGACAGTGCTGATGCGCGCGGACACACCGTCCAGCTTCGAATGCATCCAGCCAATCGGAAAGGTAATCGGTGTGTTGAACAACGCGTCGAAGTCGAAAGCATTGCGCGTGTACTTGCGGAAGTAGCTCACATCCATCAGAATCCACTTGCCGAGACTCTGCTGGATACCGGCGTCGTACTGATCCCGCCTGCCGAGCAGAATCGGCCGCTGTTCGGCTGTTCCTTTGAATAAATTGCTGGCAAGCCCGCCGGAGCCTGTGGAACTCGACACCACCAGGTTCTCATTCGTCGGCGTTTCCACGGTGTGGCTGTAACCGCCGCGAATGACCGTCTTCGTCGGCTTGATCAGGTAGGAGAGCGCCCCGCGCGGTTGCACGCCGTTTCCGTCCGTGAGTCCGTTATAGCGATCGAACCGCAAACCAAAGTTCAGCATCAGGTTGCCCAGCGTAATGGAATCCTGTCCGAAAAAGGCGAACTGATCGATG
>QHXU01000133.1:32422-38208 GCA_003223065.1 Acidobacteriota bacterium | reverse complement strand
AATTGATATGGGCTTCCGCTGCGTGTCAGGTCATACGAAAGCAGGCCACTCAAGAAACCAGGGTTGGCTTGGAAGCCCGATGCGGCGCATTGGGACGGATCCCTCAGCCCCGGTAATGGCACGGGATAGCCTCGGCTCAGGCACGCGGCGTTGTACGAGGGATCGGTGATTCCCAGGGTGAAGTCCTCGTCAAGCCGGGTTTGCGCCACGTTCAACCCGGCCTTCCAGTTATGCCGTCCCTGCACACGCGACAGATCCGAATGCACGCCGAAATTAGTGAGCGAGCGGTCCTGCGCCAAGGTCGCAGGCGAGTCGTCCAAAGGATCGGCGCTCGGATAATAGTTCACCTGATCGCGGCGGAAGAACGCGTTGATGCTCACGAGGGTCCGTGAGTCGATAATGCGTTGGTATCCGGGCGCAATGTTGAACGAGACGACTTTCTGTCTTTGATCCTGGCGCGGTTGGTCGTAAGTGTTTGGAACCTGCAGCCAATTGCGCGCCACCATCATGTTCAGATGGACGGCATCTTTTCCACCGGGTTTATAATCTACGATCGAAAAATGTTCCGGTATTGCCGATGTCGTGCATCGGCCGGAACTCGGGCGTATCGAGAAAGCGGCCGGTTCGTTCGGCATTCGCCACCACAAAATTGCCCCAACGCGCAGCGCCCAGCCCGAGCGTACCCTCCTCGAGGATCGTGCCGAAGGATCCGTAGCTTGCGAGAAAGCTACCGGCGGGCTTCTGGCCGAGTCCCGACCGGGTCGTCGCATTGATCATGAGACTGGTCTTGTCCCCGTATTCAGGCGGAGGCGAGCCGGAGATCACCTCCATCGACTGGATGGCGTTCGCTGGAATCGAGGTCGAAAAAACCTTGTTGCGCTGATCCGAAACCGGTTGGCCGTCGATGACGTAACTCACCTGTGCATGGTCGCCCAGAGGATGAAAAAAACCGTTTGAATCGGCGGCAACGCCAGGCGTGGTGAAAATGATGGCAGTATTCAATCCGGAATCCGGAGAAAAATTGGGCAGTACGGCAATGAGCTGCCGATCGACCGTGTCGCTGGCGGTGGCCTTGTTTTCCACGAGGTTGTCCGGCGCTGCTTCCACCGTCACACTGGTGTGCTGGCTGGCAAGCGCAAGCCGAATATTCAGATCGATCGGGACCACCGTTCGGACGGCGACATCCGCGATGTGCATGTCAAAACCAGTGCGCGAGACGCGAAGCCTGTAATTGTTCTGCGGAATATTGTTGATGAGGAAAGTGCCGGCGGGTCCGGTCCGCGTCCGCGCCGAAAAGCCGGAGACGGGGTTTGACAGCTCAACCGTGGCAGACGGCACCGGTGCATCGGATGGATCTCTAACGGTCCCGCTCAGCGTTCCGGCGCCGCCGAGTGACTGAGCGGCTACTTCAGTCAAGCTGAACAGAATGGGAAGGAACGCTAAAAAGCACACCGCGACAAGTTTAGCCATGCCTAAATTGATTCTAATGGAGACGCCATCCCAACGCAAGCAGCCGTTATGGATCGCATGGATAGCAAGGTTTACGGATGCTGAGGCCCGGTTGCGAGACTCCGAGCATGTCGGATAGGATAAAAATTAGTGGCTTCTAAAACTGCTCTTTCGTCTACGTCGGAAGCGGTAGACGACTATCTCAAGGCGATTCTGGAACTAAGCGGCCCTGAGGAGAAGCGCGTCACCAGCAACGCGCTCGCCGAACATCTGGGCGTCCGCGCGGCCTCGGTTACGGGCATGCTCCAGAAACTCGCCTCGCAGCGCCCTTCCTTCGTCAAGTATGAGAAGCATCACGGGGTACGCTTGGCCGAAGCCGGCAAACGCCGGGCCTTGGAAGTGCTGCGTCACCATCGCCTGCTCGAGCGTTTCTTACATGAGTTTCTCGGTTATTCCTGGGACGAGGTGCACGAGGAGGCCGAACGCCTGGAGCACTTTATATCGGAGCGGCTTGAAGACCGGATCGCCGCCAAGCTGGGCGACCCCGAGGTTGACCCTCACGGGCATCTCATCCCGGAACGAAGCGGCGCCGTGCCATTTCGCAAGGAGTTCCCTCTTCTGAAGTGGGTTTGCGGCGTTCCCGCCGTCATCAGCAGCGTCTCGGACCGCGATCCTTCGGCCCTCCGTGAGATGCAACGATTGGGGTTAGTGCCGGGTGTGAGCCTCGTGATAGACCCAGGCACCAGGAATGCCTCTCTCGTGATCCGGATCGGTGGTGAGAGCGATCCGGTTCGATTGAGCCAGCGGCTCGCCGGTGAAATCTCGGTCATAGCCAGTCCGGGTTCACTGCCGGATTCACAGTAGATTGCGGCTTACGCTACAACGTCAATCGTGACCGGAGCCAGCTTGCGGCGGCCGATGCGCAAATGGAGCTGGTGGGGGCCAGGACCGACGTCCTCGGGCAGGTGTAGGTTCAGCTCGAACTTCTGCGGGCGCGGATCGACGCAGAATAACTCCAGATCGGTGACAAGCAGGCCATCGACAAACACTTCGATTTCATGCGGACGCGCGATCTCCTCGAGGGTCATCTTTATGCAACGAGTCTCGATCCGGGTTCCGCCCATCAGATTCACGCCATCGCTGATCGACGTCAGACGGGGCACGCAAGGCCCCGGCGGAATCACGCGCAGCGTCGCAGTCGAAGAGATCCGCCGGCCGAGCCAATAAATCTCCACCGGCAGCAGACCGGTCGCTTCGAGCTCGGGCAGAATCACGGTGACCTGCTGCAAGCCGGCGGTGTCGGGCGGGCCAACGTATATGACGTTTCCGAACGAGCTGCCGACGGTCACCCGCAAATGATGTAGGCCGGCTTCGGGAGGGAGATTCTCCACCCAGATCGAGACCGATGCGAAGCGGCCGCGGCACGGAGCGACCGGCTCGGAACTGCTGGCGTTGGTAATGCGCCGGATCTTCAGAGCCGTGATTTCCCGGTTTTCTTGCGCCGCCTGCCAGCCTTGCGGCTGCTTGCGCCAGGTGGTCCACATATATTGCGTCGATACTCCGTCGAGCGCGAGCACCTGAAAGTCGTAAGCCTTCGCGAATTCGAGGATTTCGTTCGAAGTGAAACGCACGCCCGCCCAGGTATCGAACGCCGCTTCGGTGCGGGGCAGGCCGTTGAACTGCAGCCGCGCCAGGCCACCGGTTTTTAGCACGCGGCGGGTCTCGCGCAGGTAATCGAAGACCACGTCGCGGCTCGGGATGTGCTGGAAGACGGCATAAGAATACACGAACTCGAACGCCTCATCGGGGAACATGCCGAGCGTCGCACCGTCGGTGACGTGAGCATAGGCGTTGGGAACGTCGCGCAACTTCTCTCGCGCCAGGGCGATCATTTCATCCGAAACATCCACACCGTCGATCTGGATGAAATGCCGGCTCATGGGTCGCATCAGGCGCCCCGGACCGCAACCGATCTCGAGAGCGCGCCATCCGCCGCGTTCCGTGAGCGGCACGCGGCGCAACTCCCGTTCGAGATTGTTAACCACCGCGGTAGCGGTCGCGAAGAACTCCGCGTCGCCCTGATCCCGGCGGCCGAAGGCAACATAGTAGCCGGCGTCCTCGCGGGCGCGCGCGTTCCAATCCTCGCGCATCCGTGCGGAGACTTCGGGATCCGGCATGCTATTTGCGGCTCGAGTACCGGTTCAATTCCGCCAGGAGCGTCGCGGCCGCTTTCGGCGGCGCAACTTCGCTGGTGATGATCTCGCGGTTGTCAATCTTGCGCCCGTAGAGTTCCCGATTCCAGTCGTTGTCCTCGCGGAGCGTGGCGCCGCTGAGCGACAAACCGGCAAACAGGCCCCGCGATCGTGACCAAGTTAGAATTTCCGCCCTCATGGCGGCATCCGTCTCGGCCTGAGTCGAGCGGCCCACCGGCCCGGCCGCGGCGCTAATGTCGCCGCCCAGCGTGAACTTGGTGGAGAGCAGCCGGTTCATGCCTCTCTCATTCATCACCAGCATGAAGACGTCGGTCTCCGCGCCGCCGATCTGAAGGCCGAAGCTGCCTCCCTCCACTCGAATCGAAGCCGGCCCCGACCAGCCTACACCGCTCTTTTTGCGGCAGCAGACGAACCCCTTGCCGTACTTGGCGCCGAAAATAAATGCCCCCTTCTTCAGGCCAGGCACAATGACGATGCACTGGGCCTTGTTAAGCAGGTCTTGCGGGATCGATTTTTCGGGAATGCCCATCACTTCCTTGAAGTCTTCGGCTGCGACTTCCAGGCGCTTGGGCGCATCGGATTCGGCAAACAGAAGACTAGTGCCCAGGGCCAGCGCGGCGAACGGTTTCAGCTTCATCAAAGATCCTCCTCCTCAAAGAGATCTGTACACAGGCGGCCTGCCCCGTACTAACATCTCAAGATGGTCTGGACGGCTAGCGGGCGTTGCGCGCCACCGAATACCGGCCGCGAGGGAGCGGCACTGGCGTGAGGCAACTGGTCCGCGGGCTCGACTTCACCGGCGCCACGGCGTTAACGATCGGATCGATGATCGGCACCGGCGTGTTCTTCAAGGCGGCGATCATGTCGCAACAGGTGGACACGCCGGCGCAGGTGATGGCAGCGTGGGGCGCGGCCGGATTGATGTCGCTCGCCGGCGCGCTTACGTATGCGGAACTGGGCGGCATGCTGCCCCAGGCAGGCGGCGAATACGCTTACCTTCGCACCGCCTACGGAGCGCTGCCCGCGTTCCTTGACGGTTGGATGCGCTTTGTGGTGGCTACGGGCGGGGTCGCAGCGCTCGGAGCAGGATTCGCCACGTTCCTCGCGGCGATCGTTCCCATGAACATCGTCTGGGCGGAGCGAACGTTGCACCTGCTGGGCCGCGACATCCCGTGGCAGCTGGGATTGAAGGAGGCGGTAGCGGTGGCGGCGATTCTTCTGTTCGGCGTCATCAACTGCCTCGGCGTGCGTTTCGGCGGGCGGATCCAGACGGCCTTGAGCGCGGCTAAGGTGCTGGGGATTCTTGGGGTGGTGGGCGGCGCGGTCTTCTTTTCAAAGCGCGGGGACCTGGCGCATTTTCACGCCGTGCGGGGCGGGCACGCCTGGAGCGGAGCCAAGGCGTTCGGCGCCGCGGTGCTCTCCGCGTTGTGGGCGTGCGACGGATGGGCGTTCATGCCGATGGTGGCGGGCGAAGTGAAAGATGCCGGAAAAAATGTTCCGCGCGCGCTGATCACCGGCGTGCTGAGCGTTCTGGCGCTTTACGCAGCCGCCAACCTGGCATATTTTTACGTGCTGCCGTTCGAGGATGTGGCAGCGTCGAACTCCACGTTGCACCGGGATGCGCTTCCGGTTGCCTCCAAAGCGGCCGGGACGTTCCTTGGCTCGCATGGCCCCGCGCTGCTGTCGATTGTATGCATGATTTCGGTGGTGGGCGCGCTGAACGGGGTGATCCTGTCGCTCGCGAGGGTTCCGTTCGCGATGGCCCGCGACCGCGTTCTATTTGCGAAGCTCGGCGAGTTGGGGGAGCGCTCGCACGCGCCGGTGTGGGCAATCCTGGCCATCACGATCTGGTCCTGCATTCTCGCGCTTTCAGGCACCTTCGACCAACTCACTGACCTGACCATCTTCGGCCAATGGATTTTCTATGGCTTGACCGGGTCCGCCGTGTTCGTTTTGCGGCGCAGGATGCCGGACGCGCCGCGGCCGTACCGAACGTTGCTGTATCCGTTGACACCTATTGTCTTCCTGGGCTGCGCGGCCGGGTTGGTGTTCAACAGCTTGCGCACGAGTCCGGTGGAGTCCGTCGCCGGGCTGGTGCTGATCGCGGCTGGGTTGCCAGTCTAT
>QHXU01000133.1:15606-32406 GCA_003223065.1 Acidobacteriota bacterium | reverse complement strand
CCAGTCTATTCTTATTACCGGAGAAAAGGATGAAGCTAACGGATCGAGTGGCGGTGGTGACGGGCGCGGGCACGGGAATCGGCCGCGCTATCGCGGAGTTGTTCGCGCAGCAAGGCGCGAAAGTGGTGGTGAACTATAGCCGCTCCCGCGATGCCGCGGAGGAGGTAGTCACGCGCATCCGCTCCGGGGGCGGAACGGCGGTGTCCATCGCGGCTGATGTCTCGAAGCAATCGGAGGCGACAGCGTTAATGGACGCGGCCGATCGGGAATTTGGGCGTATCGACTATCTGATCAACAACGCGGGCTGGAGCACACGCGTGCCGCACCAGAAAATGGACGATCTGACGGACGAGATCTGGGAGCGCACGTTCAATACGAACCTGCGCGGCGCGTTCTACTGTGTCCGCGCCGCCGCGCCGATGCTGAAGAAACAGCCGGGCGCTGCGATCGTGAATATCGCATCGGTTGCAGCGCTGATGGGAATGGGGAGTTCCATGGCGTATGCGGCCTCAAAGGGCGGCATGGTAACGATGACGAAATCGCTCGCAAGAGCGCTCGCGCCGGAGATTCGCGTGAACGCGGTGCTGCCGGGGTTCGTGCGGACGCGCTTTGCCGGATGGCCGGATTCGGCGTTCAACGACGCGGAGAAGATCACGCCGCTGCGCCGATTGGCAACGGTGGACGATGTGGCCGCCGCGGCCCTGTTCTTCGCAACCATGGCGTTGGGAACCACCGGCGAAACTTTAATTGTCGATGGCGGCATGGCCCCGCTGGGGCCCAGTTGATCCAGTTAATCCTTTTCCACGATGTTCGACACTTCCGCCGAGCGCACGCCGTACACTTTCTTGATTTGCCGGCAGATTTCGGCGGCGACGCGCTCGGGTTTCTCTTTCTCATCGAGATCGAGCTCCACCTTGAGATACAGGTCGGTCCGCGGCATGTCCCGATGATACGATAGAGATTATTCGCTGGTGAACAATCCTTGCAAACTCTGTGAGAAGAAGCGCGCACGAAGGTATTGTCCCGGCGTCCGGGGCGACATCTGTCCGGTCTGCTGCGGCACGGAGCGGGAAAATACGATCGACTGCCCGGCCGATTGTGAGCACCTTCAGGAGGCTCGACGGCATGAGCGGCCGGCGCCGATCACCGCCGATGGTCTTCCAAACCAGGACATTCGTGTAAGCGAGCAGTTCCTGCGCGAACACGAGGAAGTGGTGATGTGGCTTGCCATGGAGGTGGCGCGCGCGATGGATAAAGAGAGAGCGGTGGATTTTGACGCGCGGGAGGCGCTCGAAACACTGATCCGGACGTATCGCACGCTCGAGTCGGGTCTGATTTACGAGACGCGCCCTCAAAATCCATACGCAGCGGCGATCCAGAGCGCATTGCAGCAATCGGTCGAGGAACTGCGCAAGCACCAGGCCGAAGAGGCGGGCATGCAAACGCTGCGCGACGCGGACGTACTCGGAACGCTGGTTTTCCTTCAGCGGTTGGCGCTGCAACATAGCAACGGCCGCCGGCGCGGGCGCGCTTTTTTCGATTTTCTGCGAAGTTATTTCCCGGCGCCCTCGCATGTGAGCCTGGAGTCATGAGCGGGACCGCCTACATCGTATTTGCGCACGGCTCGAGCGTCGAGTCCGCCAACGAAGAGGTACGCGCAGTCGCCCGGGCGGCGGCGCAGCGCGGTGGATGGAACGACTTTGCGGCGGCATTTCTCGGGGGCGGCCGGCCCAGTATCCAAGAGGCGGCTGCCGGCCTGGTGATGCGCGGCGCCTCGCGTCTCGTGGTGATCCCGTATTTCCTGACGCTGGGCCTGCACCTTGAACGCGATCTTCCGGCGTTGATCGGCGAACTGAAACAGGCGCACCCGAGCCTGGAGATCGATGTCACGCCGCCCCTTGACGGTCATCCGGCGATGGTGAACGCGCTCGTGGACCGGGCAAAAGAGTCCGGGAATCACGGCTGATGCGGCGCGGGCTACTCCTGGGACTGGCCGCCTGCTGCGTTTTCGTAGTAGTGGCGGCGATTATGCTCCGATTCATGCCGGCGCCGCTCAAGGAGTCCGATTACCTGGTGATCGGCTCTGTGGCTACTCTGGTTTCGCTGTTGGTGCTGTTCCTGGTACTCGTGATGACATCCATAAAGTCGTCCGACGTTTTCTTCAGACGGCGGAGAAAGTAAGCCCCTGACCGCAAGAAACTCCGCCCGGAAAATCACCGTGCCGGGCGGGCTTCCACCTGCTGGTAAATCGCCTGCGCCTGCTCGAGCGTAGCGAACGACATGCCGGGCAATTGCGCGGTGGCAGTACCCGCCGCCACGCTCCAGCGCAGCGACTCGGCGAACGATTTCTTCTTCTCCATGCTCCATACGAAGGCCGCGGCCAGGGCGTCACCTGCGCCGATCGGGCACAGAGCGTCGATGCGCGGGGGCAGCGCTTCGAACATTCCCTCGGGACTCAATCCGAGCGCTCCGCGGCTGCCAAGCGACAGGATGACTGACTCCGGCCCCATCGCCTGGATGCGGTCAATGGCCTCGATGAACTGGATCCGCGTAATTAGCGCCCGGTTGAGCAGACGTTCCGCCTCGTGCTGATTGGGAGTGATGACCGTCGGCTTGGCTTCGAGGGCGTGGAGCAGCGCGTCGCCATC
Source organism: Acidobacteriota bacterium (assembly GCA_003223065.1). GTDB lineage: Bacteria > Acidobacteriota > Terriglobia > Bryobacterales > Bryobacteraceae > Palsa-187. Next base: position 29,758 of record QHXU01000133.1, on the reverse strand, counting down.
GGTATCGATCAGCGTCTTGACGCCGCGGCGCTTTGCCATTTCGACAATTTCGCAATAAAAGTGCGCTGGAACTCCGGGCTGGATGCTTCCGCAGATCATCAGCCAGCGCGCTTTGCCCAGGCGGGCTTCCACCAACTTCTGGATTTCCTTGAGCTCGTGCTTTTCGAGCGTCGCGCCCACCTCGTTGAGTTTCACGGTCAGGCCCTGCTTGTCGGAGATCGTGAGATTGATGCGGCTTTCCGCGCGCACCCGGACCGTCTCGAACGGGAATCCCGTGTTTGCGAGCAAGTTTTCCATACGCTCTCCGGACGCGCCGCCGGATGTAAGTAACGCCAGCGTCTTTCCGCCGAAAGCATGGATGACAAGCGAGGCGTTAATGCCGCGCCCTCCTGCCGCCTCGCCACGCTTGAGAATGTAAGCCCGGTCTTCGAAAACGAGCTTGTCGACGGTGACGATGCGATCAATGGCAGGATTGATGGTTAACGTGAGGATCAAGTTACCATCGTAGCTTGGACCTTGCGCGATCATCCACAATTTAACGCTTATGTCGCGCTCACCTGCGTGTGCTTCTTTTGGGGCACGACGTACCTGGGCATTCGCATGGCGCTGGAGTCGTTCTCGCCGGTGATGCTGGTTTGCATCCGCTATACGATTTCCGGCGTTCTGATGCTCGGCGGCGCGCTGCTCATGGGCGCGCACCTGCCGCGCGGACGCGAGCTCTGGCAGACGGCGGGTTACGGGGTGGTGACGCTGGGCATCGGCAATGGCTGTCTCGCGTTCGCGGAACTATGGATTCCAAGCGGGCTGGCGGCGCTGTTCGTCACGACGTCGCCCTTCTGGCTGGTGGGAACTGAAGCGCTCGCGCCCGGCGGCGAGCCGTTGCACGCGCCGACAATCCGAGGGATGCTCGTCGGCTCGATCGGGGTTGCGCTCCTGGTGGGACCGGCAGCGCTGCGCGGGACCAGCGGCACGCTGGGAGGATTCCTGCTGCTTCAATTAGGATGCGCGGGATGGGCCATCGGTTCGATTGCGCAGCGCCGTCAAACATCGCGCGCCCATCCGTTCGTGAGCGGGGCAGTGCAGCAATTGGCCACCGGTCTGGTATATACGGTTCCGGCGTTGCTCCATCCGCAGCCCGTGCACTGGACCCCTCGCGGAGCCGGCGCGCTCGCCTACCTGGTGATGTTCGGTTCGATCGTTGGCTACAGCGCCTACGTGTTTGCCTTGGACCGGCTTCCAGTCTCGGTCGCCTCGATCTACACTTACATCAATCCCGGAGTGGCCGTCGCGCTGGGATGGCTGTTCTATCGTGAGCCTTTCGGCGTGCGCGAAGCGATCGCGATGGCGATCATATTTGCGGGCGTCGCGATTGTGAAACGAGTTTCGGTCGCGGTCCGAAAGCTTGGCGCCGCGGGCCCGGTCGAAAGCGGACCCGACTCGCTGGAATCTACGCGGCCGAACCTCTAGTCCGGCTCGTCCTGCTCGTCAAACCGCAGGCGCCGGTGCGGACGTCTCGGGGAATTCGGGTCATCGGCGCGCCGAGTTTCGCCCTCAACCAACGTTAGTTCTACCGGCGCGGTATTCGAGAAGGCTGCAACTTTGTCGGCCAGGACGCGCGAGTGCGTCGTTACCCAGATCTGCGACGACCTCGAAGCGCGTGCGACCAACTGAGCCAGAGGTTCGTAGAGATCCGGATGCAGACTTGTCTCTGGTTCATTTAGCGCAATGAGGGCCGGCGGCCGGGGGCTTAGTAACGCCGCACACAAACACAGAAACCGAAGTTGTCCATCGGAAAACTCACGGGCATCCAAAGGCCGGAGCAACCCGGGCACTTCCAGGCGAATGCTGAAGAGTGTCTCAACGGCAGCGATTCGGAGCCGGGCTCCTCCAAACGCGCGAGCGATGGTCTCATTGAGCCCGGCTTTATCGCCAATCTCCAGAATCGTCTCAAGAGCGGCAGCCAGGTCCGAGCCGTCATGACTCAGGACATTCGTCTGCACGCCGATCTGCGGATAGCGCAACGGTGACATTGGGTCTGTCCGAAACTGATGGTAGAAGCGCCATGTCAAAAGAGCCTGGCGCACCATGTTGACCTCCGGGTAGCGATGAGGCTCCACCACTTGGGTCAAGACGGACTCATATTTGAGCAGCGCAAAAGCGTATTCTTCCATCCTCCCTTCCGCATTCCGCAGCCAGGTGGAAGGTCCACGGCGGTCCATCATCAGGACCGGTTTCCCCGCGCCTGCCAGCAAGAGCTTCTCCTCTTTCAATTCGGGATCAAACCCAAATAGCGAATTGCCAAGTGGCAGCGAACCCGTTGAAGGCAGGCCAACCGCAAAGCTGAACGCAAACGAATCGGTCTCTACCGCCAGACCGAATCTCTTGACCGGACGCTTCTTCGTATAGCGAATTCTCTCGCCGCCAGCCCACAAAGGGTCGGCGTCCCGCCCTCCTCAGCTATGGCACGGGCGAATTGCCCGTTGGCTGCGCGCGCAACCAGCATTAGAGCTTGATAGAGGTTGGATTTGCCGGTCCCGTTAGCGCCCGTAATGATATTCACCTGGCTTAACGGCAAACTCAAGTCGCGGAGGGAACGGTAGCCATGAACACTTAGGCGGGTCAGAGGCACTCGGTTCCTCAGCGTATCATTCTGAGACCTCGGCTCCAGCCGCCTGGATCGAATGGGCGGGCGAGCGTTAGACGGGAGCACTCTGCCTGGCGCGGCAGTAGCTACTCATATCGCAAAGCGTCCATTGGGTCGACTGACGACGCACGGCGCGCCGGGATCAAAGCTGCTAAGGCGGCAGTCAGAACCAAAAGCATGGTGACAGCCGCAAACACCAGCGGATTATGCGAGCTGCCTTCGGCCCACTTAGACAGAACCCCGCTAAGCATGAAACTAAGCAGGAGCCCGCACGCAACTCCACCGATGACGTTGCGCGCGGAAGAGGTGAACACGAGCTGGAGCACCTGTCCGCGCGTTGCGCCCAGCGCCATGCGAATGCCGAACTCATTCGTTCGCTGAGCTACGCCGTACGAGACGACGCTGAAAAGTCCGATTGCGGCGAGTGCAAGCGCCAGGAGCGAGAACGCGCTGAACAGCGCGGCCACCAGGCGTCCATAGGCATATTCGTCCAGGCGCTGAATCCATTGCTCGAGGTCACGAGTCTGGCCAAACACCTGCTGATCGGGATCCACGGCTTTCACTTCGGCGCGGACCCGATTCAAGACCGAAAGCGGCGCGGCGCGAGTCCGGACCAGGATCTGGGTCCACATGCGCATTTGAAGAGTGTACGGTACATAAATCGCCGCTTTGACGGGCTTGCGCAGGCCGTCGTCGCGTGCGTCGGCGGCAATGCCAATGATTTGCAGCCAACTATTGCTGTCCGGCGCCGCGGGCGAGAATGGAGGTTCGCCCTTCAGGTCGGGGAGCCGCAGTAGTTTACCCAGCGCGTCGCCGTGGGGCCAATACCGCCGTGCCATGGTCTCATTGATGAGGGCGAGACGCGCGCCGCGCATAATTTCGGGATGGTCCCATAGCCTCCCCTGCAACAGCGGTATGCGCAGCACGGGGAAATACTCAGAGCTGATGAAGTTCACGCGCACCTGTTCCCTTTGGCCTTCCGGCCGTCCAAAAATCTCGAAGTAGAGATCCCAACCATTTGCGGGCGGCGTCGCGTTCATGGAGATTCCGGCCGAGACCACTTCCGGCATCGCGGCAACACGGGTAAGGATCTGGTCGAAGTAGGCTGCCCGATCCTCCCAACTGACGTGCGTGTTCTGGTGCACGGGGATACCAACCGACATCGTATTGTGCGGATCGTAGCCGAGATCCGCTTGGACAAGCCGCACGAAGCCGTTGATGGCGGCAGCGGCGGAGGTAAGAAGCAACAAGGTCAGGGCGATCTGCCCAGCCACCAGCAGATCATGCGTGCGTTTGCTCGCTGCGCCGCCAGTGGAGCGCCGCGAACTGGACTGCATGAGCTGGGCTACTTGCGGACGGGAGAACTGGAACGCCGGCGCGAGACCGGACAAAACGCCGGTGAGGATGGCGATGGCGCAGCTGAATCCCAGGACCGGGAGATTGATACTGATTGCCACTTCGTGCGGAAACGAGTATTCTGGCAACCAGCGCATCAGGAGCGGGAGTAAGCGATAAGCCAACAGCACGCCGCCGAGCGCGCCAAGAAGAGATAACGCCAGGGCCTCGGTGAGAAGCTGGCGCTGAATACGCCAACGGCTTGCTCCAATTGCGCTACGAACGGCGAGTTCATGCTGGCGGGCTGTGCCACGGGCGAGCAGCAGGATGGACACGTTGGCGCATCCGATCAGAAGGAGAAGCGAAACCGCCCCGAACAGAAGGAAGAGCGAACGGCCGAGATGTTCAACATACCGTTCGTTGATCCCTTTCACGTGAACCCTGAACTTCTTTGGAAAATGGCTGGGACTTTGCTTTGCAAACTGCTCAAGCAGGGGTTGCAACTCGGCGTCGGCCTCGGCGTGAGTGACTCCCGGCTTTAACTTGATCAGCGCGCCGTAATAAGAGTTCGGGTCGTTGGTGATCTTCAGCGGGAGATACACATCCGCGTCATTCCAGGTGAAGCGGGGCGGCAAGACTCCGATGATCCTATAGTTCTTGTGGACCAGCTGAAGGGTGCGCCCTACTACGGTCGGGTCGCCATTGAAGTGTCGTTGCCAGAACAGATAGCTGAGAACGACCACCGGCTGCGGGTCCTGGCCGTCCGGAGCGTCGGAGGGGATCAACGTGCGGCCCAGGAGGGCGGGGACGCCGAAATAACTGCCGGCGTTAGCTGTGAGTTGGACGGACGGGACATCCTGAGGTAAATCTTCGTCCGTAGTCGTGAGATTCCATGTCCCCCAACTAGCAGCAACACTATCGACACACCTGGCCTGCCGAAGGAACTTGAGTTGCGGACCGGTGATCCCGACCCACCAATCCTTACCGTTCTCGTTCAGAACAATCAGGTTGATCATGCGGTCGGCGCCCTGGTATGGGAACGGGTTTGCCAACAGGCCGTAGATGACACTGAAAACGGCGGTAGTCGCACTGATGCCGAGCGTGAGCGAAATGATGGCGGTGAGAGCAAGGCCGGGTTTCTTGCGCAACTCGCGCCAGGAGAACCGAAGATCTTGCAGCATGTCTTGTATACGGTCCAACGCCGTAAAGGTTACATGATTTCAGCGCGTTGAGCGTCGGAACCTACGAACATATTCCAGGGAGGGGAAGAAAATGTGCGGGGTCAGGCAAACGCCACGCCTGTTTCCGCCGCCACGCGGAGAATGTAGGCCCGGCCCTCGTCATACTCCTCGGCGTTCTTAAGATGTTCGAGCATTAGAGGCGCATCCACCGGCAGTCTTGCTAGTTCTGCCAAATAAGCGCGGTAGTCCAGCTGGCCGCGCCCCGGTACCACCTCCTGAAAATGGACATTGAACTCGGGCGCCCACCGCAGGTCCTTCGCATGGCATGAGGTGATCCAGCGGCCTAGCTTGCGGAAGCATTCCCGAATCACCTCGCCATTGTTATAGAAGCGGCGCGGGCTGTTGATAACGTTGCAAACGTCGAGGTGCACGCCGAACGTTGTCCTCGCGACGGCCCGGATCAATTCCAGATATGCATCGGGCCCATCGGGAAGACTCCACGGCATCATTTCGATGGTGAACCTTGTGCGTTTTGGTTTGACGGTGTCGAGAATGTGGCGGCAGTTCTCGACAGTTGCGTCGAAGAACTCTTTGGATAGATTCTTCGGATTCATTCCATACCACACATCGGCGTTGTAGGATCCTGCGATATCGACGCAGCAGCGCGCCCCAACAGCTTCCGCCAGCGCGCAACGTTCGATAACGTAGTCCAGATTCTGCTTTCGTTTCGTCGCGTCGGGATCCAGCATGTTTTTCCACGCACCCACCTCGGCAATCACCACGTTTTCCGAAGCGAACGCTTTTTGGATTGCCTGGATGCGATCTCCGTCGCGCACGCTGGCATTCGGGCAGTACGCGGCGCTGTAGCCCAGGCGCCGGTGCTCGCGCGCCAATTCGGCGGGATACTCCGAACGGAGGAAGATAGGGCCCCCCAGTCGGACCCGCGTACCGGCAGCCCGCATCGGTAGTGCCGCTGCGCCTGCGGCCAATAGAAATCGTCGCGTCACACGCAATTCATCAAGCCCGAGATTCATACTAGATGCTGCGGCCGCGCGCGTCTAGTCCCGGTCCAACAGCTTGGCCCCGAGTGCGCCGCCGAAGGTGGGCAGCACTGTGAACAGGACGAAAGACACCAGAACGGCGGCGGTGATTCCGCCCGGGCTTCGGAAAACCTCGATCATTTGATTGACCGTTGTTTCAGCCATGCCGCGGGTTTTCAACTGCTCCCGCATGGCCGACACTACCGACGGTTCGGAAAGCATGACCGCCGTCACGGTGAGCAGCATCGTGACAATGACGAATCCGAAGATGCCGCAGATCCAGCCCAGATGCGCGCCGCTTGCCACCGAAAGCTTTTGCCCGGTGCGGCGCTTATAGAGGTAGACGGCCAGGAATCCGGCCGCGGCCAGCCACACCAGCGCGAACGCCTGAGGCAACGCGAGCTGGCCGGAAAGCATCGAGACAAGAAATGAGAGGATCCCGGCAAGCAGCGCAATGCGCACTGCAGGACCGTTGTGGAAGCTAATGGGCGGCGGCTCCAGCGCTGGAGCGGGCTGCGGCAGCGGAGGGAGAGTTTCCAGCTCAACCATCAGCGGCTCGTCACGCTGCGGCTTCCCGCACTTGTGACAGAAGAGCGCGTCGGAAGGAAGCTGTGCACCACAAGTGCAGCGTTCGGGCACATCTCCAGTGTGGCACGTTATGCTAGGGTTTGCGATCCGACGTATGGGCGTCCTGACTCTGCTGGTGACCGCTAATCCGGCGGCCCCGCATTTGAAGTCGCTGGCTCAACTGCCTGGCGGGACCCGCATTATGGTCAGCGATGATCTGGACCGGCTGCGGGAAGCGGCGCGGGATGCGGACGTGATTCTGAACGCCGAGTTTCGCGATCCCACCCTGCTGCTCGCCACGTTCCCGTACGCCGCACGCGTGCGCTGGGTGCATTCTCTTTCGGCCGGGGTGGAGCTGCTGCTATCGCCCGAAATTCTGGCAAGTCCGGTGCCGCTGACCAACGGCCGCGGTGTTTATCGGCGGCCGCTGGGTGAATGGGCGGTCGCGGTGATGCTGCATTTCGCCTATGACCTCCGGCGCATGATCCGCCAGCAGGAGGCGCACTGCTGGGAGCCGTTCGAAACCGACGAGCTGCACGGGCGGACGCTAGGCATCGTCGGATACGGAGGCATCGGCAGCGCGGCGGCGGAACGGGCTCGCCCGTTTGGTATGCGGATCCTCGCGGTCCGGCGTAAGCCGGAGCTCTCCGCCGGCGATCCCCTACTCGATGCGACCTATCCGCCGGAGCGGATCACCGACATGGTCGCTGCGAGCGACTACGTTCTGGTCGCGGCGCCGCTAACGTCCGAAACACGAGGAATGGTCGGCGAGGAGCAGATCGCGGCGATGAAGCCGGCCGCCGTGATAATCAATGTGGGCCGCGGCCCCGTCGTGGATGAAGCAGCGTTGATCCGCGCGCTCGAATCGCGAAAGATCCGCGGGGCGGCGATGGACGTCTTCGACACGGAGCCCTTGCCCGCGGGGCATCCGTTTTATCGCCTGCCCAACGTGCTGATGTCACCGCACACGGTGGATCATGGTCCGGGATGGAGGGAGCGCGCGTTGTCGTGTTTCCTCGAAAACTTCGCGCGGTTCACGAAAGGCGAGCCGCTCCTGAACATCGTGGATAAACATGCCGGATACTGAGGTTACGTTCGAGCACATTCGGAGCGCGGCGGAACGCATCCGCACGATCGCCAAGCGCACGCCGGTGATGACTTCGCGAAGCTTCGACGCGGCGGCGGGCGTCACCGCGTTCTTCAAGTGCGAAAATCTTCAGACAGGCGGCGCGTTCAAGATCCGCGGCGCATCGAATTTCATTTTCTCAATTCCCAAGGATCAACTGCCGCGAGGCGTGGTGGCGCATTCGTCCGGTAATCATGCCCAGGCCGTGGCGATTGCGGCGCGCGCCGTGGGTGCTCCTGCGACGCTCGTGATGCCTGAAGACGCGCCTCGCTCGAAACTCGAGGCGACGCGTGCGCAAGGTGCGCGGATCGTCTCCTATAACCGCCTTACCGATGACCGCGGCGCGATCAGTGCGAGAATTTCGGCGGAGACGGGCGCGACGCTGGTGCCGCCATACGATCATCCCTGGACGATCGCCGGACAGGGCACCGCGGCCAAAGAGCTGCTTGAAGAAGTGCCGGATTTGGGCGCGCTCGTGGTGTGCATCGGCGGAGGCGGGTTGATCTCGGGCAGCTCCATCGCGGCCCGGCATCTGCGCCGGGAGATCCGCATCTTTGGCGTCGAGCCCGCCGGCGCCAACGATGCGTATCTCTCATTCGCCGCCGGCAAGCGCGTCGAGATTCCGCCTCCGGAGACGATTGCCGACGGGCTTCGGTCTCCGGCTCCCGGCGAGTTGACTTTTCCCATCATCCAGCGGCACGTGGAAAAAATTCTGCTGGTGACGGACGACGAAATCCGGGCTACGGTGAAGTTCCTGCTGATGCGGCTGAAGATTCTGGCGGAACCAAGCGGAGCCGTAGCGGCCGCAGCTGCGCTGTGCGGGAAATTGCCTTCGGGGCTCGGACGCGTAGGCATCGTGATTTCCGGAGGGAACGTCGATTACGAGCAGCTCGCCACATTCTGAACGCAGCGCGGTGCGTTCTCGCCCGCCTCTGGTATAATGAAAACAAAAGTTGACCTATCCATTGGTGCGCCTTCGCTTGTTGCGTCGTGCGCGTTAAGTTGAACGAATCATGCCGAAACGCACATTTCAGCCCAACAATCGAAAACGCGCCAAGACGCACGGATTCCGAGCGCGGATGAAGACAAAAAATGGCCAGGCCGTGCTCGCGCGGCGCCGCGCGCGGGGCCGCCACAAGCTTACGGTCAGCGACGAGAGAGCTGTTCGGTACGCGAAATCCCATTAAGCCCGTTGCCGGCGGCTTGCTTCGGTTTCCGCGGTCGTCCCGAATCTTGCGCTCCGCCGAGTTTCGAGTGGTCTATGACAACGGCATTCGCCTCTCCAGCCCTTTGTTCGCCGCCTTCTGCCTGGCGCGCACGGACGCGGGCAGTCGTGTCTGCGCGCGCTTGGGTCTCACCGTGCCGCGAGCGCTTGGAGGAGCCGTGGAACGGAACCGCATCAAGCGCCGGTTGCGTGAGGCCTTCAGGAAACATTGCGCCGCGCTTGGGCCGCAGTGGGATATTGTTCTCAATCCGCGCCGGGCAGCGCTCGCCGCTCCGTTTCCGGAAATCGAGCGGGCGATCCGGAAGGTGATCGAAAAATGCGGCAACTAGTGGTGCTCATTCTTCGTACCTACAAGCGGTGGATCTCTCCGATGCTGCCTTCGGCCTGCCGTTTTCATCCCACCTGCTCGGAATACATGATCGAGGCGGTGGAGAAGCATGGCGCGCTTCAGGGCGCGTGGATGGGTTTGCTGCGGCTCCTGCGCTGCCACCCGTTTCATGAAGGAGGTTTCGATCCGGTTCGATAGGTCGTCCGCTGTATGAAGAAGGAACTTTCGATGGAGCAAAGGCTGCTCATCGCATTCTTGCTGATGGGCCTGGTGCTATTCGTCACGCCGTATTTTTACAAGCCGGCGCCTGCTCCGCCCCAAAACAAACCGGCGGCAGCCGCAGCCCCACCTGCTCCGAAATCCGCGCCGGCGGAAAACAACCCTACCGCAAAAGCGCAGGCCGCGGCGGCTCCCGCGAAGCAAATGGAAATGCCAGGCCAGGTGGCTGCAGATAAAGAAGAGACCATCACGGTTGAAACGGACCTCTATCGCGTGGTCTTTTCGAACCGGGGCGCAGTGGCGCGGAGCTGGATCCTGAAGGCGTACAAAGATCATCTCGGCAAGCCGCTCGACCTGGTGAACCAAAAGGCACTCTCAACCGTGCCGGCGCCTTTCTCGCTGGTCTTCAAAGGCCAGGCGCCTCAGACCGATCCAAACGGGGCTTTGTTCCGGATGGAACATTCGCCCGATAACCTGATCCTGACGTTCGAATTCTCCGACGGCCGGGCCCTGACAAAGAAATCGTTTAGCTTCTCCCGAAAAAGCTATCTGGTCGATATAACATCACAGGTTACGCAAAATGGCGTGCTCCTACCGCACCTGCTGACCTGGCGTGGCGGATTCGGCGATTCGACCGTTCTGAATCCGGCGTCTGCACAGCACACCCTGTATTACGATCTGGCAGCCGGAAAGCTCACTGAAAAAGAGGTGAAGGACGCCAAGAACGGTCCTGTTGCGAATAGCGGCCAGTACTCGTTCGCCGGACTCGAGGACAGCTTCTTCGCCGGAGTGTTTCTGCCCGGCGGCCACTCATCGGTGGAATTGACGACATTCTCCGACCCCGTCCCGGGCGAGAAAGGCGCTGAGGAGCAGCGCATCGGCGCGGGCGTGGGCGGGGAGGGCCTCAATGGCTTCGCCCTGTATGTCGGCCCGAAGGACACGGAACTTCTGCAAAAGGTCGATCCGAAGCTGGAGCAGGTGGTGGACTGGGGCTGGTCCGGATTTATCGCCAAGCCCTTGTTTCTGGTTCTGAACTGGACGGCGGAACACGTGGCGCACAACTACGGCTGGGCTATTGTGCTGGTCACCATCGCCATCAACACCGTGTTGTTTCCACTGAAACTATCCAGCATGAAATCTTCGAAGAAGATGCAGGCGCTGCAGCCTCAGATTGCCGCGATCAATGCCAAGTACAAGGATCTTTCACTGCGGGACCCGCGCAAGGCCGAGCAGAACCAGGAAATGATGGACCTTTACAAGAAGCACGGCGTGAACCCGGTAGGCGGCTGCTTGCCGATGGTGCTGCAGCTCCCGTTTTTCTTCGCGTTTTATAAAGTGCTCACGGTGGCCATCCAGATGCGAGGGGCAAGCTGGCTGTGGGTGCCGGATCTTTCGCAGCCGGAGACGCTTTCCATACGGGTGCTGCCCGTGTTGCTGATCGTAACGCAGTTTCTCTCGCAGAAAATGACACCCAGTCCGGGAATGGACCCGGCGCAGCAAAAGATGATGTTGATCATGCCGCTGGCACTCGGATTCATGTTTTACTATCAGTCCGCGGGCCTGGTGTTATACTGGTTGACCGGCAATCTGGTGGGCATTGCTCAGCAATGGCTTCTGAATAGAAGCACCCCGACGCCGGCGGTGGTCGACGTGAAGCCGGTGCCAAAGAAAAAGAGCAGGAACTGAACGGTGGGCGAGAAGAAGTATACGGTCCAGGATGCGGGACCACGCATCGAGCAATTCCTCAATACCGTAATCCGTCTGGCAGGCTTCAAGCTGAATTATGCCGTGGCCGCGGGCGAGACGCCGCATCCGGATTTTGAGAATCCGGATCTGCTGGTTCGGTTCAGCGGGCCCGACGTCGAGCTGCTGCTGGCGAACAAAGCCGAACTCCTGCTGGCGCTTGAGCAGTTGACCATGGAAGCGATCGGCATGGCGCCGGAAGAGCATTCGAGGCTTTGTTTCGACGCCAATGATCACCGCGTGCTGCGCATCGAGGAACTGCGCATGAGCGCCCTGGCCGCCGCCGAGCGCGTGAAGAAAACCCATGTTCCGTTTCACTTTAGCCCGATGAACAGCCGCGAACGCCGCATTCTTCACCTGGCTTTGCGCGACCAGACGGAGGTGCGCAGCGAGAGCGTGGGCGAGGGGCCGATCCGCCAGGTAGTAGTGGTGCCCTCCGATATGCAGACTCTTCCCGAGCCGATCCGCCCGCCGCGTCCACGGCCGGAAGGTCCTCCAGGTCGCGGGCCGGGCGGCCGCGGGCCGGGCGCACCCTTCCGGCGGGATCGCCGCGGTGGTCCACCCGGACGCGGGCGTGATCGCGACCGCCGCCGCGGGTAGTGAATCTTTCCGACACTATCGCAGCAGTCTCCACACCGCCTGGACGAGGCGGAATCGGCATCGTCCGCATTTCAGGCCAGAACGCGCGTGCGATCGCGGAACAGGTGCTGCGCTTCCCAGAGGGCGGCGCCCTCTGGCGCCCGTGGAGCGCAAGCCTCGCGAAACTCCCCGACTCCGGCGGCCACTCTGTCGACCAAGTGGTGGTGACGTACTTTGCTGCGCCGCGGTCTTACACCGCCGAGGACGTGGTCGAGATTTCCTGCCATGGATCCCCCGTGGTATTGCGCTACGCGCTCGCGCGAGTCTGCCAGGCCGGCGCACGCATGGCTGAGCCGGGCGAGTTCACCCTGCGCGCGTATCTCCGGGGTCGCATCGATCTGCCGCAGGCCGAAGCCGTGCGCGACCTGATTGAAGCCACCACGCTCTACCAGGCCCGCATCGCCGCACAACAGGCTGAAGGCTCAGTTTCGCGGCGGCTTAAGCCGGTGAAGGAACCGTTGCTCGAGCTGATCGCGTTGCTCGAGGCGGGAATCGATTTCGCGGAGGACGACGTGAGCGTCGCACCGGCTGAAGAGATTCTCCGCCGGCTGGAACCGATCACGTCAGCGATCAGCGCCTTGATCGCAAGCTTCGCCTACGGAAAACTTGTCCACGAGGGGTTCACGCTGGCTATTGTCGGACGGCCGAACGTCGGCAAGAGCAGCCTGTTCAACCGGCTTCTGGAGCAGGATCGCGCCATCGTCACGGAGATCCCGGGCACCACGCGCGACCTGGTATCGGAGACCGCCTCGCTCGATGGCATTCCGGTGAAGTTTGTCGATACGGCCGGCATCCGCCGGGGACAAGACATCGTTGAAAGTCTCGGTATCGAGCGCAGCTATCAGGCGATGGCGGATGCCGATCTGACTCTGGTCGTGATCGATCTCTCGACGCCCGTTACAGCCGAGGATTGCGACTTGATTCGCCATGCCCGCGAGCAGGGCAAGTCTTTGGTCGCGGGAAATAAGTGCGACTTGTTACGCCAGGCTGAGATCGCCGATGGGCTGCCCGTTTCCGCGCTTACCGGCGAAGGTCTAGCGGAGCTGCGCCGCCGGCTGGTGGATTCGATCGCGCCGCGGGGCCGCCTGGAACAGGAGGGCGGATTCATTACCAGCCTGCGGCACGAGCAACTTTTGAAGGAATCCCACGAAGCCCTCGAACAGGCGCGCAATGCCACCACGCTCGGTATCCCGCATGAAATGCTGCTGCTCGATCTCTATGCGGCGCTCCGCCCGATTGATGCCATTACCGGAGCCACGACCGCGGATGACATTCTGAATCGGATCTTTTCGACGTTTTGCATTGGAAAATAACGTCTACTGGATCGCGATATTTACCAGATCTGTGAATCCCTCCACGGTTTGCACGGCCAGGCTCTGTGAACCGGAGGCAACGCCCACGGGAATCTCGATATTCAGCTGATAGAGCCCGGCGAGTGTCGGCGCGAGCCCTTTGAACTGGATGTTGGTCACGAACTGCCCGCCAACGTAGACGTTCACGGGCCCCGTGACTACACTCAGCGGAGTCACCGGCGCGACGTCGCCGTCCGGAATCGGCGGACTGACGGCGCCCAGCCCCGTGAGGAATACCTGCACGATTTCGCCGCGCCTGGCCGGATTGGATGCGTTCACCAGCGAAAAGTCGCGGTGAAGGACCGCCCCGTCGCCGAGCCCGTTCATCGCTATTGAAAAAATGCCGGGTGCACTGGCCCCAAGAGGCACCTCGACGGAATTGGACTTCGTGCCGTTGACGCTAACCACGATCGTGGCCGTAGGGCCGGTCGCGCCGAACGGCACCACGGCGCTGATCTGAGCCGGATTTGCGGATACCGAATACATGGGCGCAAGCGTGCCATTTACCGTAACCTGCACGCCGGCAAGCGTATTCGGGAACGGTCTGCCGCCCTGCGCGGTGGCGCTCTGGGTTCCGAATCCGGTGCCGAAAAGCGTCATAACGCCGCCCGGCGATAGCGGAAACCCGGCTGGCGCATAACTCGCGGCGTTGAACACACCTTGCGGATTCAGAAAAACGCCGGGGCCTGACTGCGGCACGAACTTCGCGCCGAAATAAATCTCATAGCTCGAGGAATCCGACACATCGACGCC
>QHXU01000133.1:0-15588 GCA_003223065.1 Acidobacteriota bacterium | reverse complement strand
CGCCGCTGGTCGCGAACGTCTGTCCGGTCGAGGCAACCGTGACGTGTCCTCCAGTTGACGGGAACGTGCCCGAACCGTCGGCGTTCAAACTGTAGGAAATAAGTGGCGCGGCGTCAAACAGACCATCGGATTGCCGCGTGCGCCGCGCCCAGACACTGCTGCCGGCGCCTGTCACGTTCACCGAGCCGACGACTGCCGCCAACCGAGGAGGTTGCGTATCGTAGCGCATGCCGGCGGCCCAGAATTTGTCAATCCAGCTCGAATTGGTCGCTGTGTTCGCGAACGCCTTCACGCCCACCACCAGCCCATGTGCGCCGGCCGCTATCGACCCGCCGATCAGGTAAGTGCCGTCTTGCGAAACAAAGACATTCTTGACGCCAGCGATGAGCTGCGTGGTGGTGTCGAGCCCTGCCGCGGTGGGGAACGTCAGTGTAGACGTGCCGTCCCCTGAGACCGAGTACGTCATCGGGCTCACAGTCTGGTTCTGCAACTTATTGCCGAGGTTCGCGGCCTGGCCGCTGATGGTGTTTTCCGTGAAGCTCCCCGCGCCGTTGGCTGTCAGTTTGAAATTCGTGTTGCGGACGTTGGTCAGGCCGCCGTTCGGGAATTCCAGGCTCGAGATCCAGTAAGCGCCGGTGAGCGTCGCGTTCGAAACTGGTTGCGTGGGAGCGGGGATCGCAAGAAAGAGATCGAACACGGTCGCGCCGGCTTCGGTGGAGGAGCCGACGAGCGCCCCCACGCCCAATCGCGCATTTAAGAGTGCTCCGGAGCGCAGTGGATTCGAGAGCGTCACAAAACCGCCCGGCTTCACGCTGTAGGTCCCGTTGCCGCCGAGCGCCGCCGGCGCCGCTAGGCCGGCGAGTTGCTGGCCGCTTATCGTGAAACTTCCGTTGCCATCGAATGTGAGTGTGCCCGAGCCACTGCGGGTGTCGTTGACCATAACCGTGCCGTCCGTGACGAGCAGCACCTGGCGGAAGTAGTACTTTCCCCTCAGCGACTGATTATTTGAGACTTGGGCGGACGCCGCTATGCCGGCGGCGGCCATCATCCCGGCTAAGTATTTTATTTTCATTACGACGCTTACCTCAGAGTACTTTAAACCCAGTGTAAGGACGTTGTCCCGCGAGTGAACCGGGTTTAATTCTTTATGCCCGAAAAACGCCTTAGCCGCACGAAACTCTCTGGTTTCAAGCGGGTTGATTAGTGATAATAGACTTGGCGGAGAGGGCCACGATGAAGCGTCTTCTAGGTGTGGTTGGGCTGGGTGCCGGCGCATTAAGTTTGTGGATTGGACAGGCGCAAGAACGGCGGCAGGAGCTGAAGATTGCACATCCCGAATGCATCGCGTTCGGACCGCAGCGTGAGCGGTTCCTTGGGGCGCAAGATGCTCGCCAGCGCTTCCGGCTGAGTCGAACGACAGGCGAGGTCACCGCGATGCTCGGCACGGCCAGTGCGTCAGGCGATCCGGCGTCGGCTATAGCGATCCCCTCCGTGCCGGGCGGCAGCCGTACGTTCACCGGGAGCCAGGCCGCGAGCGACAACTTCATCGATACTTTCATCTTCCAGGCCCTGAAGGCACAGGGCGTGACGCCTGCGGACAAGACGAACGATTTCGAGTTCATCCGCCGTGTGACGCTCGATTTAACCGGGCGCATCCCGACTGCCGATCGCGTGCTGAGCTTCGTCGCGGACGGCTCATCGGACAAGCGCGCCAAACTGGTGGACGAGCTGCTGGCGAAACCCGAATGGATCGACAAATGGACGATGTATTACGGCGACCTGTTTAGGAACGCATCGCGATTTCCGAGCACAGGCACGAACATCACGCCGCAGGGGCGCGACGCCTTCAACCAGTGGATCCGCAGCGGGATCGCCAACGGCAAGCCTTACGATCAGATGGCGCGCGAGCTGATCGCATCTCAAGGGACCAGTAACTTCACCCAGGGCGAGTTGAACTGGATGGTGAACGGCCGGGTCACCGGCGGCCCGGTGCAGGACATCTGGGACCAGCAGACGGCCAACGTCGCCGAAACGTTCCTCGGCCTGGCGCACATAAACTGCCTGCTGTGCCACAACGGCCGAGGCCATCTGGATTCGTTGAGCTTGTGGGGCGGAAGCTTCACACGCTCGCAGGCCTGGGGGATGTCCTCATTCCTTTCGCATACCAGCCTGGTCAATCCATATTCCGATCCTTCGAATACCGCCAGCCCTCGCCTCTGGTATGTCAACGACAATGCTTCGAGAACGGATTATAGTCTGAACACGACCACTGGTAACCGTCCGGCGCGGACCCCGCTGCCTTCGGGTTCGAGGACGGCCGCGCCTGTCTATCCATTCAGCGGCAACGGCCCCAGATCCGGCGAGACCTACCGCCAGGCCTTGGGGCGAGAAGTCACCAGCGACTTCCAGTTTGCGCGCGCCTCGGTCAATTATGTGTGGGCGCAATTCTTCGGCCGCGGTATCGTCGATCCGCCGGACCAGTTCGATCCGGCGCGACTCGATCCGACCAATCCCCCACCCGATCCGTGGACGCTTCAGCCCTCCAACCCCGATTTGCTGAACGCACTCGCTCAGGACTTCATCGAGAACAACTACGACGTCAAGCACCTGATGCGGCTGATCACCACTTCGAATACCTATCAGCTTTCATCGCGCTATGATCCGGACGCCTGGAACGTGAACTGGGAGCCGCTGTTCGCTCGCAAGCTGGTGCGGCGATTGTGGGGCGAGGAGATCGCCGATGCTTTGGCGCAATCGAGCAACGTCCCGAACACTCTCAGGGCCGACACCGGCCAACTCAATTGGGCCATGCAGTATCCCGAGCCGGCATCAGAGACGGTCGCGCTGCTGCAAGCATTCCTGCCCGGTAATCGCGACGATCAGCCGCGCCGCCAGAATGGCGCGATCCAGCAGGCGCTGGCGCTCATGAACGATCCGATGGTCATGTCGAAACTGGTTGCGACCGCGAGTCAGAGTTTGCTCGGCAGGGCGCTTGCCGGTACCAACGACGATCTGATTTCGCTGCTCTACCTCAACATCCTTTCCCGCTTTCCGACTGATGCGGAGAAACAAACAGCTCTCGCGCTGCTCAACGGGGGGAATCGCACACAAAAGGCGCAGGAGCTGATGTGGACCTTGTACAACAAGGTCGACTTCATTTTCAACTATTAGGAGGCGCGCCGTGGACCAGGAAAAATTCGAAAAACTGATGGCCAAGGATCCGGCGGCACGCCGGCCCGCCTTCTTCCGGCGTCCGCACTGGACGCGGCGGAATTTCTTCGAGATCCTCGGGGCGGGGGTGGTGGGCTCTTACCTGGTGAAGGAAGCGAGGGCCGATGCCTGCTCTTCGCAAAGCGTCAACACGATCAGCAGCGCGCAGAATGTTATCTTTATCCTGCTTGCCGGTGCGCCCAGCCACGTTGATACGTTCGATTTCAAGATGACCAACGGTGTCACGCCTGCGGCTGCGAATCCGGCCACGATCAACGGCATTCTATGGCCGACTGGGATTTTGCCGAAGCTGGGGGACATGCTCGGCGATCTCGCCATCATCCGGTCGGTTAGGGCTCACGCGCTGGTCCACAGCCTGGCTCAAACTTGGACACAGATCGGACGAAACCCGGCGGCGGCGCTTGGCAACATCGCTCCGAACATAGGCAGCATCGTGGCGCTGGAAAAAACGGCGGAGCGCTTGCCAAGCCACGTGCTGCCGACGTTTCTCGCGCTGAACTCCGATGGTGCGGTGGGTTCCGGCTACCTGGATGCGAAATATGCGCCTTTCAAAGTGAACCCGAGCGCGGCTGGTCTTCCGAATACCCAGAACTCGTTCGGTTCGGCGCGCTGGCAGGAGATGCTGGCGGCACTCCACAGTGAAGACAACGTGCTACGGGTCAACTCCCCCCTCGGCAAAGCCGCTGAAGACATGGACGGCTTTTACACCGCCGCACAAGGCTTGATGTACAACCCGGCGGTACAGAGCGTGTTCACCTATTCGACGTCAGACAGCCAGCGCTATGGCAGCACTTCGTTCGGCAACGCGCTGCTGGTTGCGAAGCAGGCGCTCGCGGCAGGTCAGGGCACGCGCTTCGTTCAGGTGACCGTGGGCGGCTGGGACATGCACCAGAACATCTACGGGCCGAACGGGAACATCGCGCAGGGCAACAATATCTTTACGCTCGGAAAAACGCTGGACAACGGATTGTCGGCGCTGCTCTCGGACTTGAAGAGCTCCGGGCTGCTGGATGAGACCCTGGTGATCGCCCTCGGCGAATTCGGGCGCACGCCGTACGTGACGGGTGCGGGCGGGCGCGACCATTATCCGAACCAGTTCGCGATGTTCGCGGGCGCCGGCGTGAAGGGCGGCAACGTGATCGGCGCGACGAGCGCGGACGGCTCGAAAGTCACCGAGTTCGGCTGGTCGCAGAATCGCGAAATCAACGCCGAGGACATCGAGGCCACTATTTACTCGGCGATGGGCATCAACTGGACCAATATCTGCTACAACGATCCTTTCCACCGTGGCTTTGAGTACGTGCCGCAGTCTTCCGGGCCAAATTACTGGCGCCCGGTGGACGAATTGTTTTCATAGAATACAAAGGATTTTGGCACGCTCCCACTGTCTACAATGGGGGAGTGCGGGTCGCACGCTTCCTTCTTCTCGTTCACTGTGTTGCCGGCCTTGCCCGAACACCCTTGGAGCGGCTGGAAACGGCCCATTTGGAAGCGGTCCACTCCCAGCGCGGCGAGTGGATGAAGCAGCGCGCCGCCGAGCGGCCGCCGCTGGGTGTGTATCAGGATTTCCGGGCCATTTTGGATGTGCGCGCTGAGGACGCCGACCAGAACAAGGGCGCTCGCGGGGAACTCCTCAAGGCCGCACGGGACGCCGAAGTCAACGTAATCATGGTCACCGATCATCGCGAGCCCGAGACGTGGCAAGGCTTGCGCGATGGCGTGTTGTTCATCGCCGGGTCCGAAGACGACCACGAGATACGGATTCCGTCGCCTGGCGGCGAGCTGCGCTTTCTTTCGCATATCGAAGAACGCCCGGACATGCCCGCTGAAGGCTTTCAGGGCATGGAGATATACAGCCGCCGCAGCGAAGCGAAAGAGTTCACCGAGTACATCCAGTCCGCCATGAAGCACTCCAGAGAATGGCACCATCTGGTTAGCAAGTTCAAACTGTATCCGGATGAGGTATTCGGCGCCGCCACCGGCGTGCCGGCTCTCTTGGGGCGTTGGGACCGGGAGACTGCCGTGCGCCCATTTACCGGTATCGCAACGAATGAGGCGCGCCAGAACCAAATTTTCAACGGTACGACCTTTGATCCTTTCGCGGTTGCCTTTCGCAACACGAGCACGCACATCCTGGCGCGCGAGCTGACAGAAGCCGACATCCGGGCGTCGCTCGCCGAGGGCCATGTTTACGTTGCCCACGATTGGCTCTGCGATCCCACCGGCTTCACCTTGATCGCCGAAAATAGTCTCGGCGTTTTCGATATCGGCGATACGGTTCCGCTGATGAACGGGGTTCAACTCAGGGCCCGTCTTCCGGTCCCGGCAAAAGTCAAACTGCTGCGCAACGGATCGGTCCTGGCCGAGACGAATGACTCGAAAATCGAATTCACGGCAAAAGAAGAGGGCGCATATCGGCTGGAAGCGTGGCTCACGGTCGACGGCGAAGAACTTCCCTGGATCTTCTCGAATCCTCTGTACCTCCGTAAATCGTCGGATCTCCGGCTGCCGCCGGCTGAGATCTCGCCGAACGTCGAGGTCCACAAAGACATTACCTACATGGAAGGCGATCCGGCCGACGCCGGGAAACACAAGCTCGATCTCTACCTGCCGAAAGACCGGAAAAAGTTTCCGGTATTCATGTTCCTCCACGGCGGGGCATGGCACTCGGGCGACCGCTCGATCTATCTGGCGCTTGGCAATCGTTTCGCTAAAGCTGGAATCGGCGTCGCGATCCCGAGCTATCGCTTGATGCCCAAATATCCGCATCCGGCGCAGATCGAAGATGCGGCCGCGGCCTTTGCCTGGGTCTACAAGAACATCGCCCAATACGGGGGCGATGTCGAACGGCTCTACATCGGAGGACATTCCGCAGGAGGCCACTTGGCCGCGCTGCTGGCGCTCGATGAAGAGTATTTGAAGAAGTACGAGATCCCCGGCAGCGTTATCCGGGGCGTTGCAGCGCTGAGCGGCGTCTACGACGTCAGCCGCCTGGCGGCCTTCCCCTCCGACAACGGCCAGCCCAGTGCTTCGCCGCTGTTTCGCGTACATGCGAAGTCCCCACCGTTTCTGATTACATACTGCCAATGGGATTACCTGGGGCTGCCGAAGCAGGCGCGCGATTTCGCGGCGGCGCTCAAGAAGGTGTTCAGTCCGGCCGAGCTGGTCTATATTCCGCACGAGAGCCATATTTCGGAGATTCTCAACATCTGGCACGATGACGATCCCACCGCACGTGCGATCCTTAATTTTGTCAAGTGAATCGACAATCTGAATTCGATCTGGTGGGCGTGGGTCTCAATGCCACTGACACATTGCTCGTTGTTGCGCATTTTCCGGCT
Source organism: Acidobacteriota bacterium (assembly GCA_003223065.1). Lineage (GTDB taxonomy): Bacteria > Acidobacteriota > Terriglobia > Bryobacterales > Bryobacteraceae > Palsa-187. The sequence goes on along the minus strand of QHXU01000133.1, from coordinate 9,016 downwards.
TATGCGGGAAAAGTTCCGTTCGAAGCGGAGATCCTCAGCCCCGGCGGCCAGGTAGCGAGCGCGCTGGTCACCGCCGCCAAACTCGGCCTGCGTGTAAAGTACATCGGCAGCGTGGGCGACGACGAGCGAGGCCGTGTGCAACTCGAAAGCCTGCGCGACACCGGCATCAACCTGAACGACGTAGAGGTACGGTCCAACTGCCCCAATCAAACCGCGTACATCCTCATCGATCAGTCGACAGGCGAACGTACGGTTCTGTGGAGCCGGCCCGAATGCCTGCGCCTGGATCCGGAAAGCATCACTCCCGAAAAAATCGCCGGCGCGCGGATGCTGCACATCGACGGGCACGACACGCCGGCCGTCGGGAAGGCCGCGGCCATCGCGCGGCGGCTGGGGATTCCGGTGACGGTGGATGTGGATACGATCTATCACGGCTTCGACCGCGTGCTGGAATCGATCGATTATCTGGTGGCGAGCTCGGAATTCCCGGGCCAGTGGACCAGCGAGCGCGATCCGTTCCGTGCGCTGAAAATGATCCAGGACGAATACGGGATGAAGGTAGCCGCGATGACCTTGGGCGCGCACGGCGCGCTGGCGAGGGTCGGCGGGCGCTTCATTTACTCCCCCGCCTTCGTGGTGAATTGTGTTGATACCACCGGCGCGGGAGACGTGTTCCACGGGGCGTTCTGTTATGCTGTGCTCGAAGGCATGCCGATGCGCGATACGCTCGAATTTTCGAACGCGATGGCGGCCTTGAACTGCACGCGGCTCGGGGCGCGCGGCGGCATCGCCACGGTGAGCGAAGCGCGCGCGCTGATGGAGCGCGCCGAGCGCCGCTCGAACCGGGATTTCGCTTCGGCCGCGCAACGTGCATGATCCCCCTGCGTTCCACCGAGCGCGTCTACTCGACCGCGGCCGTCACGACCACGCTGATCGTCCTGAATCTCCTGGTCTTTCTTTATCAGGTCACCATGAGCCCGCCCGCGCTGAACCGGTTCGTCTCGCAATGGGGAATCGTGCCGGACCATCTGCACGTATTCTCACTGCTCACGTCGATGTTCTTGCATGGAGGGTGGATGCATGTGCTCGGCAATATGCTCTTTTTGTGGGTATTCGGACGCAATGTCGAGGATCTCATCGGCGGGTCGCGCTTTCTGATCTTTTATTTGTTGTGCGGGTTTGCGGCCGCGGTCGTGCATGTGATCACGAATCCTTACTCGCGAATGCCCACCATCGGCGCCAGCGGGGCGATCGCCGGCGTCATGGGTGCGTACCTTGTGAAGTTTCCGCGGGCGCGCATTATCACGCTGGTTCCGATCTTCGTCTTCATCACCACCATGGAGATTCCAGCCGCGCTGCTGCTCCTCTACTGGTTCGGCATCCAGTTCCTCAGCGGCATCGGATCGCTTGCCGAGGCGGACTACACGGGCGGCGGCATCGCCTGGTTTGCCCACATAGGCGGGTTCATCGCCGGGATGTTACTCATTCGCGTATTTCCGCCGCGGAGGCACAGGCGGGCGTGGTATGAGGATGAGTGACGCGACACATTAGTCTTCGGGAACGGTCCACTTTTCGCCGCACTGGAACACCTTGAACTGCTGCTCGGGCCGATGGCCGAGCATGTGCAAGATGAAGCTGCTCTCCTCACCCTTATCGTCGGCAAACGTTCCATAGTGCATCGGGACGATCCACGCGGCGCCGATGTCAGCGGCAAGTTGCGCCGCCTCATTCACCGAAAAATTGTTCCCGCCGATGGGCAGCAGGGCGACGCTTACGCTGAACGGGCGTAGCCGGTCCACCAGGCCGGAATAGAGGACGCAGTCCCCCGCGTGATAGATGGTCCAGCGGCCGAACCGGATCAGGTAACCGAGATACGGATACCCGGCGGCGGGCGTCCAATCGAGCTGCGGATGCGCGGAAGGCACGGCGTATACGCGGCCATACAGGTCGTCCTTGAAGTACTCGATCCGGAGGTCGGCGTCGGTCGTCGTCATGCGCTCGTAGGGAACGCCGGCGGCATGCGCGGCCTCCGCAGCACTTTTTGGCAGAACAAGCTTCGCCTGTTTCGAAGCGGCCACCATCGGCACAAGAGTAGCGGCGTCGAGGTGTCCGGCGTGAGCGTGCGTGGCGAAAATCATGTCGGCATTATCGACATCCGCGCCGCAGAGCGGTGGGGAGATCAATCGCCGCCTGCCCGGCAACTCCGAGAGGCACGGGTCGATGTAGAAGGTAATCGTTGCGAAACGCACGATGAAGCCGCTGTGCCCCAGCCACCAGAGTGTGGGCGTTGCAGTGATGGTGCGGCCGATCTCCTCGATCAGCGCGCGGCCGCTCTTGCGGGGTTGAAGCATTCTCGGGTATTCTAACCCGCAGCGCGGCGGAGCCGGTCGCGGATGGCGGCCCATTCGGGGGTTTCCGGCGGCGCCTCCACCGCGATCCACGGCCGGTTTTCCTGATCCAATTCGTGCAGGACTCCATACAAGCGCGCGGCGTAGGCGGCGGGCTCCGGCGGCATGCGCACGCTGCGCCCCCTAAACCCGGGAGTATTCCACCACACGAAAGCACCGGGGCCGTCCGGCAGGCTCTGCAGGCCACCCACCAGTAGTAGAGGAGTGCGAGGGCAATAGTGCCGCGGGTGCATGCCAGGCGATGGATGTGAGCCACTGGGCACACTCGCCTGCTCGAGATCGCCGAGCGAGATCATCCCGGGCCGGAGGAGCGTGAGTTTTCCGCCGGCGAGCGACACGACCGTCGATTCGATTCCTATGCCGGCCGGACCGCCGTCAAGCACTTCCACCCGATCCCCGAATGCGCGCCGGACGTGTTCGGCCGTGGTCGGCGAAAGGCCGCCAAAACGATTCGCGCTCGGCGCGGCAATGGGGAGGCCAGCCTGCCCGATCAGCTTCAACGCCACCGGATGGGAGGGAACACGCACTCCAACTGTTGGGAGGCCCGCTGTGACGATGTCGGGAATGGCCGCGGCTTTGGGAAGCACCATCGTCAGCGGTCCGGGCCAATAGCGGCGCGCGAGCTGGTCGGCCTCGCTGGGCCACTCCGTAACAAGGTTTCGGGCCATCTCGATGGAGGTCACATGGATGATAAGCGGGCTCGAAGCCGGGCGTCCCTTCAATTCGAAAATCTTCGCCACGGCCGCGGCATCGAGCGCGTTCGCTCCCAATCCGTAGACTGTCTCGGTGGGAAAGGCGATCAAGCCGCCGCCGCGGATGACAGCGGCGGCGCGCGCGATTTCGGCTTCGGAAACCATTTATTCGGGCAGATCGTCCTTAGCGTCACTGGCGGTCTTGCCCGTTTTTCGAAACACAAGATAAGCGTGGATCAGTTCGTCGAGATCGCCGTCGAGCACGCGGTCGACGTCGCCGATCGCGAGCTTGGTGCGATGGTCCTTGACAAGCCGGTACGGCGCGAGCACATAACTGCGGATCTGGCTACCGAAGTTGATTTCAAGCTTCGAGTCTTCGAGCTTTCGCTCTTCCGCTTGCTTTTTTTCAAGCTCGTACTCGTAGAGCTTCGCGCGCAGCTGTTTCATCGCGCTGGCGCGATTCTTGTGCTGGCTGCGCTCGTTCTGGCACTGCACGACGATGCCTGTGGGCATGTGCGTCATGCGGATGGCTGAATCCGTGCGGTTGACATGCTGGCCGCCGGCGCCCGAGGCGCGGAACGTATCTACGCGCAAGTCCTCCGGACGGATGTCAATTCTTATTTCGTCGTCGATCTGCGGATATACGAAAACAGAGGCGAACGACGTATGCCGGCGCGCGTTGGCGTCGAAGGGCGAAATACGCACCAGGCGGTGGACTCCAACTTCGCTCTGTAACTGGCCGTAGGCGTTTTCGCCGTTGACCTCGAAGGTGACAGACTTGATGCCGGCGCCCTCGCCCTCGAGCCGATCGGTAATGACGGTCTGAAAGCCATTGCGCTCGGCCCAACGCAGGTACAGGCGCAGCAGCATCTCAGCCCAGTCCTGACTTTCGGTGCCGCCGGCGCCGGGATGAATTGTCACAATGGCGCTGCGGGCGTCGTTTTCGTTCGACAGCAGCATCTGAGTCTCGAGTTTTTCCAGGTGGTGGGAGAAGTCGCGGATCTCGCGCTCCAGATCGGCCGTGACGTTTTCACCTTCGCGGGCGAGTTCGAACAGCGTATCGAGGTCCGAGGTAAGCGCAGCGATTCTCGCATCATGTCCGATCTGCTCCTCGAGCCGCTTTCGCTCCTGCATGATTTTCTGGCTTTTCTCGGGCTGGGACCAGAAATCGGGAGAATTGACTTGTTCTTCGGATTTGGCTAGCTGGGTGCGTCGGGCAGGAGCGTCAAAGATAGCTCCGCACAGCCTCGGCCTGCGCGCGGAGCGTAGCGTACTCTCTTTCCAATTCCTCGATGGTCATTTAATATCAGTTTAGCAGGCGCGGTCAAAAAGTCAGCGTTCCTGGCCCGTCAGAGCCGCTGCGGAACAAAGTTGGCTCACTTGCGGGTGCACGATTTCGTTCGCGTGCGTGACCAGCGTTTCGCGGATGATCTCATCGTTCCGATTCAGGTGCAGAGCGCCGTCGCGAATCAGGAGCCGAAGAAATGCGGTCAGGTTAGAACCATACATCTGGCTCGCATGAAACGCAGCACGAGAAGCAAGGTTGATGGGCCCGATGATGGTCACGCCTTTGTGAATAATAGTCTCCCCGGCGCGGGTGAGCTCGCAGTTTCCGCCACGGTCGGCAGCGAGGTCGACGATGACCGCGCCGGGGATCATGCGGCCCGCCATTTCGGCCGTGATCAGAAGCGGCGCCTTCCGGCCGGGAACGGCCGCGGTGGTGATCACCACGTCTTGCCCGGTCAAGGCTTCGGCGAGACGTTCCCGCTGCCGGCGGTAGAATGCCTCGTCCATCGGCTTGGCATAGCCGCTCTTTTCCTCGGCCGCGCCGGCGTCCAGGTCCAGGTCCAGGTTCAGGAATTTCGCGCCGACGCTCTCCACCTGTTCTTTTGCCGCCTGGCGCACATCGTAGGCCCAGACGACGGCGCCTAGCCGGCGTGCCGTCGCGATCGCTTGCAGGCCGGCCACGCCAGCGCCAAGCACCAATATCTTGGCAGGCGTAATGGTCCCCCCGGCGGTCATCAGCATGGGGAATATCTTCGGGAGAGCGGCCGCGGCCAGCACAACAGCTTCGTAGCCCGCAAAGGTCGCCATTGAGGAAAGTGCATCCATGCCCTGGGCGCGAGTAATCCGCGGGACCAATTCCATCGCGAAAAAGGAAACCCCCGCCGCAGCGAGATCGGAACACTCCTTGAGGGCAGTGAGCGGTTCGCCGAATCCGATGAGGACCTGGCCCGGCCGGAACAGCGGCAGGTCGGCGCGTCCCTGTTCGGGGTTTGCGCCCAGGCAGCGCACCTGAAGGATCACTTGGGCGGCCTGAAACAACTCGACGCGGCTGGCCGGACGCGCGCCTCGGGCGACGTATTGATCGTCTGTGAATCCAGCCTGGAGACCCGCTGAATGCTCAAAAACTACGTTAGTTCCGAGTTTCGCCAATGCCTCACAGCGGCGAGGTGTGATTGCGACCCGTCTTTCGCCCGGGAACGTCTCTCTCGGGACTCCGATCGTGACAGGCACGGTACCCGATTGCGATGATACCGTCATTGGTAGGTTCTCGTGCAAGCGGTACAATAGTTAATTGACCCCCAAACGTGTAGAGGAATAACTGTTGAGACGCACCGATACAGGTGATCCAAACTATTTTCACAAGGTGGTTGACTGCCAGTGGGCTTGTCCCGCGCACACGAATGTCCCCGAATACATTCGGCTGATCGCGCAGGGGCGGTACACGGACGCTTATATAGTCAACCGCGAGTCCAATGTATTTCCGGCGATACTAGGACGTACGTGCGACCGGCCGTGCGAGCCGGCCTGCCGCCGGGAACGCCTGGACGGCAAGCCGGTGGCCATTTGCCGGCTCAAGCGAGTTGCCGCGGATCACCGTGGGGACATTGCTGAGCGGCTTCCGAAGATCCCCACGAAAAAAAACGGGAAGCGCATCGCGTGCGTCGGGTCGGGTCCGGCATCGCTTGCGGTGGCAAACGACCTGATGCCCCTGGGCTACGAGGTCGTGATGTTCGAGAAGCTCGATAAGCCCGGCGGGCTGATGCGAACCAACATTCCGTCTTTCCGGCTGCCGGCAAGCGTGCTCGATGAAGAGATCGACATCATTCTCAACATGGGTGTCGACATCCGTTACAACTCGCCGGTCACGAGCATGAAAGCGCTGCTCGAAGAGGGATTTGACGCGGTCTTCGTGGGCAGCGGCGCGCCGCGGGGCAAGGACCTGGAGATTCCCGGAAGACACGAAACCGATCGCATTCATATCGGTATCGACTGGCTGGAATCGATCACGTTCGGCCACGTGGAGTCCGTTGGAGAGCGGGTGCTGATCATCGGGGTCGGCAATACCGCCATGGATTGCTGCCGCTCCTCGCGCCGGCTTGGCGGAAAGGACATCAAGGTGATGGCGCGCCGGCCGCGCGGATACTTCAAAGCCTCGTCGTGGGAACTCGAAGACGCCGAAGAGGAAGGCGTCGAGATTGTGATCAATCACGCGCCCAAGCGCTTCGTGATCGAGAGCGGAAAACTGAAGGGAATGGAATTCGAGCGGCTGGAGTGGGACGCGGGAGCCCGGAACTCGCGGGTGATAGACACCATTTTCCTGCCGGCCGACGACGTGATCCTCGCTATCGGCCAGGAAAACGCTTTCCCGTGGATCGAGCGCGGGCTGGGTATTGACTTCGACAAGTGGGACATGCCGGTAGTCGACGAAAAAACGATGCAGTCGACGCGGCCGGGTATTTTCTTCGGCGGAGACGCGGCATGGGGACCCAAGAACATCATCTGGGCCGTGGAGCACGCTCATCAGGCGGCGATTTCGATCGACAATTACCGCGAGGGCATTCAGGTGACGGAGCGGCCGCCACAGGGAATGAACCTCATCAGCCAGAAGATGGGAATCAGCGAGTGGAGCTATCACAACGATTACAATCCGGCGTCCCGGCAAAAAATGAGGCACGTGGACCTCACGCGGCGCTTCGAGCAGCTCAATATAGAAGTGGAGCTGGGCTTTACGGCCGAACAGACGGCGCGCGAAGTCCAGCGTTGCCTCAATTGCGATATCGAGACCGTGTTTACAGCGGAGCGCTGCATCGAGTGCGACGCATGTATCGACGTCTGTCCGCTCCTGTGTCTCACGATCGCCCGGGATGGCGAAGAAGAGGACCTGCGCCAGCGGCTCTCGGCCCCGGCGAACAATCTCGCGCAGGCGATCTTTGCGTCCGCGCCGCTTCCACAAACCCATCGACTCATGTTTAAGGACGAGGACCTCTGCGTCCACTGCGGCCTGTGCGCCGAACGCTGCCCCACGGCGGCTTGGGACATGCAGAAATTCGAACTTCAGATTCCATACGCAGGGAGGCCGGCATGCATCAGCTCGTGCGTTCCCGCGTGAAGGTAGAGACCCGCGTCAACGACTTCGCCATCAAGCTGGCCAACGTCAACGGAACCGGTTCGGCCAGCGCGAACAGCCTGCTTATGCAGGCCATTTTCCGGATGGGCATTCCGGTTTCGGGCAAGAACCTTTTCCCGTCGAATATTCAGGGCCTTCCCACCTGGTACGAGATTCGCGTGAACAAGGACGGATACACTGCCCGCGCCCTCGACTATGACCTGATGGTCGCGATGAACTCACAGACCTACGCGCGCGATATCCGCGAGGTGCGCGAACACGGCTACGTGCTCTATGATTCGACCTGGCCGCTCGACCCGAGCCTCAGCCGCGACGATGTGACGTTCCTGGGCGTGCCGCTGGCCGAAATGTGCAACCGGAACTTCAAGGATCCGCGCGAGCGAATTCTGATGAAAAACATCGCCTACGCCGGATCGCTCGTGGCTGTGCTCGATGTCGATATGGACCTGATCGGGCAACTCCTGGACGAAAAGTTCGCAGGCAAGAAGGCGCTGCACGAATCCAATCATCGCGCGCTCCGGCTCGGCTATGAATTCGCCCGCGACCATTTCGACCCTCTGCCGTTCCGTCTGGAACGGATGGACGCGAACCGGGACAAAATCCTGATCGACGGGAACACAGCCACGGCGCTTGGCTGCGTCTACGCGGGGGCGACCGTCGCGGCCTGGTATCCGATCACGCCCTCCACCTCCGTAATGGACGCCTTCAAGAGCTTCTGCGAAAAGTACCGCCGTGATCCGGAAACCGGCAAGAACAATTACGTCATCCTGCAGTCGGAAGACGAGCTGGCGGCGATCGGCATGGTGATCGGCGCCGGCTGGAACGGCGCGCGCGCGTTCACTTCCACCTCCGGTCCGGGCATATCGCTCATGAATGAATTGCTGGGGCTCGCCTATTACGCCGAGATCCCGGCTGTAGTCATGGACATCCAGCGCGTGGGACCTTCGACGGGAATGCCGACGCGCACACAACAGGGCGACCTGATGGAATGCGCTTACGCCTCGCACGGCGATACCAAGCACATCCTCCTGTTCCCCGCGAATCCGGCCGAGTGTTTCGAGCTGGCGATCAATTCGTTCGATCTGGCGGAGCGGTTCCAGACACCCGTTTTCATGCTCTCCGATCTGGACATCGGAATGAACGACTGGGTGGTGCCGCGCCTGAACTGGGATGAGTCCTATCGGCCCGACCGGGGCCGCCTGCTCGAACCCGAAGATCTGGAGAAGCTCGAAAAATTCGAGCGTTATTTGAATGAAGACGAGAACTACGTGACCGCCCGGACGCTGCCCGGCATGGATCCCAAAGGAGCATTCTTCACGCGCGGCTCCGGGCACAACAAATTCGGCGGCTACACGGAAATGCCGGACGAATATCAGGAAGTGCTGGACCGCCTCGCGCGGAAGCACAAGGCTGCCGCAAAGTTTGTGCCGCCACCGGTGATTGAGCGCCGCGGGGACGCCCGCCTCGGCATCGTGACGCTTGGCGGCTGCGATCCGGCTGTG
>QHXU01000292.1 GCA_003223065.1 Acidobacteriota bacterium | reverse complement strand
CCCCAGCCGTCCTCGATGCCGATGTAGTAGGACTCCTGGTTTGCCGCCAGGCCGTTGGCTGCAAAGACTGCGAAATGCTGATGCGCAGCCGGCTCAAGGATGGCTCCGCCGGTTGCCGCCGACTGATCCAACGCGCTCTGTGTGTAGTAAGTCCTGCACTGTGACGCCGATGGGCCGAAACACACGGTAGCGTAGAAGCCGTACGAAGCGTAAGGCGATGCAAATGCCGACGGCGAACCGGCCACTCCCGAACTCGTCGGAATGGTGCCTGAGGCGAACAACACAGTCTTGGATAAGGGATTACTGGTGTCGTAGATTCCGACCGCTGTTCCAAGGTTGCCGGCCGTGGTCGCGTTCAGGCTGCTGAAGGCGCCAAGCAGCACGATCTGCAAGGACGCCGTGTTGCGTACGAAGTTGAAACTCAGCGGGGCGTTGGCGGCACTCGCCGTTCCGTCGCTCAGATACTGCGTCGGAGTCCGGTTGGGCTCGCTGGTAAGCCCGCCGGACGCCGTCAGAAAGTATCCGACGTTCATCTGGTTTCCGTCCATCGAGTAATCGTTCCAGAACGGGCTGCCCTGAACACCGGACGCGCCGGTGGTCGCCGCAAACCCTGCCGGAAATCCAGTCAAGGTGCCGCCGCTAATCGTGTCTGCCCACACGGATCCCGCGGCCAACACCAAAGCTACTGTCCAAAACACAACTCTCTTCATTTGTTTCCCCCGACCGTCTCTAAGGATGTATCCCCTTGAGGATACTCGAAATGCTTATGTCGAACTAGCATAGCATATGACCTTCCCATAGAAAAGACTTTTGTGCCGGGTTTTCTGACCTAGATCGTTGCAACGGCAGACAATAAGCGCCGAGTCCTGCCGGGAAAGCTTCGAGCACGTGATCGAGGCCGCTGCATTCCCGTAAATCGTTGTTGATCAGGGGCTTCCTTGTGGACGTCCGGCGCAGGCACATTCGCGCGAACTTTATGACGGATCGGGGAAAAACCTTAATTGGCCCCTTGTCGGTACAATGGTAACTTTCGATGCCCCCTTTCATACTTCGGCTTGCCTACGTTTCCCAGTTCCTCTTGGCGCTGCTCGCTGTCATCGCGTTGTGGGAACATGCGGGAGGTGCGGGGCACCTGGACTTGATGCCGTGGTACACGAAACTGGGGCTGACGGCCGGTATGGCGCTGGTGACCGTGATGGGGACCGCCTCGGCCGTGGCGCACGAGCGGGCCTGGAACGCAAAGACGATCGCCTGCCTGCTGCTGGCGCTGATCCTGGCCGGCGGAATGGCCGCTGCGACGTATTATTACCATTTGCACGAGAGCGATGATACCGGCGCGGGCGATGGGGAAGGCGGCGTGGCGACCTCCCTATTAATTGCGCCAGGGAAGACGAGAATATGAACGCTCCGAAATTCGGCGCATGGAGTGTTGCCGAGAGCCCTATCAGGGTCGAGTATTCGACGGTGGTAATCGAGGAAATCCGGCACGCCGTGGCCGAAGGATTCCAGCGGCTCTCGCGCGGAGGCATCGAAGTAGGCGGAGTGCTCTATGGCATTCACGACGGCCGCACGGTGCGCATCACGGCGACGCGCCCGATCGATTGCGAGCACGCCCGCGGACCGGCGTTCCTGCTCTCCGACAAGGACAAAAGCGCACTCAATCAACAATTCGCTCGAGACCAGCGGGATCCGCGCCTCGAGGGGTTGATTGCGGTGGGCTGGTATCTCTCACACACCCGCAGCGAAATCGCTCTCAACGAATCCGACCTGGAGATTTATTCAACTTTTTTTCCAGCGCCATGGCAGATTACGATGGTCGTTCACCCCGGGCGCGGCGGCGCAATGCGCGCCGGCTTTTTCGTTCGCAACGCTGACGGCACGCTGAAATCCGAGCGGAGCTATCTCGAATTTGATTTTCCAGACCGCCTTCCGGGGGCGCTGGAACGTGCTGCGCGCCAGGATCGGGCGCCGGCGGAACGCAGGCCTGGCGGCCTCCCGCACCGTGAGCCGGCCCCCATGGCTCCGCCCCGGCACGATATTCCGCCGCGGCAGTATCGCCCGGCGCCAGCGCCCGAGTTCCTCGCTGCGCCGGCGCGGCGCCGCAAATGGCCATGGCTTGTGCTCTGGGCCGCGGCAGTCGGCGGGCTGGCGTTCTTGGGCGTGCGGTATGCCATGTTCCAGCCGGTAAGCGAGCCGATCTCGCTGTCTGTGGTCGAGCGTGAGGGCCAGCTCGAGATCGACTGGAATCACGCCTCCAAATCCGTGACCGGCGCTTCGCGCGGCTTGCTTGAGATCATCGACGGCCCGGATACGGTCCGTCTTCCGCTCTCGCCGCAACACCTGGCAGGCGACAAAATCACCTATGCGCGTAAGTCGGGAGATGTAGAGGTCCGGATGTCCATCGAGGACGCCGGCGGGCACAAGATGCAGGAAGCAACGCGATTCCTCGGCCGGCCGCCCGCAGCAGCAGCCGCAGCGAATTCCGACGAGCTCGTGGCGATCCAGCGGAAGCGCGATGAGCTCGAGGCCGAACTGCGCCGGCTGCGCCAGCAAAACGGCGATCAGGCGGCGCGCATCCAACAGCTCGAGCGCACGTTGCGGATTCTGCAAACGCGCATCGGCATCGATCAGGGCAAACAGTGATTCAGCGGTTGTAGTTTGGCGTCACGCCGCGGAGCCGTTTCCAGACCTGGTCGAGATCGTCCACAGTTTGCGGATCGAGCGGGCCTTCCTCGGCCGAGGCCAGGTTCTGCTCGAGCTGCTCCAGCCGTGAGGCCCCGAGGATTACGCAATTAATGGGCGTGTGATGCAGCAGCCAGTTGAGGGCCACGCTCGCCATGGAGCGGCCGGCGCGGCCGGCAATCTCGCGGACCTGCTCCACGGCGTTGAAATCCTCGCCATGCCAGTAGCGGTCCAGGTACATCTGGTTCTTGTCGAATCTCGACCCTCGGATCGGCGCCGCCGGCGAATGTTTTCCCGTTAGAAGGCCCCCGGCGAGCGGATTATAGACCACCGTCGCCACACCGAACTCCTTGCACATCGGCAGATATTCCTGCTCGATGCCGCGTGCCAGCAGGTTGTACATCGGCTGCGATATGAGCGCGGCCTGATAGCCGTTTTTCTCGGCAAGCCAGAGCATGCGGCACACCTGCCACCCGGCGTAATTCGATTGCGCCACGTGGCGCACTTTGCCTTCTTTCACGAGCTCGTTCATCGCCGCGAGCGTTTCTTCCAGGGGCGCTTCGTAATCGGGTTGATGGAGATAGTAGATGTCCAGGTAATCGGTTTCGAGGCGCTTCAGGCTGTCCTCGATCGCGCGGCGGATGGCGGTGCGCGATAGGCCGCTTTGATCCGGCGCATCGCCCATTTTCCCCCGGACTTTGCTCGCCAGGATGACACGGTGGCGACGGCCTTTGAGGGCGCGGCCGAGCATGACTTCGGAAGTGCCCGCATTGTAGACATTCGCGGTGTCAAAAAAATTGATGCCGGCGTCCATGCACCGCTCGACCATGCGGACTGCGGCGGGTTCATCCGTCTGACCGCCGAAGGTCATGCTGCCGAAGCAAAGGCGGGAAACTTTCAGGCCCGTGGCGGAGAGCGTTGTTGATTCCATAGGCTGGCGAGTCCGGAACCGGAGTCAGCAGACAGAATCCAGCATAGCGGAATACACCGGCCAACGAGCACAATCGGCTGGAAAATGACCGTTACCGCAGCGCTACGCCGGTCCGCCTCGGTTTCGGGGCAAGCGGCATGAACAACTGTTCGATCTGCTGCTCGGGGAGCGACATTGTGAGATGCATCACCGGTCCGTCAGCCGTGAACTTTGCGGCGTCGGCCAGTGAGGCAGCCTTGGCCGCGAGCGGGTCTTTGTCCTTGTTCATCTGTACCAGGCTGGCAAGAAACTTCATCACGTCGACGAGCGATTGGGCGTCCTTGTCGGAGCGCGTGACCGCTTCCCCGGAGATCGTGACGCCGGCCGAGCCGAACTTTACGCCGCCCGAGGCCTGGAGCACGGCCTGCAACAGGTTGCCCTGCGTCATTCCGTTGAGGTTGGGATTGGCGACTTTTCCGTTCAGGAAATCGGAGAGGGGCGTTACAGTGGCGAACCAAGCGTCATTGACGGCGCTCACCTCTTTCGCCTTATCGGCCAGCGAACCGCTAAACGATGTGCCTGCGATGCGCCGGTCGATGGCGGCCTTGACTGCATCCGTGTCGCCCATGACCGCGGTTGACGCATCCAAAAGCGCGATCGAGCCCGTCGAACCGGGCTTGTCGGGCGACGTCACGATATCGATTCCCCGGTAGTTCGTGACGGCGGCACCCTCGGCTGCCGCCGCGGCTAGAATTCTATCCACTTGGAAAACTCCTTGGCCCACTACCAGCGCGCGATGGTCGCCGTTGGTGGCGGCCAGGATCTCGTTCAGATCGTGCCGTGGGTCGAAGCCGGTGGCGGCGACGAATTTCTGAAAACCCTCATCATTGATCTGCATCTGAGAAAGCAGGTATTGGCCGAAAGGCGAGGCCTGGCTCTGGGCTACCTGGACACCGGAAAGGATTTTGGCTTCGGGCATTACAAGGTTCAGAAGGCCGGGATCGACAGCCGCCATCGCCGTGGCTGCTGCGAGCAGCGTGCCCAGAATAGTGGCGCTAGGGATTTTCATTGGTGGTCCTCACAGACATTCTACGGGGAAGACGGGGCGCAGTTCCAATTATTACATCTTGTAAGCTGAATCCCCGATCGAGTAAACTACAGTTAAGCTAAGTGATGAAACCGCAGCTAGTTAACGGGGCCTCCCTGCCTGAGGTGCATGCCACGGTCTTGACCGCGCGGCCCACCGTGCTGCGGCGGATGCTCGCCTTCGCCGGGCCCGCGTACCTGGTCAGCGTCGGCTACATGGACCCCGGCAACTGGGCCACCGACCTCGAGGGTGGCGCCCGATTCGGCTACCAGCTTGTGTGGGTCCTGGTGCTGTCGAACCTGATGGCTATCTTGTTGCAAAC
>QHXU01000291.1:2737-7545 GCA_003223065.1 Acidobacteriota bacterium | reverse complement strand
TTCGAGCGCGCGCTTGACCGCGCCGGCATTCCATTTCTGGTAAGCGGCGGCCGGACGTTTCTCGAAGCGCGCGAGATCAAGGATTTGCTTGCGTTCCTGGCTGCGCTCGTGAATCCGCTCGATGAGGTGGCTCTGGTCGGGGTGTTGCGAAGTCCTTTTGCCGCTTTGCCGGACGACGAGATTTTCAGACTCGGCAGGGATGGCTGGCGCGAAGAGTTCGAAAGGCTGTACGGCCGCCTGCGGCCTCTGGCGGGATTCGTGGCGCCGGACCGCTTGCTCGCGATCGCGATCGACGAATCCGGCTTCGCCAGCGGCCTTTCGGATCGCGCCAAAGCCAACCTTGAAAAGCTGCTGGCCTGGCTACGCTGGGAACATCGCAATCGCCCGCGCCCTCTCGCCGAGCTTCTGCATGATCTCGAAGAGCTGCGCTCGATGGAAACGGAAGCGGAAGCCCCTCCGCCGGAAGCAGGCAACGTGGTGCGTCTGATGTCGATCCATGCCGCGAAGGGATTGGAGTTTCCGGTGGTCTTTGTGAGCGCGCTTCATCGCGGGCCTAGCCGGCGCAAGCCGGTGATCGCGTTTTCGCCAACAGCCGGCCTGGGCGCGAAGTGGCGGAATCCGGCTACGGGCAAGGGCCGGTCGGATACCGTTCACGCTGCGCTGATCGAGGATCTCAGTCGTAAAGAGGAGGCAGAAGAAAACCGACTCCTGTACGTCGCCATGACGCGCGCGAAAGAGCGGCTGTTTTTGTCCTACGTTGCGCGGGAGCGTCCATCGAATTGGCAGAAACTCGCCGAGTCCGCCGTGCGCGACGTTACTGCCGCCGAACAAGTACCAGAGCTGGCGCGGAGCTGGATCGCCGCAGCCGATACCATCGATGAAGTGTGGCTCGATCCGCCGCGCATTTCGGGCCAATACGATTCGTCGGCAGCGGTGACTTCGGTGGCGCTCTTTCACGCCTGCCCGCGCAGATACTTTCTGGAGTCAGTAGCCGGGGGGCAGCGGCCGGTGGACGGTGAAGGTACAGGCGGGACAGCGCTCGGGCTCGCGGTCCATCAAATTCTCGCCGGCGGCACGGGACCGCCGGACGCGGCCGAGCTCGCCAACCGCTTCACCGTTAGTGAACTCGGGCAACGCGCAGCCCGCGCCACACAAATCGAACGCGAATTCGACTTCCTTCTCCACATCGAAGATGTTGTTTTGCGCGGGCAAATCGACCTGTGGTTCGAGGAAGCGGGCGAACTGGTGCTGGTCGATTACAAAACTGACCGCGAAGAATCGCCGCAGATGTACGAGCTCCAGATCCGGCTGTATGGGTTGGCGCTGGAGCGCTACGCCGGGCGTCTGCCGGATCGAGCAGTGCTTTACTACCTGCGTTCGGATCGTGCTGTCGAAGTCAGCATTGCCCCAGGAGATTTCGAGGTCGCGCGCGCCACGGTGCGAGCGTTTCTCACAGCCCAGGAATCGGTCGAGTTTCCGCTTAAAGCAGGCGACCAGTGCCGGCGCTGCCCATTCTGCGCGGGCCTTTGCCCAGCCACCGCTCCCTAAAACGCCCCGCGGCTCAACCCTGCGCGCACTTTCGCGCAGCCATCTTTCGCTCGAGCGCTCGCCACAACCGCGTCTTCACGTCTTCGGGGATCGTCTGCGGCTCTACACCTTTGTAGATTTCGAGCGTCTTTTTGGTCGTGTCCACAATGACGAAGCAGTTGGGGCATTCGGTAACGTGCGCTTCGAGGCGGCGCTTCATGTCGGGGTCGGTGTTGGGATCCAGATAGTCATTCAGTTCCTGGAGGAACTGCTTACAGGTAAGCAAACGCGTCTTCCCCTTTCCGCTTGAACTGGCGGGTCAGTTTCTCCCGTAGTGCCAAGCGGGCCCTCAAAAGTCTGCTCTTTACCGCCGGAACCGAAATACCAAGCGTCTCCGCGGTTTCTTCGGTACTCATTTCTTCGATGTCTCGAAGGATGAAAACGGTGCGAAAATCGGGCTTCAAACTCTCAATTGCCCGGTCCAGGATTTGCTGGATTTCCTCTCGGGAGTACCGCTGCTCGGGGTTGTCCTCCCAGACCGCGATTTCCCGTGCCACCATTTCTTCGCCCGTATCGACAGGCTCGTCGAGCGGTACGGTCCGGTCGCCCCTGCGTTTGCGCAGCTTCATCAGGGCCTCATTCACCGCGATCCGCACGATCCAGGTATAGAATTTCGAGTTGCCGTGGAAGCTGTCCAAGTGCTCGTAGGCCTTTAGGAACGCCTCTTGCAGGACATCCTCGGCGTCTTCATCGTTCTGAGTAATATGCTTAGCGAGGCGGTAGATCTTGCGCTCGTAGCGGTTCACCAGTTCGGTAAACGCTTGCGCATCTCCAGCCCGCGCCTTGGCGACCAGGGCGGATTCGTCAAATACATCCGGCGCTGTCGTTGACGGGACCAGAGACATCTAAGCACACTATACCAGGAGCAGGTCCACTTTATTCCGCGCGTAGGGCGATCATCGGATCGACTCGCGTGGCTTTGCGCGCGGGAGCCATGCAGGCCGCTACGGCCACAATCGTCAGCACCACTGCGGCGAGGGCGAAGATCGCGGGGTCGGTCGCAGTCACCTGGAAGAGCACACTCGTGAGCATCTGCCCGAGAGCCAGGCCGGCGCCCGTCCCGGCGGCGACTCCTATAAGCACCGGCCGCAGCCCATCGAGCATCACCCGCCAGAGCACGCGCCGAGCATCCGCCCCCAGAGCCATCCGGATGCCGATCTCCTGAGTTCGCTGCTCGGTTGAATGGGCGACCACGCCGAAGATGCCGACCGCTGCCAGGAACAGCGCCGCGGCGGCGAAGAAAGCCACCAGCAGCGTCTCGAAGCGCGGCTGGCCGATACTCTGGGCCACGCGTTGGTCCATCGTTTTGACATCGTAAACAGGTTGATCGGGATCGAGCGTGTGCACAATTGCGGCGGCCCTCCGGCCCATCGCCACAGGCTCTGCCGACGTTCGTATCACAACAGCCATTGAGCCCGACGGGTCCTGCGCGTGAGGAGTGTAGAACTGCGGTACAGTATCCTGATCGAGGGCGGCCGTCTTCACGTCGCCGACCACGCCCACGATCGTCAGCCAGCGCGCTCGCGGATGTGGAGCGCCGAGAAGGATATGCTGGCCGAGGGAGCCGTGCGGAAAAAATCCGCGCGCCAGGGTTTCGTTCACCACCGCCACCCGCGGCGCGCTGGCGGTATCAGCGGTGCTGAAGACGCGCCCCACGATTAATGGAATCCGCAGCGTCCGGAAGTAATCGGGATCGGCGACCTGCGTGTGCGCGATTTGTCGAACGGGGCTGTTGGGATCCCATGCCCGGCCCTCGATGCTGAATGGGTTGCCTCCGCGCGCGTTGAATCCGCCGCCCAGAACAGGGAGGCGGCTGACGGCGCCAACAGAGATCACGCCTGGCAGCGCGGCCAGGCGCTCGCCAAGCGTCGAGAAAAAGGCAACACGCCGGTGCGGCTCCGAATAGCGTTGCGGCGGAAGCTGGATCTGCATTGTGAGCAAATGATCCGGGTTGAATCCGGGGTTCACGTGACTCAAACGCGTGAAGCTCTTGATCAGCAGCCCGGCTGCGACCACGAGCATCATTGCCAGACCGACCTCGGAGGTCACCAGTGCCGCCGCAGCGCGCCGCTTGGGACGCGAACCGCGAAGCGTCCAGTGAATTCGAGAAGCCGCGAGAGACGGCGCGAGACCGAAAAGCACGCAAACGATCGCGGAAGTCGCCAGCGTAAATGCCAGCGCCCGGCCGTCAATGCTGATTTTTGCGGCTGCGGGAAATGCAGCGGGGCTTAGCGCGGTGAGCGCTCGCACGCCCCATATCGCCGCGAGCGAACCACAGATGGCGCCCAGGATCGCCAGCGTGGCGGCTTCAGTCGCCCACTGGCGCATGAGGCGGCCGTCCGAAGCGCCGAGCGCGCGGCGGACCGCGATTTCCCGTTCCCGGGACACCGCGCGCGCCAGCAGGAGATTGGCGACGTTCGCGCAAGCGATCAGGAGCACCGCCGCCACCGCGCAAAGCAGAATCAGCGTCGCGTTGCGAAACTCGCCCAGCAATTGCTCGCGAAGCGAGACGACCCTTACCTGAAAGCCGGGATCTTCACCATTCGGTCCGCGGTATGGGTGAACCGTTTCCTCGTAATGCTTCGCGACGGCGGTCATCGCGGCCTGCGCCGCCTCGACGGAAACCGCCGGCCGCAAGCGGGCGATCATCCGCAGTGTGGCCCATCGTGGATCATTGGTGATCGGAAGAGGAGTCCACACATCGACGCCGCCGGCTCCCAGGCTGAACTCGAACTCGGGCGGCATAACACCCACAACAGCATAGCTGCGATCGTCCAGCCGAATGGACCGGCCAATGATGCCGCGATCGCCGCCATACCGGCGCACGAACAGGGCATAACTCAGGATTGCCACCATTTCGTGTCCTGGCTCGTTCTCTTCCGCTGTGAAACTCCGGCCCAGAACCGGCGCAGCGCCGAGAATGGAAAACAGGCTGGCGCCGGCAGCCATCGTAGTCACCCGTTCGGCGTCGGCGTCGCCCGCGAGATTTCGGTCCTGCGGTGCGAACGCGGCCGCCGCGTCGAAGATCCTGTGCTGCGAACTATACTCCTTGAAACTCTGGGAATTGACCGGCAGCCGGTCGACACCGAGCTTGAGGAGTTGGTCCCATACCATCACCAGCCGTCCGGAATCCTGGTACGGCAGCGGGCGCAACAGCACCGCGTCCACCACACTGAAGATCGAGGTATTGGCGCCAATTCCGAGCGCGAGCGTCAGCACGG